>JAZOOE010000169.1:0-5602 GCA_045654865.1 Acutalibacteraceae bacterium | reverse complement strand
TATAAATCTTGAGCGTAACGGATTTGAAGTAGTAGAAGCCGATAACGGAGAAACGGCGTTAAAATTATATGAGGAATATAACGGCTGCTTTGATATTGCTTTGCTTGATATTATGATGCCCGGCGTTGATGGACTTGAGGTTTGCAAGCAGCTCAGACAGAAGAGCAGTACAATCGGAATTATTATTCTTACAGCCAAGACTCAGGAGATGGATAAGGTTACAGGTTTGCTTGTAGGCGCAGATGATTACGTAACAAAGCCTTTTTCTCCTTCTGAATTAATGGCAAGAGTTGATGCAATATACCGCAGAGTTACGCTGAACAGAGAATTTGCGGAAAAGAGTAAAAATAAAGGTAACGTTATTGAGCTTGGCGACTTTGTCCTTAATCTCAGAAGCCGCTCATTAACAAAAAAAGGAGCTTTGATAGAGCTCACACAGGTTGAATTTCAGATAATGGAATTTTTCTTTAATCATCCCAATACAGCTCTTGAAAGAGGAGAAATATTAAATCACGTCTGGGGTAATATGTATTATGGTGATGATAAGGTTGTAGACGTTAATATAAGAAGATTAAGAATGAAGCTTGAAGACGATCCTTCGAGCCCCCATCATCTTACTACTATTTGGGGTGTCGGTTATAAGTGGCTTGTCTGAGCTTATATGAGGTGAGATAATGTTAAAAAGCGGAATTACAGTAAGATGGTTGTTAACTACTATACTTGTTATTGCTGTTATTCTTACGTGTATATCTGCTTCAATAGTTCTGATTTTAAGAAACTATTATTATACCACTGTAGAGGAAAAGCTTCAGTCTCTAGGACAGAGCGGTGTGGTGGCTGATTATTTCAGCTCTTATCTCGGTTCAACCAATGATATATTTTCCGCTCGTGCACAGGAATACGTTGATAATTTTCAGGAAATCAACATTGCTGAATTGTGGGTAATAAATAAAGACGGTGACGTAATCGTTACATCGACAGGCTTCTATTCTGAAAATGAACAGTTTCCCGATTATGAAGATGCGCTTAACTCACCCTCGGGAAGAGCATTCTGGCAAGGAGAAATGAGCAGCGGCGAGAAGGTTATGTCTCTCTCGGTTCTTTTGCCTAAAACCCACGGGCAAAGCAACGGAGCAGTAAGATATATTATTTCTCTTGCTCCTGTAGACGTTCAGGTAACTAAGATTACGCTTATCATAATGATTGTTTGCTTTTTTGCGCTTATGCTGGTTATCTTTTCGGGCTTGTTCTTTGTACGATCAATCGTTGTTCCTGTAAAAAAGCTCAATATGGCAGCAAGAAGCATTGCCGCAGGTAACTATTCACAGAAAATAGAATTACCTAACCGCTACGACGATGAGCTTGCCGAATTGGCGGAATCCATTAACTATATGACCGATGAGATCGATAAAACAGATAAGCTTAAAAATGAATTTATTTCAACCGTTTCACACGAACTAAGAACTCCTTTGACTGCTATCAAGGGTTGGACAGAGACTCTTTTATGCATAAGCGACTCGGGTGACGCAACTGTTAACAACGGTCTCAGAGTTATACAAAATGAAACCGAACGCTTATATACTCTTGTTGAAGATCTCCTCGACTTTTCAAGAATGGAAAGCGGCAGAATGACTTTGCATTTACAGAAAATAGACGTTATTGCCGAGCTGGATGATGCTGTCTATGTTTTAAGGGACAGAGCTACGCGAGAAGGAAAAGAAATATTTTACAGCTCTCCCGATTTTCCCGCTCCCGTTAATGCTGATCCCGACAGAATCAAGCAGGTGTTTGTAAATATTATTGATAATGCTATTAAATATACTCCTGCAGGAGGCAGAATTTCCATTGTTGCGATGATATCCTCTGATCACGTTAGGATAAAGGTGGCTGATAATGGATGCGGAATTTCCTCAGAGGATCTTCCCCGAATTAAGGAGAAATTTTATAAAGCTAATTTATCTGCAAAGGGTTCGGGAATCGGACTTGCAGTTTGCGATGAAATTATAAATCTTCATAAGGGTGTTCTTGAAATCACAAGTGAGCTCGGAGAGGGAACAGAGGTTAATATTACTTTGCCGACGCTTCCCGTAAATTTATCTGAAAGGAAGGATAGCTGATGAGTAAAGAATCAGTTTTACATAAAACCTCAGTCGGCGGCCAGGCTTTGATTGAGGGCGTAATGATGAACGGCCCAAAAGGTGCTGCTATTTCCGTAAGACATACTGACGGTCATATCATTACTGAGATGTCAGAGGTTAAGCATCTCAAAGACAAATTTAAATTTTTTGGTTTTCCCTTTATTCGTGGTATAGTTAATTTTATTGAGTCAATGATAATGGGATATAGGTCTCTTATGCGCTCAGCTGAATTGTCAGGTCAGCTCGACGCAGAGGATAATACGGAAAATATGTCCCGTCTTGATAAATGGCTTAATGAAAGAATGGGACCTAAAATGGTAACAGCCATTACTGCCGTTCTTTCCGTCATTGTTGTAGTTGTGTGTATGTTATTGTTCTTTTATGCGCCTACTTTTCTTGTTGATTTGGTTGACAACAAGCTTTTGCACGGAGCTATAGCTGATTTTCATCCCTTGTTTGAAGGACTTATAAAAATTATTCTTGTTATCGGCTATATGCTTGCAGTTTCAAGGATGAACGATATCAAGCGAGTTTTTATGTATCACGGCGCAGAGCACAAATCAATTTTTTGCTATGAAAAAGGACTTGAGCTTACAGTAGAGAATGTCAAGAAGTGCAAGAGATTTCATCCTCGATGCGGTACGAGTTTTATTTTCATTGTGCTGATTACAAGTGTAATTGTTTCGTTCCTTGCTGTTGCAATTTTTCCTGTTTTAAAAGCTGAAGAATACAGACTTATATGGACTCTTGTTAAAATTGTTGCTATTTTACCCGTTGTTACCGGTATCAGCTATGAGCTTATAAAATATGCGGGGCGTCATGATAACATCATAACTAAAATATTTTCAGCCCCCGGTTTGTGGATGCAAAGAATTACAACGAAAGAGCCCACAGATGACATAATAGAGGTTGCTATAGCGTCTATTAAGGCTGTGATTACCGATAATCCGGAGGATGATAAACTTCAATGATTACTTGGCAGGAGTTGTTGATGCAAGGCATTGATAGATTGGCTGAAGCTGATATAGATGATGCAGAATTTGATGCGACACAGCTGTTATTAAAACTTTTTGACGGCGACAGAAACTCTTTTCTTATTAATCGAAATGAAGTAGTATCCGATGATACGGTTAAACAGTATTTACTTTATATTGATCAACGTACTTCTCATACTCCTCTTCAGTATATCCTAGGCGAATGGGATTTTTATGAAAGTACTTTTCATGTAGGTGAAGGTGTATTGATTCCCCGTAGCGAAACAGAGGAGCTTGTTGATATCTGTGTCGATCTGATAAAAAAAAATAGATATTCCGTGGTATATGATCTGTGCTCTGGTAGCGGGTGTATTGGTCTTAGTATTGCAAAAAAGCTGCCTGAGATCAAATGCTATCTGTTTGAGCTTTACGATACTCCGCTGGAATTCATATCTCAGAATAAACAGCTTTTGTCAGTTGACAACGTTGAGATCATTAAATGTGACGTGTTGAATCCAAGGTTTACGAATATTCCCTTTGCTGATCTGATTGTTTCTAATCCCCCTTATATTGAAAGTGATGATATCAGTTCACTTCAGCAAGAGGTCAAAAGGGAACCTTTAACCGCATTAGACGGGGGAAAGGACGGTTTGGTGTTTTACCGTGCGATTGCAGCCGATTGGCTTAAATATCTTTCTGACGGTGGATCGGTTGCATTAGAATGCGGAGAAGACCAGCCGCTTGTTATTCAAAGCTTTTTTGAGAATTTCAATTTCAAAAATACAAAATATGACATGTACGGAACGGAACGTTTTGTAATTGCTGAAAATTACACGAAAGGAGATTTGCAATGATTAGTGAAATTTTAGCTTTTATGGCAGGTGAAATCGAGATTTTCGATTTTATGCTTCAGATCTGTGTGTTGGTGTTTGTTACCGTTTGCTGTTTACCCGTTCATGAATGTGCGCATGCATGGTCGGCTGATAAGCTTGGTGATCCGACAGGCCGTCTTATGGGCAGAATCAACATTAATCCGACTGCGCATTTGTCCTGGCAGGGTACGTTGATGCTGTTTTTATTCGGTTTCGGTTACGCTAAACCTGTGCCCGTGAATATACGTAATTTTAAAAACAGAAAATTATATTTCGGATTAACGGCTCTTGCGGGGCCTGTTTCCAATCTTATACTTGCCGTTATTTTTATCTTGTTTGCTAATATTTCATATGCAATTTCCTCTATCAGCAGTGCTGATGCACTAAAGGTAGCTTATATTTTCTTTTATAACGTTGGTTATTATAATGTAGCGCTTGCTGTGTTCAATATGATTCCGTTTCCTCCGCTTGACGGATCGAGAATCCTTACAATGTTTTTACCTGATAGAATATATTACAAGCTTTTGAGTTATGAAAAATATTTCTTTTATATCTTCTTTGCTCTTCTCTTTATTTTCAGCAGAATAGGTTTTTCTCCACTAAGTATTGTCAGCGGTTTCATTTTTGATCTCTTTGATTCAGTTATCGAATTAGTTGTTTTCGGTCTATTTAATATTATTTTATAACTAAGGAAAAGTATATATGCCGTCTTTGAATTATAAGCTTGATGTATTTGAAGGCCCTATGGATCTTCTTTTGCATCTCATAGCAAAGCATAAACTTAATATATATGATATTCCTATTGTTGAGCTTGTTGAGCAGTATCTTCTGTATGTTGAACAGATGAAGGATTCAGATCTTGAAATTGCAAGTGAATTTCTTGAAATGGCAGCCCGTCTTGTCTATATTAAATCTGTTTCATTATTACCTGTTTATGAGGAAGCAGAAAAACTCAGACAAGAGCTCAGCGGTGAGCTTATTGAGTATGCTGAATGCAAAAGAATTGCTCAGGTGTTATCAACTCAGACTAAAGGCTTTGATTGCATTAACCGCCCTCAGGCCGAATTTGAGATCGATATGACGTATAATCGAATTCATGAGCCTCTTGAGATTCTTAATGCATATATGCGCGTAGTCGGTAAGCGTCTCAGGAAAATTCCCCCGCCTCTTGATTCTTTTAAGGTTATTGTTGAGAAGAAAATCGTTTCTGTTTCGTCCAAAATCAAAAATATCGTCAGCTTGCTCTCCGGCGAAAAACGTCAGAGGTTTCAATCCATTCTTTTGAAATCAGAAAGCAGATCAGATATGGTTGCTGCATTTCTCGCTGTGCTTGAGCTTGCAAAAACAAAGCATATAAGACTTATCGGTGACGGACAAGAAATTGAATTGGAATTAATTAAAATACCGGAAGGAGAGTTGGATTTTGATTGAACATTCTGTGAATTTAAAAAGCACCGTTGAAGCAATAATTTTTGCTTCCGGCGAGCCTATCGATCGAATCAGACTTATTGAGGCGTTGGGCTGTACCCCTGAAAAGCTTGACGGTATTTTAAGGGAAATTGCAAACGACTATGAGGAACGCTCAAGTGCTGTCCAGCTTATTTGCTTAGGCTCTGAG
>JAZOOE010000168.1:0-6388 GCA_045654865.1 Acutalibacteraceae bacterium | reverse complement strand
TCGCAGGATGATTACGTAAAGCCCTTGGGAGATGGTTATATCCCCTATAAGCCCGGCTACGGACATAATATTTCGCCCGACATAAAATGGAGCCACTTTTGGTACTACAACTATCCTCTCATATTTGCTCCCGAGGGCGCTGAAAATATAAAGGTGACAGGTAACGGCACAATAAGAATGATGCCCGATACCGTCCCCGAGCTGATAATGAAGATCTGTCCTATCGGATTTTACAAAGTTGACGGATTTCTGATTTCCGACGTTCATATTACCGATTATCATTCTTATGCCATGATGCCCTTTACCAGCAGAAACGGTCTTATAAAAAATGTTAAAATCGATCATTGGAGTCACGGCAACGGTGACGGAATATGCCTTATGAATTCACAAAACATCAGAATCACCGGCTGCACAATGCACACGGGTGATGACTCCGTTTATATCTTCTCATCATATAAGGATCCCAGAAAGAGCGAATGGTGGTCATCGGACGAGCCTCAGCCCTCTCTTAATATTGAAATCGACCACAACCATCTTGAATCCGATCACTGCAAGGCATTCGGAATGATTTTGTGGGGTATAGACTGTCCCGATCAGAGCAAGATCGAGGTAAGAAACGTTTACGTTCACGATAATTATTTTCAGACCATAGGCAACTGGAATTATAATCCCTACACAACAAAAAACGGATATCCCCCCGTTACACATTTCCGTTTTGAAAACAACGTCTTTGATGCAATTGAGCCCAATTTCTTTGAAACACAGATAACGGATATGAATTTCTTTCATTCCGCAAAGCAGTTTATAAACGGTGGCTTTGAAAACGGTGACTTCGTTTTCTGGAGTGCAAGAAAAAATAAAAATCCCGACTCCGTGGGCGTGGGATATTATGAAAATGATATGCCCGAGCTTGAGGGCGGCTCGCAGGGAAAGGCTTACGGATATATCTCCTGTCTTGACGAGGGAAAAGCCGCAATCTATCAGGGACTTTACGTGTCCGCATCTGAGCCCTGCTGCTTCTGGGCTAAGCTTCAGACCTCGGGAATCACCTGCCGTATGTTTGTCAGAAATCTTGAAACGGGTGAGCTTGTAGCCTCAAGAGATTTTTGCGGCACCGAATGGGAGGACGTTCAGATGGACTTTACCGTCCCCGAAAGCACAAACTATCATATCGGAATAGAGAGTATTTCAAAGGAAGCGGGCTGGGCAAGAATCGACAATGCCACACTTCTCGGCAACTGCGAAGCCGCATTCGGCTATAAAAGAGTAGGCACGGATTATCAGCGTCCATGGAAGCCGCTTTATTATTATAATCCCGATCTATGGAAAACAGAATAAAAGCCTGCGCTCTCCGAAAACGGGGAGCGTAATCTTTTTATATAAAAAAACATACGGCATCATCTATGAAATCGGCAATATCAGGTTGATTTATTATATTCGTCATAATATAATCAGTATCGAAGCGGCATTTCGGATGTCAGCTGTTCATAAAATTTGTTTACACGGAGCAAAAAATGAAGGATTATACACTACACTATACGAAGCAGACGCCCTTTACAAATGACGATCTTTCTTTGAGAGATCACAGAAAATGCAATATCCCGCAGGATGGATGGGAACGCTGGTCACTGCCCATCGGAAACGGCTATATGGGCATAAGTCTGTTCGGAAGAACCGACGTTGAAAGAATGCTCATCACCGAAAACAGCCTTTCCAATCCCTGCTCTTACTGTGATGAATATCCGGGCGGCGCCGCAGGTCTCAGCAACCTCTGCAGCATATATCTTGAAGCAGGCCATAAAAGAGTCAAAAACTACAGACGCTCTCTTAATCTCAACACGGCGCTTTGCAAAACCGAGTATGAATACAAGGGCATTAAATACACGAGAGAACATTTTGCATCCTATCCCGACAACGTGTTTGTCACAAAAATTTCCGCTGATAAGGAAGCCGCAATATCACTTAAAATACGAGCCAAGGTTTCTCTTAACCGTCCATATCTTTTCAAGGAAGGCGACGGTATGGGAAAGAGTGCGGATATTTTTACGGAAAATGAAGCGCTTGTAGTAAAGGGCAAAATGGACTATTACGGAATTCTCTTTGAGGGAAGACTGAGGGTTATTGCCGACGGCGGTGAGATTTCTTATGAAAAGGATGCAATTGTGTTAAAGGGCTGTAACAGTGCCGTCCTTCTGTTTGTGTGTGCCACGAACTATCACAGCGAAAGTCGGGTATTTACAGAAAAGGAGCCGCAGAAAAAGCTTGAGGGCTACCCCCATCCCCACGAAAGGGTGCTCCGTCTGTTAAAAAACGCGGAAGACTTTTCTTATGATGAGCTTTTTAACAGACACCTCAATGACTATTGTGCTCTGTTTAATGCCGCAGATATATCTCTTTGCGATTACGTCCCCGAGCTTACAACCGACAGACTTCTCAAGGAATACAGAAAAAACAATCATCGTGCATATACAGAGGAGCTTTTATTCCAATATGGCAGATATCTGCTTATAAGCTCATCACGTCCCGGAGGCAGACCTGCAAATCTTCAGGGAATATGGAACAGATATGACTCTGCCCCCTGGTCCTCGGGCTATTGGCATAACATCAACGTTCAGATGAATTATTGGCCGTCCTTCAACACGAATCTCCACGAATGCTTTTTGCCCTACGTTGACTATTTCAATGCATATATGCCCCTTGCAAAGGAGCATGCTGATGAATATATAAAAAAATACTTCCCTGAGAGCTTTTCCGAGGATAACGGTATAGCAATAGCCACGGGCGGCTGGCTTTACGATATGGAGCCTCTTCCCGATCCGAAAACGGGACATTCGGGTGCAGGCACGGGTGCCTTTACGGTTAAGCTTTTCGATGATTTTTATGAATTTACGAAAAACAAAGATTTTCTGAAGCAGACAGGCTACGAGGCTATGAGAGAAATGTCGGTGCTTCTTTCAAAAATTCTTGAAGAACAAGAGGACGGAACTCTTCTCTCAAAATACTCTGCCTCCCCCGAGCAATGCCACAATAACAAATATTATCATACAAAGGGCTGTGCCTTTGATCAGCAGATGATATATCAGTGTTGGAAGGATACCGTCAAGGCGGCAAAGGCTCTTGATATTGACAATGACTTTATCCGATATATTTCAGAAAACCTCTCAAGACTCTCCCCCGTGCTTATCGGAAAATCAGGACAGATAAAGGAATTCCGCGAGGAGGAATATTACGGTGATATCGGTGAAAAGTGTCATCGTCACATTTCGCATCTTGTGGGACTTTATCCCGGTGACATAATCACGTCAGAAAATGAAGAATATCTCCGTGCAGCCCGCATTACACTCAACAAAAGAGGAGATAAATCGACAGGCTGGTCAACTGCACATAAGCTTAATCTCTGGGCAAGAACGAAAAACGGAAAACGCGCTTATGATCTTGTTAAAGCCGCAATTTCAAAATGTATGGCAACAAACCTCTGGGATCTTCATCCTCCGTTCCAGATCGACGGCAATTTCGGCTTTACTGCAGGCGTAGCGGAAATGCTTTTGCAAAGCCACGAGGGATATATTGAGGTCATCCCCTGTATTCCGGAGGAATGGAGCACGGGCTCTTTCACTGGACTTACCGCGCGAGGTGCATTCTGCGTTGATGCACAATGGAAAAACGGCAGACCTACCCGCATAAGCGTACGCTCTGATGCGGGAGAGCGACTCAGAATAAAAACTGCCTCAGGCTTTATTGAAGCAGATACAGAAAAGGGACAGACGTATTCCTTTGAGCTGTAAGCTCAGATGCCCGACGCCGTGTTTTTATGAACACGGGAAATTTCTGCGGGATTGCTGTTTTGTTTCAATTGTGTTAAATCACAAATAAATCAGCATTTATTTGTGCAAAAAAATGACATTTTGCGGATTTGAATTTTTTTGTTGCTTTTTCTCTGTCTTGCCGATATAGTGGAATTAAGAACCACAAAAAAGGGGAAAACATTATGAACGAGGTATTTTTATCAATCAGAAATTTCTTTATCATTGCAATGACATTTATTTCGGCATTCATATTCAACAATACGCCCGAAAGAGCAACAAAGGACGTAATAACGGACGACGAAACCGTCAGAATTATGAGCTTTAACGTTCGATATAACGAGTATGATGACAGATTCCGAATCGTTCCTCAGCTCATCGGCGAATATATGCCCGATTCCGTCGGTCTTCAGGAGTGCACCCACGACTGGTATCTCACACTCAAGGGCTTTCTTAAGGAATACGGCATTATAGGCGTTGGCAGAGACAGCGGCGACACGGGCATTTACAGCGGTGAGATGTCTGCAATTCTTTACAGAAAAGACAAATACAAGGTTGTTGACAGCGGTAATTTCTGGATTTCAGAAACACCTGACGAGATATCCTACGGTTGGGGCGCAAACACGAGAAGAATCTGTACATGGGCGGTTTTGGAGAACAAGGAAACCGGAGAGCAATACGCACACGTCAACGTGCATCTTGACCACGAAAGCGAGGCGGCACGTCAGCACGGAGCTGAAATGGTAAGCGAATTTGCGCTTTCCTTTGATATCCCCACGGTGCTCACGGGCGACTTCAACTTCAAGAAGCTTACAGACAACTATAATATCATCACCGATGCAGGACTTCGCGACAGTCAGGATATCGCACAGACAACCGATGAAGGCAAGACCTATCACGGCTATACAGGCGGCAATGAGGGCTTACCCATTGACTTCATTTTTGTAAATGACGAGATCAACAACGTTTCCGTTTACAAAATAGTAAGAGATATGTACGGAGAAAAATATTCCTCTGACCACTACCCCATTTATGCAGATATGACATTCTGATAAAAAAACTCAAAGCATCAAGCAGAGGTAATACGGACTCGGTTTCCGTGTTACCTCTCTTTTTTATACCTTCAGAAAAAACAAGAACAAGCTTTTTCAAAAAGCAACAAAAACCGCGAAAGCAATGCAGCTTACAAAACAACAAAAAACATCAGCATACCTTACAGACTCTCAGTCTTTAACATTATTTGGAGTATTCTCAATTTACCCTCCCCGTGTTAAAATTAACGTACCGAAAAACATTCAGAAAGGTGAAAAAAATGAAAAAAACAATCTCATTGATCTTAACGGTACTGACACTTCTGGGAATCGTTTCAGCTTCTGCGGAGGCTCTGGCTTCAGAGGTATATTTTGCGGGCATTGTCAGCACACAAAGCGGCAATCTCAATGTCAGAAGTCAGCCGTCAACCGCTTCTGCCGTATTGACACGTGCGGCAAAAAGCAGTCTGCTCATAATCGTCGGAGACTACGGCGACTTTTACAAGGTACAATATGCAGCCGATTCGTACGGCTATTGCAGTAAGGCGTACATAAAATCCGTTTCTCAGCTTTGCGCAACGGTAAATACCGCAGACGGCAATCTCAACGTGCGCTACGGTGCATCAACCTCTTATTCCGTTAAGGACAGCCTCAAAAAGGGGACGAAGGTAGTAATCCTCGAGGATTACGGCTCATGGGCAAAAATTCTCTATCACGGAAGCAAAACGGGCTTTGTCAGCTGCGCCTATCTTAAAAAAACAACTTACGGATACTCAGCCGTAAGCCTTGCCGTTCCCTCCTTCAAGCAGACGGACAGCCGATGGGCATCCGTTCTGATAGGCACATCGGGAAAGACTATCGGAAAAATCGGATGTGCTACGACGGGAATTGCAATGATGGAATCCTACAGACGGGGCTATAACGTATATCCCGACAGAATGTCAAAGCTTCTGTCCTATTCCTCGGGCGGTAACGTATATTGGCCCACTGACTATAAGGTCACCACGTCCTCTGAAAACTATCTTCAGAAAATTTACGATATACTTTCCTCCGGCAAGCCCGTGCTTCTCGGAGCTAAAAATAATAACGGATCTCAGCATTGGGTAGTTATAAACGGCTTCAAGGGAGGCACGCTCAATGCCGAAAACTTTACCATCAACGATCCCGGCAGCAGCTCGAGAGTTCTTCTTTCACAATTCATATCTGCATATCCCGTTTTCTACAAATACTTTTCCTATTGAAAAACTGTAGACAAAGCAAAAAATCTGTGATAAAATAAGCAAAGTTAATAAAAATTATCGGTGTCAGGGAAATTCAGGTGAAAGTCCTGAGCAACCGCCATTGCCGTTATCAGTCTGCGTGCTGTCAGTCGGAATGCCTGCCCGATAAGGTCTTATTACTGCTTTCGGGCAAGCGGGAAAGCGAACGGACAGTGACGGGATAAATTTTCAGCCTCCCGCGGGAGACGATTTTTTCACAGTACTGCGCCCTTTTCCGTTTTCGGAAATGTCCGTTTTTGTTATGCCGTCATACCTGAAAGCAATTAATTGTATT
>JAZOOE010000167.1:0-18480 GCA_045654865.1 Acutalibacteraceae bacterium | reverse complement strand
CAGCACCCTGAGGGCCTGTGGGGCCCGTTGCACCGACGGCACCGTCAGCACCCTGAGGTCCTGTGGGACCCGTCGCACCGACGGCACCGTCAGCACCCTGAGGGCCTGTGGGGCCCGTTGCACCGTCAGCACCTGCCGCACCCTGAGGTCCTTGGGGGCCTTGAACACCCTGAGGCCCTCTTACGCCCTGAGGTCCCGGGATACCGGGGATACCCTGAGATCCCTGAACACCCTGAGGTCCCTGAGGTCCCGTAGGGCCTGTAGGGCCTTGAATTACGGGCGGAACGGGCGGAACGGGAGGCACGGGAGGAAAGGGGGGTGCAGGCGGATATGAGCAGGAGCAGCAATCCTGATTTTTGTAAATATTCATATTATCGTTAATTGCACCGCATCTGTCTGACTGTCCGCTGCTGTCAGAGCTTCCCTGAGAGTAGAAAAACAGATTTTTTGCCATTTTATTACCTCCTTTTCAGGTAGTAAGCGGAATATTCTCTTCCGCATTTGCATTATACGCAGAAAACTCAAAACGGTTCGGGATATGGCCGAAAAAAATAAGCGACAAGGGATAGATCAAGTCTCATTCCGACAATTACGCCCGAAAATGTGCAATATAATATTAATAATATATATAATATTTTCGTTGTTTTGCCGATTGATATTAAATAACTTTTGTGATATAATTTTAAGATAAATAAAGAGCTGATAACTAATTTTTATAAAATTCGGAGGTTGCGTTTTGAGTCGCAAAAAGTGGAATATATGCTCCTATGATAAAAATGCGGCATCTGCGCTGGCTCTAAAAACCGGTGCGGATGATTTTGCCGTTTTGCTTCTTCAATCAAGAGGCATCCGTACAGCCGATGCCGTAATTGATTTCCTCGGAGCTGCTGACGGAGAGCTGTCATCTCCGTTTCTTCTTAAGGATATGGAAAAGGCGGTAAAACGAATAAGGCAGGCAATTGAATACGGAGAGAGAATACTGGTTTACGGAGACTATGATGCTGACGGAGTAACCGCAACTGCACTTCTGAGCTCATATCTTGAATCTGTCGGTGCGATGGTTTCAAGCAGAATTCCCTCAAGGCTCAAGGAGGGCTACGGACTTTCACCCGATACGGCGAGAGAGATAGCAGAATCAGGAGTAAATCTTATAATTACCGTGGATAACGGTATAGCTTCAGTAGAGGAAGCGGAAATTTTTAAGGAATATAACGTAGATTTTATTGTAACGGATCACCATAAGGTAGGTGCGGTGCTTCCCGATGCTCTGGCGGTTATTGATCCTCACCGTGAGGACGATACCTCTCCCGAGGAGAATCTTGCGGGTGTAGGCGTTGCGCTGAAGCTTGCCGCCGCTCTTGAGGACGGAGATTATACCGCTGTTTTTGAGGATATGGGCGACCTTGCGGCAATCGGTACTGTTGCAGATATAGTACCTCTTACCGGAGAAAACCGTATAATAGTAGCAAAGGGACTTGAGGTGCTGAAAAACAGCTGTCGTCCGGGACTTATAAGTCTCCTTGAAGCGGCAGGTGTAAAGAGTGAGATAAACGGAAACTGTGTAGCCTTTTCTCTTGCCCCGAGAATCAATGCCGCGGGCAGAATGGGCAGTGCCGACACTGCTTTGAGGCTTCTTCTCTGCGAGGATGAGGATGAGGCGCAGGAAATAGCAGAGGAACTGTGCTCTCTCAATGCAATGAGACAATCCGTTGAAAGCGGAATCTCAGAGGAGATAGAGCAGTATTTTGAGGAGAATCCCTCATTTAAGAAAGACATGGTTCTTGTTGCGGCGGGAGAGGGATGGCATCCCGGTGTTATCGGTATTGCCGCATCGCGCTTCTGCGAAAAATACGGAAGACCTGCAATCGTGATTTCCGTTGATGAAAACGGAATTGCAAGAGGCTCGGGCAGAAGCATCGACGGCTTTTCGCTTTATGATGCGTTGAGTTATTGCTCGGATGAGCTTCTTCAGTTCGGCGGACATACCCTTGCTGCAGGCTTTTCCGTAAAAAAGGAAAACATTGACACATTCAGAAAAAAAATCAACGAGTATGCCGCTTCTCTTCCTCCCTTTTATCCGTCCATAAACGTGGACGTAAGACTGAATCCTCAGTATGTCAGCACGGCAATTCTTGATTCGCTTGCACTTTTAGAGCCTTTCGGAGCCGAAAATCCTCCCCCTGTATTCGGCTTGTTTAATATGGTGGTATCATCAATTAAACCCATTGGTTCAGATAAGCATATAAGAGTAACTCTTTCAAAGGATAACGTAAGTGTTCCCGCCGTGTATTTCGGACAGACGGCAGAGAGCTTTCCTTTTGTTCAGGGGGATAGGGTGGACGTTGCGGTAAGAATAGAAAAAAATGAGTACCGCGGAGAGGTAAGGCCCTCCGTTCAGATAAAGGACATCCGTCCTGTGGGAGAAAATGACGACAGTCTGTTTTTCTCCTTGTTTGAATACTCCAGATTTGCCTCGGGACAATCACTGTCTGAGGACTCAAGAGCGCTTATATGTCCCGACAGAAGGCTTCTCGGGGACGTTTACAGGTTTATCAAGGAGAAAAAGCAATGGAAATTTTCTCCCGAAATGCTTTGTATGCGTATCGGTTGCGGCTATGAAAGAGCCGGCGCCGTATCGGTAAGCCTTGATGCTCTCTGCGAGGTCGGTGTGCTTATAAACGAAAACGGAGAATATATGCCCGCCTCTATTGCAGGCAAGGCAGATTTGTCTGAAAGCACGATTTTGAAAAAGCTCGGTTATTGCTGATTGAACTCCAATTAAATGAAAGGGGCTGAAAGGGTTTATGGATATTGTAAATGAATATTATTCCGAATTGAAAAAGGCTGTTGATGCCGCTTTTTCACAGGAGGAAGCTGCCGTAATCGAAAAGGCCTTCAGATTTGCTCTTGATTCTCACGGAAATCAGCTGAGAAAATCGGGTGAGCCTTATATAATCCATCCTATTTCCGTTGCAAAGATTCTTATCGGCTTCGGAATGGATTGTCAATCCGTTGTTGCGGCGCTTTTGCACGACGTTGTAGAGGATACGCCCGTAACAAGCGAGGAGGTGCGCCGTCTTTTCGGCGGAGACGTTCAGTATCTTGTTGACGGGGTAACAAAGCTCGGTAAGGTGCCGTTGCAGAATAAGGACGGAATCGCCGCTGAGGATCTTCCGAAAACCATTTTCCATAACAAGGAGGAGCAGCAGGCTGAAAATCTGAGAAAGCTTCTTCTTGCAATGAGTGAGGATATGCGAGTTATTATCATAAAGCTTGCAGACCGTCTTCATAATATGAGAACTCTTAAATACGTGCCTGAGCAGAAAAGGCGCGATACGGCAAAGGAGACTATTGAAATTTACGCTCCTATTGCCCATCGTCTCGGTATTCGTCCCGTCAAGGAGGAGCTTGAGGATCTTGCCATCAGCTATCTTGATCCTATTGCGTATAAGGAGATCGAGGACGCTCTTGCAGATCAGGAGCCTTTGAGAAAGGAATTTCTTGATAACATCAAGGAGAAAATTGCCACCAGAGTTAAGACCGTTGTCAGTGAGCCCGTTGTTCAGGGCAGAATCAAGTCGGTTCACGGTATATACAGAAAAATGTATATGCAGGGCAAGAGCTTTGAGGAAATATATGACATTTATGCTGTCAGAATAATTGTGGATACGGTGGGTGACTGCTATAATTGTCTCGGTGTTATCCATGATATGTATAAGCCTATACAGGGACGCTTCAAGGATTATATTTCAACTCCCAAGCCCAATATGTATCAGTCGCTTCATACGACTCTTATCGGTAAGGAGGGTATTCCCTTTGAGGTTCAGATAAGAACGGAGGAAATGCATAAAACTGCAGAATACGGTATTGCCGCACATTGGAAGTATAAGCTCGGCTATAAGGATAAGGATGCCGATAAAAAGCTCGAAAAGGGTATCGGTTGGGTAAAGCATCTGCTTGAGGCGCAGAGCGAGGCAGACGATGCAACGGATATTCTCAATACCATCAAACACGATTTTGTCAGCGATGAGGTATACGTATTTACTCCCAAGGGTGACGTTATATGTCTTCCCGTGGGCGCAACCGTAATAGACTTTGCTTATGCAATACACTCGGCTGTCGGTAATAAAATGACGGGCGCAAAGGTTGATAAGCGTATAGTTCAGCTTAACTACGTTATAAAAACGGGAGAGATCATTGAGGTTTTGACCTCTTCTCAGCCCGGAAAGGGGCCTTCGAGAGACTGGCTCAATATCGTTACAACAAACGAAGCTCGGACCAAGATACGAAATTGGTTCAAAAAGGAGCGCAGAGATGAGAACATCGAAGAGGGTAAAAATATCTTCGAAACTCAACTGAGGCGTAACAATATGACTCTCACCGATGAGCAGGCACTGCAGCTGCTTACGATCATTTCCGAAAAGCAGAAGCTTGCTACCATCGATGATTTCTATGCGGCTCTCGGCTACGGCGGTATAGTGATCTCAAAGATAATGCCCACCATAAAGGATGAATACAATAAAATTGTGAAGACCGCAGGTGAGCAGACCGTAAAATACAAGCAGGCAAAGAGTGTCAGCAGTGAGGGCGTTGTGGTTGAGGGAATATCAAATTGTCTCATAAAGCTGTCAAAGTGTTGCAGTCCTATCCCCGGTGATGATATAATAGGCTTTATCACAAGAGGAAGAGGTGTTTCCGTACACAAAAGAGACTGCACCAACGTTCCCTCGGATATTTACAATACATCTGAGGCACATCGCTGGATAAGAGTATACTGGAATTCAACAGTAAAGGCTGAATTTGCCGCATCAATGCTTCTTACCTGTCTTGCGGGCAAGACCATAATGAATGACATATTCACCGCGCTCAATGCTATTCACGTAACAGTGCAATCGATAAATACGAGAGGAACAAAGGACGGCAGAGTGCTTATCAATCTCACTATTGCCGCAAACTCAGTAGAACATCTTCGCTCTGTTATGGCGAGACTCAGCAAGCTTTCGGGGGTTCTCAGCGTAGACAGATCAGGTATGGACATATAGCAATCAAATCGGCGATTTGTTTTTGTGATCTTATGAAGACTTGCGGTTCGTATTATATGTCTTTAGTCGCTTCACGTTCGCAGCTTAAAATCAATCAAATTTCTGACATAAAGGAGAAAATCAAAATGGAAAAAAAACTTTATCGTTCAAGAACAGACAAAAAACTTGCAGGTGTATGCGGCGGTATCGCAGCATACTTCGGCATTGATTCTACTCTTATCAGACTTGCATGGGCACTTCTTACGATTTTTGCAGGTGCCAGCATCTGGATTTACATTGTAGCGGCTCTCGTAATGAGTGAGGAGCCTGCTTATACTCCTTACCAGGATGTAAATGGACAGTATAACCCCTATAATCAGCAGCCTCCCTATAATCAGCCCAATTCCTGCAACGATCAGCAGCAGCCTCCCTTTAACAACTGATGCGTGCGGTAATTCAGAGAGTCAGCAGTGCCGAGGTCAGAGTTGACGGAAATGTGACGGGAGCTATCTCAAAGGGCTTTCTTGTGCTTCTCGGCGTTATGGAGGGTGACACGGAAAAGGAAGCCGCTCTTATGGCACAGAAGATTGCAAGGCTTCGCGTTTTTGAGGACGAAAACGAAAAGATGAATCTTGCTCTTTCGGATGTTGGAGGTCAGGTCCTGAGTGTGTCGCAGTTTACACTCTGTGCCGATGTAAAAAAGGGCAACCGCCCCTCTTTTACCCCCTCGGCAAAGCCTGACGAGGCAAACAGATTATATGAGGTTTTCAATAACTGTCTGCTCTGTGAGGGTATTTCCGCGGTTGAAAAGGGTATCTTCGGTGCAGATATGAAGGTAAGCCTTGTCAACGACGGCCCTGTCACCATTATTTTTGATACTGCAATATGGACAAAGGGATGATAAGCAATGCTTAATATATCGGTTATTGAGACGGGCGAATACGCCGTCAATACGTATCTTATTGAGGACTGTGCTACGGGCGAGGCGGCTGTTATAGATATAGGTGAATATGACGCATCATTCGAAGCATTCTTAAGAGAAAAGGGAATAAAAGAGCTCAAGTATATTCTTCTGACTCACGGACATTTTGATCATATCTGCGGTGCATACCCTCTTAAAAAGGCGTACGGCGGGCTTATTGCCGTTCACGAGGCGGATGCCGATTGCCTTGAGGACGAGGATTGCAGCCTTGCTTCGGCAGTGCGCGGTTATAAGCAGACCGCAACCACGGCAGATATAAGGCTTAATGACAAGGATTCACTTATGCTCGGTGAAACAAGGATCACCGTAATGCACACGCCCGGACACACAAGGGGCAGTATTATGTTTTTTGCGGATGATTATATTTTCTCGGGTGATACGCTTTTCAAGCTTTCTATGGGCAGAACGGATCTTCCCGGAGGAAGCACGAAGACTCTTTTTAAGTCTCTTCGGGAAATAGGACAGCTTCAGGGGGAATATGATATATATCCCGGACACGGAGAGCCTACCACGCTCTCATTTGAAAAAAGATATAACAGGTATTTAAGAGCAAATGTATCTTCAGACTGATAATCATACTTATAAGTATGAATGTGAAAAAATTTGCAGGCTTTATTTTCCTGCGGAAAAAATTACCGTAAATGATGCCCCCGTATCAGATGATAGCGAGGACTTCGTTTACACCACAATAATAAACTGCGGGGAATACCTGCGGTTTGTTTGTCGTGCATTTATAAATAGTCGTATGCATGAGGATGAGATGTCTGTCGGAGCAGAGGAGTGCTCAACCGATTATCTCAGAGAAATGTATCTTGCCAAGGTGATGGTAAGGGTGCTGGGAGAGATAACGGGTATTTCTCTTCCATGGGGAACGCTTACGGGTATACGTCCCGCGAAGCTTATGAGAAAGCACATAAATGAATTAGGAGAGGATGAGGCTGTAAGGCTTTTCAGAGAGTTTTACGGCGTAAGTGAGGAAAAGACCTTTCTTGCAAGAAGCGTGGCTCTTTATGAAAATTCCTGTGCCGAAATGACGGGCAGGCGTTCGTTTTCTCTTTATATTTCAATACCCTTTTGTCCGTCAAGGTGCTCGTACTGCTCATTTGTTTCTCATTCTGTGGAAAATGCAGGACAACTGATTCCCGAATACGTGGATAAGCTGTGTCTTGAAATAGAGGAAACGGCAAGGCTTACCTCGGCGGCAGGACTTGTTCTTGAAACGGTCTATATCGGCGGAGGCACACCTACCTCCTTCTGCGCAGAGCATTTGAAGAAAATAACGGATACGCTGAGAAGCAATTTCCCAATGGATACCGTAAAGGAATTTACCGTAGAGGCGGGAAGACCTGACACGGTTGATGCGGATAAGCTTGCTGTGCTTAAAAATGCGGGAGTCACACGCATAAGCATCAATCCTCAGACCTTTTCTGACAGTGTTCTTGAGGCTGTGGGCAGACGTCATACTTCGGCACTTACAATTGAAAAATTCCGTCTTGCAAGAGAGATGGGCTTTGATAACATAAATATGGATCTTATTGCGGGGCTTCCCACGGACAGCTTTGAAGGCTTCAAAAACAGTCTTGATACGGCTATTTCCCTTGCTCCCGAAAATATAACAGTGCATACTCTTGCTATGAAAAGAGCGTCGTTTATTTCAACCGAAAACAGAGAAATCTGTCCCGAAGATGAAACGGTACGTATGGTGGAATATGCAAACCGCGTATTGCCCGAAAACGGCTATCTTCCTTACTATATGTATCGGCAGTCGAAATCCGTGGGCAATCTCGAAAACGTCGGTTGGTGCAAAAAGGACAGACCTTGTCTTTACAATGTTTATATGATGGAGGAGATTCATACCGTGCTTGCTCTCGGAGCGGCGGCGGTTACGAAGCTTACTCTTCCCGGCAGTGAATATCTTGAACGAATTTGTAATTTCAAATATCCTTATGAATACATATCCCGATTTGACGAGCTGCTCAGACGAAAGGATGCTCTTACCGCTTTTTATGCGGATGTATAAACAAAGGATCGGTTGCATAAATTTTCTTTAGAGAAAAAAGGAGGCGGCAAGCTTGGCAGAACGAAAAAAACAATCCCTGATAAACGGAGCGTTGATTCTTTCCGTTGCATTTTTGCTTGTTAAGATAACGGGTATTTTATTCAAGCTCTACGTTACACAGAAAATAGGCTTTGAGGCAAGAGGATATTTTGCTTCCGCTTACAATATTTATACCCCCATTTATTCAATTGCTCTGGCAGGTCTTCCTACGGCTGTTTCCAAGATGATAGCCGAAAAGGCGATTCAGGGCAAATACCGCGACGTGAAGAGCATATTCTCCGTCTCCGTTTCGCTTTTTACCCTGTTCGGTGTGCTTGGAACTCTGATAATAGTTCTGCTGGCATATCCCTATTCCTTGTCAGCAGGCTCTCTTAACGCTCTGCCTGCAGTTCTCACCGTTGCTCCCTCTCTTCTTTTCTGCTGTATAATGAGCGGCTACAGAGGCTATTATCAGGGACTTCGTAATATGACTCCCACGTCTGTTTCTCAGGTAATAGAGTCAGCAGGAAAGCTGATATTCGGCTTTGTGCTTATGAACGTAATCGTGCTTACGGGCGTTGAGTTCGCGGACAGCATCCCCGTTCTCAGTAGTGTTGTTACCGATGCTGCTGCGGCTTATGCCGCTGCTGCCGCGATTTCCGGCGTTACTATCGGCTCTGCCATCGGTCTTGTTTATATCGTTATAAAATATAAGCTTGATAAAACAAGCATCCCTCTTGAATTCATTGAGGGCTCACCCGTGGCTGAAAGCAAAAAGGTATTAAGAAAAGAGCTGCTCTCAATGGCTCTGCCATTTGCCGTCAGCTCACTTGTATTTAATCTCACTACATTCATTGATTCTTGGACTATTCAGAATCGTCTTCTTTACGTGCTTCAGAATGATTTTGATACCGTGGCCGCTATGTATCCCGACATTATAAATGCAAGGAATTTTACTGCGGCAGATGCTGAAGCCTTCAAGTCGTATCTTTTCGGAAGCTATGACACGGTGCTTGAAATCAAAAATATTATTCCCACTCTTACAATTTCTTTCGGTAATTCCGCTCTGCCCATTCTCAGTGAGCTGTGGGTTTCGGGAAAAAAGAAGGCTACGGGCGAAAATATAAAAAGAGTATTGAGACTCGTGCTTCTGATTGCCCTTCCCTCGGGTGCGGGGCTTTTTGTGCTCGCAAAGGAGCTTTTGTATCTTATCTACGGTCATAATGCAGACACGGTTCCCGCACTCGGCTATATGGCCCCCATACTTATGGCTTACGGTATATCCGTATGCTTCCTTGCTCTTGCCCAGCCTGTTACATATATGCTTCAGGCAATAAACCGTCCCGATGTCCCCATCAAGAGTATGGCTGTGGGCGCTATAGTCAAGGTTGTTGCAAATCTTGTTCTCGTAAGTATTCCGGGAATCAACATTCAGGGTGCTGTTGTAGGATCATTCCTTTGCAATATCGTTATGGTATTCTGGGGACTCGTGGTGCTGAAAAAGCAGACCGGTGTAGGCTATGATTTCAGAACTACCGTTATGAAGCCCGTTATCTGTTCCCTTGCCGCCGCAGGCGCTGCGTGGGGTGTAAATAATCTTGCAACGGTTCTTTTCTCTGCAAATTCGGGGCAGACTACGCTTATGCAGGACAACGTATCCGCAATTCTCGGTGTTGTTGCCGCTGTGGGAGTATATGCAGTTATGCTTCTTCTTACACATACGCTGCAAAAAAGTGACGTAACTATGCTTCCAAAGGGAGAAAAAATAGCAAAAGTACTTGAAAAATATAGACTTTTAGGGTAAAATGGGAAAGTATGATTAACGGACGGTAAAAATGATGAATATTGATTTTCAGTTTAAGGACAGATATAATTGTGATGATCTTATAAATATAGTTTCCGTCCTGCGCGCTCCCGGCGGATGCCCCTGGGATGCAGAGCAGACACATGAAAGTATCCGCAAGGACTTTATTGAAGAGACCTACGAGGTTATCGAGGCTATCAATAAGAACAGCGTCGAGATGCTTCGTGAGGAGCTGGGCGACGTGCTTTTACAGGTTGTTTTTCATACCTCGATAGAAACGGAAAAGGGTAATTTTACTTTTGATGACGTTGCCGATGAGATCTGCAAAAAGCTTATCATAAGACATCCCCACGTTTTCGGGGACGTGAACGTTTCATCCACTCAGGAGGTTCTGACAAATTGGGATGCCATCAAGAGGCAGACTAAAAAGCAGAACACAGTGTCAGATTCAATAGCTTCGATTCCCCGTGAGCTTCCCGCTCTTATGCGTGCTCAGAAGGTGCAGAAAAAGGCCGCAAAGGCAGGCTTTGACTGGAATGATATACAGGGTGCCTTCCTGAAGATAAATGAGGAAGCAGAAGAGGTTTCAGCGGCTTTGGCGGGCAAGAATCAGGATGAAATCACAGATGAGCTTGGTGACCTTTTATTTGCTGTTGTCAACGTGTCGAGATTTGCCGATGTGGATTCTGAGGAGGCTCTTACAAGAGCTACGGATAAATTCGCCGCAAGATTTGCTCTTGTGGAGGAAATGGCTGAAAAACAAGGTATAGATATGAAAAATGCCTCTCTCGAAACGCTTGATGTGCTCTGGGAAAAGGCGAAGCTTATTATCAAGGAACAAACGCCGTAACGGCTTTTGAATATAAACAGGAGGAAAAACAAATGAATAAGACAGAACTTATCAATGCAGTTGCTGCAAAAGGCTTTTCCAAGAAGGATGCTGATACAGCTGTAAAGGCTGTTCTTGACAGCATCACAGATGCTCTTAAGAATGGTGAAAAGGTACAGCTTATCGGTTTCGGTACTTTCGAAGTTCGTGAAAGAGCAGAGAAAGAAGCTCGTAACCCCAGAACAGGTGAGACTGTTAAGGTTGCTGCTGCTAAGGTTCCTGCTTTCAAGGCAGGTCAGGCTCTTAAGGATGCCGTAAAATAATTGAAAAATTATTTTAGTATCGGACTGTGTGTTTGACACACGGTCCTTTATTTTTTAAATAAAATCCTCTTTTTTATATTTTATCAGAGCGGGAATATTTGTAAGCACCATAAAAGTATTGAAAACGTCTGTCAGCATCCATATAAATGAAGAGGGAAGAATACAGCCGACAAAAACAAAGAAAAGCGAGGAAAGGGTATATATTTTTTCACTTTTTTCGGAAAAGAGATAAACGGCTGAGGATTTTCCCAACACGTGCCAGCCGAGAATTGAAGCAAAGGCGAAAAACAGCACCGAAAGTGCAATAAACACGGAGGAACCCCTTTGTCCCAGTACGGATGAGAAAGCAAGGCTTACAGCCTGCGAGCCGGTAAGCGTGCTCTCCGGGGGCGTTTCTCCCGTATAAAGCACGGATATTACGGACAGGGCCGTAAAGCTGAGAACCAGAAAGGTATCTATGAAAACTCCCGTCATTCCGAGCGTTCCCTGAAAATGGGCGGATGGAGCTTTGCAAAGAGCGTGGGCGGAGGGAGTGGAGCCCATACCTGCCTCATTTGTAAAAAGTCCGCGCTTTATTCCCTGGCTTATCGCATTTTTAACCGTAACTCCCGTTATCCCTCCGAAAAGAGCGTTTTCGGAAAAAGCGCAGGTAAATATCAGGCTTACAGCCTTCGGCAGGACGCTCACGTGTGATATTATTACCGCCGTGCAGCCGATAATATATAACGCGGCAAGGACGGGAATAAGCTTTTCCGAAAGGGCCGCAACAGCCGCCGTACCCTTGAGGATTATAAGCGCGGCGGCACAGGTCAGCGCAAAGCCCGTAAATAAAGCAGGGAGGCCGAAGCCCTCCGATAGAGCAGAGGAGATGGAATTTGCCTGAACTGCGGCACCGGAAAATCCGAGAGCAACAGTAGCAAAAAAAGAAAAGGCTCCCGCAAGGAGCCGTCCCGCTTTGCTCGGAAAAGCCCGTATTATATAATACGGTGCGCCGCCCGTCAGTCCGCTTGACGAGGCTTGCTTTGTCAGCTGTGCCGCCGATGCCTCCGTGTAGGATATAGCCATACCGAAAAAAGCGGACAGCCACATCCAGAAAACCGCACCGGGCCCGCCGCTGATTATTGCTGATGCCGCACCTACGATATTTCCCGTGCCGAGCTGAGCAGCAAGAGACGTTGCAAGAGCACCGAAAGGGGATATGCCGTTTTCTGTTTTCTTGCCTTTCAAGCCGCAAAAGGTGTTCTTTAAGCCCTCGGGGAAAAAGCGAAGCTGAACGAAATTCATTTTTATTGTAAGGTAAATCCCTGCTGTCAGAAGTATTGCAGGCAATAATATATCCGTAAAAAATGCCGTTGTATTTTCACATAAGGATAAAAATGACATAAAAATTCCCCCTCGGACAATAATATGCGTCCGAGGGGTGAAATATTATCAGCCGATAACGGTAAGCTTGTCTGTGGTGATTATTGTACCTGACGAGTTTGCGTTATATGTGCCTTCTATAAGAATATAATCTCCTATTGCAGGAGCTGTATCGGCTTCTGTGAAATGCATCTGCCAGCTTTCATTATAGTAGGGATGCTGAATGGTTTCGGGAGAAAGAGCTCTGCCGAAAAGACGAAGTCTTAAATCCATGAATTTATCAGCGTGCTGAAGAATGTTTATTATCTGAACTCTTACAAGAGTGGGGCTCATGGTTGTAAGATCCATATCAAAGCCTGCGTTTGTGAATTCATCCGTAACCTCAAGTGTTACGTCCTCAAGCCAGTAGCCGTCAAGAGCTGAATCACTTTGAACCATCTTGCCCTCAACCTTTACGTATGAGCCGGGCTCGGGAATTTCAGCTCCCTCGGGAAGCACGATTTCCCACTGATAGTCACAGCACTTTGTATTGTCTGCATAGCCCCATACGTAATAACGGGTTATGCCGCTGTAGGCATCCTCAAGAATGGCAAACGTGCCGTCCTTCTTGAAGGTTTTTCCCTCATAGGAGCTGCCGTTATCATTATAAAACAGATCCACGTATGCTGAATATTCCATCTGATCAAACTTTTCCTTCATGCCCGTGTTGAGCTCGCCGTCAGAGAGAATTGCATCTGCTGTGGGATTGGTCTGTCCCTCAAGGGTTGTTTCCGTGTTGCCAGCTTCTGTGCCTGCGCAGGAGCCGAGAATGAGGAGCATGCTTAAAGCTAAAAATAATGCAAGATACTTTTTCATAATATTTATTTTCCTTTCTTTCCTATAATTGCAAAAATTAAGAAAACAACTATATCTGTTGCAACGATGGTTGAGCCTACGGGAGTTGAAGCAACTATTGATACAAGTATACCCGTAAGAGAGCAGACAACAGAAACTGCCGCAGAGCAGATTACTACCTTTCTGAAGCTTCTGAATACTCTCATAGCCGAAAGAGCGGGGAATATTACGAGAGCCGAAATGAGAAGCGAACCCACGAGATTCATTGCGAGCACGATGATCACGGCGGTTATAACGGCAATAAGAAGATTATAAAGAGACGCCCTTGTACCCGTAGCCGCCGTAAATGTTTCGTCAAAGGTTACAGCAAAAATTCTGTTGTAGAAGAAAATGAAAACAAGAATTACTATTATTGACATCGCAATACAAAGACCGACGTCAAAGGATGAGAGGGTGAGAATTGAGGTGGAGCCGAAAAGAGTTGTGCACACGTCTCCGCTGATGTTACCCGAGGAGGAAAAAATATTAAGCAGCAGATATCCGATTCCGAGAGATGCCACTGACAGCATAGCAAGAGAAGCGTCTCCCTTTATCTGTGTGTTTTTTCCCGCGGCAAGAAGCACGATGGCGGCAATAACCGTTACGGGAAGCACAAGTATCATTTCGTTTGAAAGTCCCACGATTCCTGCTACGGCCATAGCGCCGAAGGCTACGTGGGAAAGACCGTCTCCGATAAAGGAGAATCTTTTAAGCACCAGTGTAACACCGAGAAGTGATGAGCACAGAGCAATAAGCACACCTACGATAAGAGCTCTCTGAACAAAGCCGTATTGCAGATATTCGCCTAATTTTACGATAATTTCCATTATCCCTCACCTCCTGCCGCTTGTGTAAAGGTCTTTCCTATATCAGTTTTGATATAATCCTCCTTCGTGCCGAAGAAAAGGGGAGTGTGGCTTATGTGGAGAATATGTGATGCATATTTTACAGCGGCGGCAATATCGTGGGATACCATAATCACCGTAATTGAATCCTCCTGATTAAGCTTAGCTATAAGCTCATACATTTCCTTGGTTACCTTTGGATCAAGTCCTGCAATGGGCTCGTCAAGGAGAATCATTTTCTCTGTGGCGCAAAGGGCTCTTGCAAGGAGAACTCTTTGCTGTTGTCCTCCCGAAAGCTCTCTGTAGCATCGGTTTTCAAGCGGGAGTATGTTGACTCTTTTCATCTGTGCGTATGCAAATTCCTTCTGAGCCTTTGAATAAAAGGGCCTGAAGCCGCATTTGTTGAGAAGCCCCGAAAAGACGATTTCCTTGACCGATGCGGGAAAATCCTTCTGCACAACGGTTTGCTGAGGAAGATATCCGATCTCCGTTGCCTTTAAGCCGTCTCCTGTTATAATTTCACCCGACATAGGACTTTTAAGTCCCAATAATGCCTTTATCAGGGTGCTTTTACCCGCACCGTTTTCGCCTACAATACAAAGATAATCTCCCTGATTTACGCTGAAGCTGAGGTTTTCCGTTACTATCTTTCCCTCATAGCCAAGCGTAACGTTGTTACATATCAGCTGTGACATTTTATTTCCTTTCTCAGGAAAGTGCTTTTTCAAGCACCTTCAGATTGCTTTCCATAATTTCAATATAGTCTGTTCCCATATCGGATTTTGTAACCGATTGCATTGCATTAAGAACGAGGATCTCCTGATCTTTCGTTTTTGTGCTGTTTTTTACCGTGTTTGCCACTGAACCGTCGGAGGTTTCTGTAATAAGTATGTATGAAAGATCGGCTTCGTCAATTTTGGCGGCAAGCTGTGTTACGGTTTCAAAGCTTGCTTCACTTTCAGCAGAGCAGCCCGAAAAAGCGGCGGCGTATGAAAGAGAATAGTCATTTGTAAGGTATATAAAGGGAAAACGGTCTGCGAAAACAAGAGTATTTTTTTCAGCTGCAGACAAGGTGCTCTCGTATTTTTTATCAAGTGCGGTAAGCTTGTCCGTATATTCAAGGCAGTTGCTTTCGTAAGTCGCCTTGTTTTCCGGATTCTTTTCACATAATGCCTGAGAAATCACGCTTGTGAGCGTTATTGCATTTTTTACTGAGAGCCATATATGCTCATCGTGCGTGTGGTTATGTCCGTCTTCCTCATCGTGAGAATGACTCTCGTCACCGATTGCCTCGGCACAATAGAGATTTTCCTCACCGAGAAGCTCGCAGAGATTGAGAAGCTTTGTATTTTCATTTTTTGAGGTATTCAGTACGTCCGTTACCCAAGCGTCGCTTGAGCCGCCCGTGTAAATAAAAATATCAGCTGTTGAAATGGTTATTATGTCTTCTGCCGTAGGCTGATAGGAATGGAGATCTGTTCCCGTGTTAAGAAGCAGCACGGTCTCCACGTTATCAACGTCCCTTATAAGATTATTTACCCAGTCGTAATAGGGAAAAACCGTACATACGATTTTAAGCTTATCTGATGAGCTTGCAACGTCTGCGCATCCGCTGAAGGCAGATATAAGTATTATTGCCGCAAGTAACACGGCTGTGATTTTTTTAGTCATTTTATCCTTCCTCTACTAATTTACAGTCCTTACAGCAACCGAAAAGTGTCGTGCTTTCAACGGCAACCGAGAAATTACTTTCTCCGAGTATTTCCGAAAGCACCTGATTGCTGAGTGAATGTCCCATGTGCAGAAGCTTTCCGCATTGGGTGCATTTAAGGTGCAGATGGTGGTGGCATTCCTCGCCGCCTGCCAGCTGATATAAAAACTGTCTTGAATTTCCTTTTACGAATCTTTTTACCGTTCCCGATTCCACAAGCTGACCGATAAGCCTGTATACCGTGCTTTTTCCCGGAGGCTCAGGCAGGGTGCTTTCCAGCTGTAGGCTCAGCTGCTCAACGCTGAAAGGAGTGTCGGGATGCTGCTTGAGAAAATCCAGCAGAAGCTTTTTCTGCTGAGTCATATATTTAGCCAAACTATCAACTCCAAATTGAGAATTACTCTCAATTTATTATACACATTTTTCTTATCTTGTCAATACGCGGACGGATTGCAAAAGGTAAAAATATATGTTATTATAAATAAATAATTAATTAAAAACCTATACATTATAAATATCGGGCTGTTATCAGATGCTTCAGTTTTTTGGTGCTGTTATGTCAGCCGATAGGAGTTGCTATGAAAAAACCTGAGATTCTTGCCCCCGTCGGAGGTAAGGAACAGCTGATAGCCGCTGTAAGAAGCGGCGCGGATGCCGTATATTTCGGTGCCTCCTCCTTTAATGCAAGACGAAATGCCGAAAATTTTACCGACGATGACTTTTTGTCGGCAGTAAGCTATTGCCGTGAACGCGGAGTGAAGGCGTATATTACTCTGAATACCCTTATAAAGGAAAGCGAAACGGAAGAATTTATCGATACTCTGTCGCTTATTGCCCGAAGCGGTGCTGATGCGGTAATAATTCAGGATATGGGAGTTTTTTCTCTTGTGAGAAAGTGCTGTCCCGATATTCCCGTTCACGCATCTACTCAGATGGCGGTTCATAACGTGGCGGGTGCCCGTCTGCTTGACAGCCTCGGTTTTTCCCGAATCGTGCTTGCCAGAGAGCTTTCCCTTGAGGAAATAAAAAAAATAAAAAAGAGCGTCAATGCGGAAATTGAGATATTTGTTCACGGCGCACATTGTATGAGTGCTTCGGGAATGTGTCTTATGAGCTCTGTTATCGGCTCAAGAAGCGGAAACAGAGGTCTTTGTGCACAGCCCTGCCGACTCAATTTCAGAAACGGAACAAGAGAATATGCATTGTCCCTAAAGGATATGTGTCTTGCGGATATGGTGCCGCAGCTGCTTGATGCCGGTGTCGATTCGCTTAAAATAGAGGGTAGAATGAAGCGCCCCGAATATGTCAGTGCCGCCGTCAGAGCATATAAGTCGGCGATCGGCGGTGAAAAAGCTGATATTGCTCTTTTGCAGAGTGTATTCTCCCGAAGCGGCTTTACAAAGGGTTATGCCGTTGGCAAAAGAGATCTTTCAATGTTCGGCTACCGAACACGAGAGGATGTTATGTCTGCCGCCGACGTTTTAGGTCCCGTTGCCGCAGAATACAGAAATGAGAATCCTCTTGTGGGACTCAGTATGCATTTTTCGTTGAAGAAGGACTGTCCGTGTACGCTTCGAGTATCTGACGGTAAAAACACCGTCGAGGTAGAGGGGGCTGTGCCCGAAACGGCGCAGAAGACTCCTCTCAGCGAGGAAAGCGCAAAGAAATCTCTTCTGAAGCTGGGATCAACCTTTTATTTCCCCGAAAGCATTACCTGTGAGATAGAGGACGGGCTGATGCTCAGAGCCTCGGAAATAAATGCTCTCCGACGTGATGCCTGCGAAAGTCTTACGGCGCTTCGCGGAGCTACTGTGCCATATTTCTTTAGCCGTCCCGAAAAAGAGGTTTTCGGAACAATAACCCATACGGCAGCTCCTCGCCTTTATATGATATTTTCATCTGCCGATACCGTCCCCGAAAATATCGGAGCGGACAGAATAATTCTTCCCGTTGATGAAATTATCGGAAATATTGATAAGCTTCACAATATTCTGCCTCGGCTTGCCGCGGAGCTGCCGTCTCTTATTTATCCCGCCACGGAGGAGAGGCTGTTGTCCCGTCTTTCACAGCTGAAGGCGCTGGGTGTCAGCCGTTGTCTTTGCGAAAATATAGGTGCAGTTGCACTTGCAAGAGAAGCAGGTATGGAAATAATCGGCGGAGCTTTGCTTAACGTTCTCAACAGTGAATCACTTGCATTCTGGCAATCCCTCGGTGTGCAGGAAATGAATCTTTCTTATGAATCTTCAAAGGGTAATACATCGGAGATAACAAAAAAGGCTTCAGCAGGAATCACGGTGTACGGCTATATGCCTCTTATGCATTTCCGTTGCTGTCCTTTGCAGAGAGAGGACGGCTGTAGCAATTGCAAAGGTACGGGTGTGCTTACCGACAGAATGGGCGAGAAATTTACGGTAGTATGCCGCAACAAGCAATACAGTGTGCTTTATAATTCCGTGCCCTTGTATCTCGGCGACAAAAAACTGCCTTGTACGGATTTTGTCAGTGTCAGATTTGTTTCGGAATCCAAAGAGGAAATTATCAGAGTTTGTGATTGCATTGAAAATAAAAAGGCTTTACCCGGAAGAAAAACCGCGGGACTTTTTGAACGTGATATTCTTTGATAAGCTAAAATTTACGTGGTTTCATATTTTTATAAGTTTACCAGCGGCATATTAGCGTGGGTGTCCAAAGG
>JAZOOE010000166.1:0-8133 GCA_045654865.1 Acutalibacteraceae bacterium | reverse complement strand
GTTGATGCTTCTTCAAATTGCAATCCATCAAAATATGCTGTTCCCGATGTGCCTTCAAGATATACAATCGGTCGAAGAAATGCAACGCCGGAGGGAACAGTATACTGCACCTGCAAACGAATCCAGCCGTCTTCTTTATTTATTTCCGTGTACGTATCAGAATAGGATATCAGCTCAGCTATGTTTGAGCGTCCCTCAATATGTATACCCGCTCTGCAATCAGATAAATTTTTAGTTTTAACGTATACAGAAAACGTATACGTCTTTCCGATTGACATACTCCACACGTCCTGATATGCAAACATTGAACCATAAACAGAGCGTGTAAGCTTCAGAGAGGACGAGCCGACATAGGCGGCTTCGTTTGTAACAGAATAAGAGCCAGAGGGCAGGTAGATTCCCCATTCAGAAAAGCCGTTTTCAAAGCTATGATTCAGAAGCTTGTTATCGGTAAACGAAAAGATATCTGACTCTGAGGCTACGGTATTATTTCTGTTGCCCGTTGAGTTATACTTTGTTGTTGAAACATTTCCGTCATTATCCATAAAGCTGACAGCTCTGCCTGCATTATCAAAGCCAACAGTAAGCTTTCTGCCCTGTGTATCGGTTATAACCGTATTTGAGCCCTGATAGCTGAAATAACAGCTTTTCAAAGTGCTTGAATCACTGCCTTTATAAGATACGGCGTTAATTCTGTCGGACGAGTAATAAGCAAAGGTAACGTTACAGGAATCTACCAAACGTATATTATTGATCCTGTTCGCTGAATACGTAAAAGCAGTAGATTTACCGTCGGGATAGTTAATTGCGGTAAGATATCCGCCGCTGTAGGTATAGGTTGTGACTCTTTCGGCGTGATCTGTTGAAGAAGCGAGATAATCACCCGAATAATTATAGGTGATGCTTCTGCCGACGGCATCTGTTATCATCGTAACTCTGCCCAAGGAATCATAGCTCTGTGTTATTGTGTTTCCGTTTCGGTCAATTATCTTTGTTAACCTTCCGTCGGAATTGAACACCTTTTTACTGCCGTCCTCGAATCTCAGCTCATACCCCGAGCTTAAAACAGCAAGTATAAGATTATCATCGAACTCAAAATACCATTCGTTATCCGTTCTGTATTTAAAGTAGTGTGCGGTTCCGTCTGCATCGGTATAATAAGCCTTATACGTATTCTCCGTATCGTTAAGTATGCTGTTATTGCTTACGAGCGTAATTGTTTCTTCTGCAGAAAGTCTGAAGCCGTAGCCGTAGGGAGCCGCTGCACCGTAATTATTAGAATAAATATGAGCCGCAGAAAGATAGGTTATGTTACCGCCGAGATTAATGTCCTGATGGACATAAGTAAGAAGTCCGTTATATTGATTGATATATGCAGCACCGGAACGCCCGAGGTCAAGAGTCTCATAAGACCAATAATCCTCAAGCCCTACATTGTCAATATAGCTTATGCTTACCATAGGATACAAATCATATCCCGTATAATTTGATGTGTATATCGTTGAACGCCAAGAGCTGTTTTCATTCACTGATTTGAGATAGAGTCCGTTATTTGTCCCCTCTTCAAACCATTTCTTTGCAATTTTTGTGATGTCAAGGGCATAATAGACACTTGCATTCTCTCCTGCTCTGAATACAGTATAATCTATTATGGGCTGAGATGTAAGCGAAGGATGATTATTCCACGTAAGAGTATCATAAGTTTCATCCGATTCGGGGCTTTCATAGACCGCCATGTGATTTGTAACACCGTTTCCGGGGTCGTATCCCAGCTGAATAAGCCCAAGTGTAGCATTTACAATTACGCCGCAATGAGAAAGCTCGGGGAGATTAAACTTTATGTAAGCTCGTCCCGTTCCGAAACTATTATGACCTATTATTGAATATGTCGAGAGGTAGTGATTCACATTTGGAGTTTCGCTGTCAACGTAAGTATCAAAAATATCATTTACCTTATGAGGAATATACAAAATCGTCGGATCTATAGTGACGGGAAACTCTCTTTCGGGAGCATTTATCCATTCCTTGTCCGCCTCCACCGTCAGCAGATATCCGCTTTTTATCCGTTCTATCCTCATTGTGACAGCATCGCTGAATAAGCCCTTTGCATCAAACATAAAGGGAGCAGAAATTATATATTCCGCTTTATTTTCGTTTTTTGTATCAACAAGAGAAATTGAACCGTTGTCATTCACAACGGGTGTCAGCTCGCCCATATCAACATTGAATTTATAAACATATTCAGAGCTTTGCGAATTTATTATTATACTCTCTTTGAGAACGGATGAATTCAGCTCATATTCAATATCGGTGCCGCCCGAAACGTTGTTATATTTAAGTCCGCCGCTCTTTACAGCGTAGTCATCATAATTTTCAGCTTGACTCTGAGCTTTGTCATAGTCGGCTTTCTTGTCCGAAATTATCTCAGATGAAGAAAACAGAGATATTCCCTCACATCTGTATGAAAAGGACAGCCTGAAGCCGTTTTTGTTAATTTCAAGGCTTTCTCCCGAGCTTAAACTGTCGGGAAAGAAAAATTCCGTATCCGACACACTTGCCGTATAACCCGTGCCCTTCTTTGAGGAAGACGGCTTTATGGAATTATCAACCTCTTTCCATTGACCGTTCTCGAGATAGTGTACGGGGGAGGAGTAAACCTGAGCAAGATAGGTTCCGTCACTCAGCTTGAAGTGCTTGACGTTTTCCTCTCGTCTTGAAACGTCCTCCTCCAATATGTGCGGCTTTTGTGCCGCGGTTTCATTTGTTGTAACGGCATCATTTTCTGCCGTCGGGAAATCAGTTTGTGAAGCAGTGCTTTCTGCCGCATAAATAAGCATCCCGATTGCCGATGAGCTTACGGGAACAGACTGCATCAGCATTAAAATGCTTACCACAACAGCCAGCGTCTGAGTTAGCTTTTTCATAACCTGACCTCCTTGTATTAAGTTAATTATATTTTACCAAATTTTATTGATTTTGTATATGTGCAGATTTGACTATTTTTCAGGTGGAGATTGTTGAAAAAGACAAAAAGAGGCAAGGCGGTGTTACACCGTTTTGCCTCTTTACGTGATTTGTTTTATATTCCGTGAAACTTTAAGCCCACGGGGAAATATCGGAAGTGTTATAACCTGTTAACTCAGCCTACGCTTTCGCCTGTTGAGGGCACTGCACCGACCATTGAAACCAGCTGATAATAGCTTGTTGCACTTTCATTGGCGGCAAGGCTCAATATAATTGTGGAGTCATTGAGAATCTGCATTGAAGCGATGTGTCCGAAAACGTTATCCGTATATGAATAGAAATCTCCGTTTTCCGTATTGAGCACACCGATAGAGGGCTTTCCGAGATTGCTCTTTCCTCTTACAATGCAATACTTTCCGTTTTCGCTTATTTCAAAAAGATCGGGAGTAAAGCTTGTTGCGAACTTTGTGTAATCGACCTTAAAGGTCTTACCCGTAAGAACGTCGTAAACCTCTCCGCTCTTTATATTGAAAAGATAATTAGCGTCAAGAATGAAATCAGTCTCAAGCTCACCTACGAAGGAAATAACCTCTGTGGACTTTCCGTCAGAATATCTCATAAGACTGAATGAAGCGCCTGCCTCCTCAGTATGCTCGCCGCTTACGGGCTCCTCAACTGTTTTCTTTGCGAAATAAAGAACTCCGTCCTCTGTTTTCCAGAAATTGAGAGAAGCAACGTCAAGGATATATCTGTTATTATCCACGTTTTCACCCGAGCCGCCACTGATGAAAATATCCACCTGATCGGAATAATCATAATCGTTATAAAAACGAGAGGAGAAGAACAGTATCTTACCATCCTCCTGGTGGAGAATATCATCCGTAAACATCTTATAGTCCGTTCTGAGTCTTGCATTAAGGTCAACTATTCTCTGATCCTCATTAAGAAAGGTCTTTGTTTCCTTGCTGTCATAAAGATAGAAGCTTTCGCTGTAAACCTTGTTTTCATCATAGAAGCGCTCTTTCTCTATATCTGCAAGAAGCAACAGATCACTCTTTGAATCATAAGCATCGAATTGATCGGTAAGCTTGAAAAAAGCATAATCATACAGGAAAACCTCGGGATGATTCTTGTTTGTGAACAAGCCGTATCCGAGAGTATGTCCGTCAAGCTCCACGTAATGAATTGTTACGGGAAGAGTCTGACCACTCATGCTTACGGAAATATCCATAACACCGACCTCATCAAGCTTCTGAATATTTCTGTTTGCAACCCTGTAAAAATTCACGTCACCCTCGGTGCTCATCGTATAAAATACGTTTTCTATATCGGTTTTAAGCAGAGGAAGACCTGCCGCGGTAAAGCTTGCAAACACGTCCTCATAGGAATTCTTCGGAGCACTCTCAAGAGTGTTGCTCTCCTCTTTTTCCTTGATTATCTTATTGATATCAAAAATACCCGTAACCGTAATCACGGCGAATACCACAAGCACCGCCAGAAGCACGGATAAAATCGTCTTGTATCTTTTTATCATATTGATTCTCCTTTACAGCATATAGTCTGTTGTATCAAAAAATTCATTATCCTTAATATAGACTCGGGGAACTCTTCTGCTGAGAGCGCAAAGAATCTCATAATTTATCATTCCTGCGCTGTCGGCAATTTCACCCACGTCAAGAAAAGCACCGTTGTCACTGCCGAAAACGGTAATCTGAGTACCCTCGCGTACACCGTCGATTCCCGTTACGTCTATCACAGTCTGATCCATGCAAACGTTTCCCAGTATGGGAGCTTTTTTTCCGTTTACAAGCATATACATTTTATTGGAAATGCGTCTGGGGTATCCGTCGGCATATCCTATAGGCACGGTTGCCGTCATTCTCGGTGACGTACTCATATACGTACCGCCGTAGCTTACGGGAGTCTCGGCAGGGATCTCCTTGATCATGGAAACCACGGTTTTAAGCTCCATAACAGGCAACAGCTTTATTGGACGGCGCACGTATTTTGAGGGATAGTGTCCGTAGAGAATGATTCCCGCTCTTACCATATCGAAATTCATTTCGGGATAATTGAGTATAGCCGCCGAATTACTGCAATGTCTGATGGAAAATTCTATACCCAGCTGCTTCAGCGAATCAACCGCCGTACAGAACAGCTCGTACTGTATTCTTGTAAAAAGCTCACCCTCGGGAGTGTCAGCCTGAGCAAAATGCGTGAATATGCCCTCGGGCTCGATCGCGGGCAGTCTGCATATTCTTTCTGCCTCTGCTATAACGGATGCATTTTCAACGCTGTCGTGATAGAGAAGACCGATTCTTGTCATACCCGTATCAATTTTTATATGTGCATTGACCGTAACGCCTGCCTTGACGGCTTCCCCCGAAAGAGCGGCGGCATAGTCATAGGAAAACACAGCCTGAGAAATATCATTATACACAAGCTCCCTTACCTTATCGGGAGGAGTATAGCCGAGAATCAGCACGGGCTTTGATATACCCACACGCCTGAGCTGCAGAGCCTCGGCAAGGTTGGATACTGCAAACCAGTCGGCTCCCGCTTCACACATAGTGGAGGCTGTAAAAGCATAGCCGTGTCCATAGCAATCGGCCTTTACCGTAGCACAAAGCTTTGTTCCGGGCTGTAATAAGCTTTTTATCTGAACTATATTATTTTCAAGAGCATCAAGATTTATCTGTGCCCACGTTCGCCTTAAAAACTCCTTCATTTGCGCCTCCGCCGATATTTCTTCATTGTATATAATACTATATTTATTACGATAAGTCAAATTAATTGTCATTACTTACCTGTCTTTATTTCAAAAAATATACAAATACTGAAAATTGATCGGACACGAAGCCTCACTTGCCCGCAAGGTCTCCTTCAGTTTATGTAAAATGCACAATTATTTATCAAAAGCAACAACTTATGAACAATTTTTTTTATAAGGTATATGAAAATTCCATTACCTATTGAAATTTATGAAAAAATAGTATAAAATAACCAAAAGGCATATTATTAGCCTTAGTTTTTAAAATAATTTTGGAGGTTTTGTATGAAAAATCTGCTTTCTGAAGCACAAGCAAAGTCACTTTTAGAGAACAAGCTGCTTCACTTTTTCGGCGTAAGCGTTGCAGATGCTACTTACGAACAGTTTTACAGGGCAATTGCGCTCATTCTTGTAGATATTATGGCAAAGGAAAGAGCCGACTTCAATCAGCGCGGTGATGAAGCGGGAGCAAAGAGAGTATACTATCTTTCAATGGAATTCCTTATGGGACGCTCTCTCAAAAACAATCTTTTCAACCTTAATCTGACAAAAACTTTTGAAAAGATCCTTAAGGGCTACGGCGTAAATCTTGAGAAGCTTTACGATTGTGAGCCTGATGCAGGTCTCGGAAACGGCGGACTCGGAAGACTTGCCGCCTGCTATCTTGACGGTCTTGCCACCTCCGGATATCCGGCAAGAGGCTATTCTATCCTTTATCAGTTCGGAATTTTCAAGCAGAAGCTTCTTGACGGCTGGCAGATTGAGCTTCCCGACGAGTGGCTCCCCGGCGGTGATATATGGCTTACAAAGAGAGAGGAAAGTGCCGTTTACGTTAACTTTGAGGGCTACGTCAAGGATTATTGGGACAGCTGTCACCATCACGTTGAGCTTATTGATACAACCCCCATCAAGGCTGTTCCCTACGATATGTTTGTTGCGGGAAAGGACGGAAAGGGCGTCAGCGTGCTTCGTCTGTGGTCAAGCGAGGGAACGGGCATTGACGTTCCTCTTTTCAACGCAGGTCAGCACTTAAAGGCTGTTGAAAGAGATGCTATGGCACAAGCCATCAGCAAGATACTCTATCCCTCAGATAACCACGCGGAGGGCAAGAGCCTCAGACTCAAGCAGCAGTATTTCCTTGTTTCCGCAACCGTTCAGGATATCATCCGCCGTCATCTCAGAGATCACGGTACCGTTGAAAATATCCCCGAAAAAATTGCTATCCACGTTAACGATACCCATCCCACTCTCGTAATCCCCGAGCTTATGAGAATACTTCTTGACGAGTGCGGCTACGGCTGGGATGAGGCATGGAATATAGTTACGGCAACCGTTGCTTATACCAACCACACGGTTATGGCTGAGGCACTTGAATGCTGGGGCGAGGATCTCGTTCAGAGACTTATGCCGAGAATCTATCAGATAATAAAGGAAATCGACAACCGCTTCAGAGCATACGTATGGAATTGCACTTATAACGCTGAATACGTAGAAAGAACGGCAATCATATCAAACGGCGCAGTGAGAATGGCAAATCTTTGCGTTGCCGCCTGCCACACGGTAAACGGCGTTTCCGCACTTCACTCGGAAATTCTCAAGGAAACCGTTTTCAAGGATTTCTATAACCTCACTCCCGAAAAATTCACTAACGTAACAAACGGTATTGCCCACAGACGCTGGCTTTGTCAGGCAAATCCCAAGCTTACGGCTCTTCTTACAAAGCACATCGGAGACGGCTTCATCACCAACGGCGAGGAGCTTACAAAATTCAGAGCATTTGCAGACGATAAGGAGATACTTGAGGAAATCGGCGCTATCAAGCTTTCCAACAAAAAGAAATTTGCCGATTTCGTAAAGAAGACAACGGGAATCGAACTTGATCCCACTTCCCTTTTCGACGTTCAGGTAAAACGTCTGCACGAATATAAGCGTCAGGAGCTCAATGCATTCCACATTCTCAGCAAATATCTTGAGATAAAAGAGAATCCCAATGCACCTCACGTGCCCCACACCTATATTTTCGGTGCAAAGGCCGCTCCCGGCTACGACAAGGCAAAGAAGATAATCAGCTTTATCTGCGCTATTGCAAATATGGTCAACAACGATCCTCAGGTCAACCGCTTCCTCAAGGTTGTCTTCATAGAGGATTACAACGTTACAAAGGCTGAGCTTCTTATGCCTGCGGCAGATATCAGCGAGCAGATCTCTCTTGCAGGAACCGAGGCTTCGGGTACCGGTAATATGAAGCTTATGATCAACGGTGCTATAACACTGGGCACAATGGACGGAGCAAATATTGAGATCCACGACAGCGTAGGCGAGGAAAACATTATCATCTTCGGCATGCGTACAAGTGAGGTTGAACATCTTAAAAAGGCGGGCTATAATCCTGCTTACTA
>JAZOOE010000165.1:0-5961 GCA_045654865.1 Acutalibacteraceae bacterium | reverse complement strand
AATGCCCTCATATGCGCCCTTAGGATTGATGTCTATAGCTACTTATTTAAATGAAAATGGACATGAAGCTGTTATTTGCGACAGATTTTATGAGACTGACCTAATAGAAGATGTTATAAAAAAACATCTGCCTGATATTGTTGGTATTTCAGTTATATCGCAAACATTTATTAAGGATGCAATAAGTATATCTAAAAAAGCAAAGCAGTTCGGACTCCCTGTTGTATGGGGAGGAAGTGCTGCATCGTCAATAGATGAATGTATACTCCGTTATGATTACATTGATTATGTATGTTGTAATGAAGGTGAAGAAACCTGGCTTGAAATGGCTGATGCTTTCAATGCACATAAAAGTTTTGATGACATCAAAGGCATTTCATATATGCTGAATGATAAATATGTTCGTAATCCTGACAGAGAGTTTGTTGATCTGTCAAAATTACCTTGTATTGATTGGACTCTCGTTAATCCTAATAATTATATGCAGAAAAGTTATGGATTTAACAAAATGCTCAGCACTTATATATCCAAAGGGTGTTACGGTAAATGTGCTTTTTGCTATAATCCGGTATATCATTGTTCCAAAAGAAGGAAGCGCCCTCTTGATGTGGTGATGCAGGAAATTTCTTTTCTCGTGAAGGAGTATGGTGCTGATGGTTTTGAGTTTAATGATGAGGTTATGTTTGTTAACCGAAATGAAATGATAGAATTCTGTAATAAACTTAAAGAATATGACATCAATATCTGCTGGAATGCTTATCTTAATGCTGCAACTATCAGTTCTGCTGAGGATTTTAAGTATATGTATGATTGCGGTTGCCGAGTTATATATTATGGTATAGAATCGGGCTCGCCAAAGGTATTGAAATCGGTTAATAAACACGCATACACTGAAGCAGCAATAAACAATGTAAAAATGTGTCTTGAGTCAGGGATAGTTCCTATTGCTATGTTTATTTTAGGTTTGCCTGATGAAGATGAAGAAGATATACGGATGAGTATAGATTTAGCAAAAAGTTTAGGAAACTCTGTTACAAGCTTTTGCTATTTTACTCCATTGCCTAAAACGGAGTTATATAAAAAATTAGTTGCTGAAGGCAGAATGTCTGAATTAAAAACCATTGAAGAGCATAGTAATGTTATTGAGTTGGAAGAATTATATGCGAATTTTACAAAAGTTCCCACTATTGATTTGATAACAATAAAAAAATATATGCGCTTGAGAGGATTGTTCAGGAAAGGTGACGGTCAGGCAGAAAAAGTTTTATTAATGACATTAAAAGCATGGAGCAAAAGAGGAGTTGTTCATTTTTTCTTTAATGCTTTTGCTTCCGCGAAGAAATTGCTCAGCACATGCACGATTTTCTTGCACCCTAAAATCAGAAAAAAATACGGCTTATACTTTTTTAAATAAACGGTTTATAAATATAAAACTGATGGCGTTGATATTATCGCCAAACAAGTCAGATATGGTAACGCAATGTTCGGTTTGTTAGGAAGTTTTTGTTTATAAAAACCGCTGAATTATTCAAATTATAATAAAAAATGAACTTTAAGCATAAATTTTTGTATTAATATTTTGTAAAAAAAGCAGGCAACATAGAGTATGTTGCCTGCTTAAATTTTATATGAATTTTGATGTTAAATGAATTCTTTTGCTTTTTCAAAGAGTTCTGCCCGATTTGTTATTTCGAGCTTTTTGAAGATTGCCGAAGTGTGCTTCTTGATTGTGCTTTCGGTTACAAAAAGAGTTTCGGCAATTATTTTACGCTTTTTGTTTTCTAATATAAAACCGAGAACTTCCTTTTCCCGTTGGGAAAGTGATTCAATAGCTTTCCATTTGTTGAAATTGCTTTCTATTTGTTCTTTGTTGAATGATTTTATTGCTTCAGGCTATGTGAAGTCTTCATTTGCTTCAGCGAGGACCGTTGGGGCTGAAACTGAAAGGCTTTGAGTATCGGTAAGTCCGTAGTCCTCAAGAATTCCGTAAAGGAAGAGTATAAGACCTTCTGATAAAATATATGAGATTGAAAGAAACTCAAATCCTGCACCTATCATATTTTCCACAAGCCACGTTGCGATATTGCCTGTAACAACAAACGCAAGGAAAACGGAATGTTTGGTAGAACAACGTTTTTTTTATTGCGGTATAAATGATTATCGCAATGATTGATGCAAAATAAGCAAAGAGAAATACTTTATAAAGGTCGTGAAGCGGACCGTATTCCTTAATAAGATAAGTAGCTCCGTCAGAAAAGCCGAGCGTAACGTCTTTGTAATAAATTGGCAATATGTCACCGCTTGCGGCAATCAAAAACATAGCTGCGGTAAAGCCTATCAGCACATTGGGAAGAAACTTGGGGTATCTGAATCTTGAAAGCTTCATTATCATCATAAGTAATGAAAAAGGAAAGACGACGCTGCTGAGGTGGCAAGTCTGTTTGACCACAACGCGCCGTTAAACGGTTGTGATGCGGCCAGCAAAAAATATCCGCAATCGCAAATTGCAATAGATATAAACAAAAGCATAAGCCATTTGTTGTGTTTGAAGTCAATTAAAAAATATACACCGACCATCAGAATTGCAACGGCAAAAATTATGCCATAAACCGTAGTCAAACTATCCCTCCTTCTGTTTAAATTTAATTCATTCTCCGAAACTATAGCATAATTCGAACGATGTTCAAGTTGTGCAATTGTGACAAAAGAATAGTGGTATTTTTGATATGGTATGCATGTCCGACTGCCTTCGGAATAAATAAAGAAAGTGCAGAGCTGTTCGGTAAAAATCTGAAAGGCCCTGCAGGGAATTTTGAGCTCATATATACTAAGAGTGAAAGCGGCAGAAAGACTCTTAAAGAATGTAAAAAGATGTCAAGAATCACTGAAATTAAGTGATTGTGGCATCATATTATAATTGTTGGTGTTTTTGATTTTTGTGTATGTTGCTTTGTGAAATAAAATAGTATGAAATTAGTTAAGGATAGCCCGTTAAAAGCTATCCTTAGCTTATTTATGTAAATAGATTTATATAATTGATTGAAAGACATTTGTAATCAAGAAAAGTGAATTCAACAACAATCAATGGCATAACAGTTCGTATTTTTTCAAAATTCTCATACCCGAAGGAATTATCAAAAAAATTGATAATTGTACTCAGGGAGGTTCCGTGAGTTGCGATTGCAATGTTTCTGTTTTTATGTTTTTTCAGAACCCCATTTAACGCTGAAATATTCCTTAACTGAACCTCATTCAGACATTCTCCGTCGGATAGCCTATAATTAAAGTCAGCCCATTGTGATTTGCTGAATGCAGTAAAATCCTCGATCCGGGCACTGTCCACCTTGCGTTCTCTGAAATCATCAATGACCTCAACAGGCAAGCCTTACTGTCGGCAAAGTGTGCAATTGTATCAACGGCTCTTTTGTGCGGACTGGATAAAACCGTTGAAATATTTTTATCAGACAAAAATTGTGTAACCGGCATTCTGTATTCAGATCATTTTGCGGAAAGCTCCCTTGAAAAGTCATCATGATTATTATAATTAGGTTCAGCATGTCTTACAAAATAAATATTTGTCATTGATTTCACCTTGTTATTGATGCTGATATTTCTAAACGCTCATCTGAATTTAATTTAACAATTTTCAGATCATAAACCAAGATTTTAAATTATGTTACCTGTTGTATAGCCGTCATATACGGCATTGGGGATAATTCCGCCTCCGTTTGAGTCACCGATATTATAAATCTCCCTGACCTTATCCATGAGAGAATCATAAAGAGATTTTTCAGGTCTGCCGCCAATGGCAAGAACAACAGTATCAGCCTTAACTGATTGTGTGTTTCCGTCTGCTGATATATATATTACGTGAGTTTGCGTAATTTTCTCTACCTTGCACTTGGTTAAGAGCTGAACTTTATACCCCTTAAGATGGCCTAAGAGTATGGTCTGATCAGTTTTTCCGGTGTTGCCTGCAAGGGTATCAGTCATTTCAATTATACTGACCTTTTTGCCTTGTTTTGCCAGATATTCTGCTGTTTCACAACCAATAGAGCCTCCGCCTATTATGACAACGTTCTTTCCGCTGTTGATGCCGCCGAGGATGTCAATAGCGTTAACTGCTCTTTCAACTCCTTCGATATCTGCAATATTCGGTTTGACGCCGGTTGCTATGACAACTGCATCTGCGTTCATTGATAAAATATCATCCTCAGTAACTTTTTTCCCGAGATGAACGTTTACCTTGTGAAGCTCGAGCTGTCTTTCAAGATAAGGCTTCATAAGTCTGAGGTGTTGTTTAAAAGGTGGTTTACAGGCAATATTCATTTGTCCGCCTACTTCATCTGCCATATCATATAGGTGCACTTCATGTCCGCGAATTGCCGAAATTCTTGCAGCCTCCACTCCTGCAACTCCTGCACCGATAACTACAACCTTTTTCTTTGTCTGTGCGGGGGTGATAGTATAATCGTTGTTTCCGCGTGCAAGAACGGCATTTCCCGAGCAGATTGCTCTTTCGCCGTGTTGAAGCTGATGATCTACGCAGTGACCACAGCCTATGCAAGGTCGAATTTCATCCTCTCTGTTTTCTTTGATAAGATTAACGAGATCGGGTTGAGCAAGTAAGCCGTGACCTATAAATATCAGATCACATTGGCGAGATCTGAGCGCTTTTTCGGATGCTACGGGATTCTGAGCTCTTCCGCCACCGATGAGGGTTACTTTTTTCTTGCCCGTAGTCAATATCAGCCCCATTTTAACAAGTTGACTTAAGGCTACTGCCATACAATCTGAATATGCGGATTCGGGTTTTTGGCTTTTTCCTGCTTCTTCTGACCAAATACCCGCGAGAACCTCAATAGCATCAACACCGGCCTGCTGAAGTTTTTTACAGTAATATAAGCCGTCAGGCAAGGAGATACCTCCGTCCTTACCCATTTCAATTACGGAAAGCTTGACAATAATAGCAAAGTCATTTCCGCACAGTTCACGTATTCTTTTAATTATATTCAGATGGAAACGGATTCTGTTTTCTCTGCTTCCTCCGTATTCGTCAGTTCTGACGTTTGCTGTTTTTGAAAGAAATTGCTGTCCAAGATAATATCCGACTGCGTGAATTTCTATCCCGTCAAAGCCTGCTTTCTTTGCTCGTAATGCCGCTTGAGCATATTTTTCTTCAATGGACTTAATTTCTTCAATAGTCAAAGCGCGAGGTGTCTCATTTGCCAGGCCCATCATATATGAATAAGGCATTGCTACTGCACTTGGACCTACAGGTTGTGCACCGATAATTTTTCTTCTTGCACCTCTGCCTGTATGTGATATCTGAAGAAAAGCTTTTGCGCCTTCTTTATGTATAACCTCTGCGAGCTGAGTCATTCCGGGTATGTATTTGTCATCATCGATTACGAGCATCCCTTTTGTATTAAGTCCCAGCGGAGAATCTACACAGGTTACCTCGACAATGATTGCACCGACACCGCCCTTTGCTCTTTGTGCATAATGATTAAGCACGGCTTTGTTTACAAAGCCGTTATCAGCCTGACTCATCCCCATTGCGGCCATAACCGTTTTGTTGCGAAGCTCAATATTCCCGATTTTGCCAGTTGATAGTAAATTCGGATATTTATTATTCATTTTATCGTCCCTCTGTGCATTTTTTATAATTATATTTCACATTATATCAGTTTTCAATTAAGAATAGTATTATTTTACATTTTATTCACATTAATCCTCGTCCTTGTAGGAGTTAATGTGTTTGGTGTTAATGAGTATTATATTTTGTAAAAGTCAGAAGCTATTGAATCGATTTTTGGTGTATGCTATAATCTGAATTAAATGTTGCTATAATAAATCAGATGTGCATAAGGAGTTTTATATGAGGATATATAATGAACGGCATACACAGGTGCTTATTCTCGGAAGCGGTCCTTCGGGCTTTGCGGCGGCATATACTGC
>JAZOOE010000164.1:0-10471 GCA_045654865.1 Acutalibacteraceae bacterium | reverse complement strand
TCACCTGCACCCTTGCTGAGTGCAACCTGAACCGCGGTTTTGCTTGTGCCTCCCGTTCCCAGAACCAGCACCTTTTGTCCCTTGAAGTCAATGCCGATCTTATCGGCAAGTGCCGTCATTCCCGAAAAGTCGGTATTATATCCGTAAAGAGCTCCGTTTTTGTTGACAATCGTGTTGACGGCTCCGATTTTTTTTGCCGTATCGTCTATATGGTCAAGATAGGGGATAACGTCTTCCTTATAGGGAATGGTAACGTTAATAGCCTTGAACTCTCTTTTTGTCATAAATGAATCAAGGTCTTCTCTTCTGACCTCACAGAGCTCGTAGCTGTAGGGAGCTATTCTGTTATGTATTTCCTTTGAAAAGCTGTGGGCAAGATGCTCTCCTATGCAACCGAATTCCATAATCAATTTCCTTTCAGCCAATCCGTTCCGAAGCGGCTTGCAAGCATATCGCAGATTGCCAGCGCAACGGCACTGTCAACCACTACTCTTGCTCTGTGTATAATTGAGGGATCGTGCCTGCCCTTGATTTCTATCTGAGTATCTTTTTTGTTTATAAAATCCACGGTGCTCTGAGTTTTGTATATGGAGGGTGTGGGCTTTACCGCACAGCTGAGGATAACGGGCATACCGTTTGTAATTCCTCCGTTGATTCCTCCGTTATTGTTTGTTTTGGTTGTTACAGTGTCTTCTGTCAGCTCAAATTCATCGTTTGCCTCACTGCCTCTCATATCCGCAAAATCAAAGCCCTTGCCGAACTGAACGCCCTTGACGGCGGGAATTGAAAAGAGAATATGAGCAATAACGCTTTCAAAGGTGTCAAACCAGGGCTCACCGATGCCGGCGGGAAGACCTGTTACCGCCGTTTCGAGAATACCGCCGACGCTGTCACCCTCTTTTGCCGCACAAAGAATTGCCTGCTGCATCTGAATTTCTGCCTCGCTGTCAAGAACTGCAAAATCGGCAGACTCAAGTGCCTTTATATCGGCGGCAGGATCTGAAAATTCTCTGTCGGATATGCCCGCGCAGCGCTTGATATGAGTGCCGATATAAATACCACGGCTTTTAAGAGCATCAATAGCAATGGCACCCGCCGCAACGATTCCTGCGGTAATTCTTCCGCTGAAATGTCCGCCGCCACGGTAATCCTCATAGCCGTGATATTTGCAGTTCGCCGTGTAATCCGCGTGTCCGGGGCGAGCAAGGCATCTTGTTTCGCTGTAATCCTGACTCAGAGTGTTTGTGTTTCGTATAGTAAGGCATATAGGAGTGCCTGTGGTTTTGTCCTCAAACACACCGCTTGAAATTTCTACCTCATCTGCCTCAAGCCTTGAAGTAGAGATTTTTCCTTTTGCCCGACGTTTATCCATCTGAGAAGCAATAAAATCCTTGTTAACGCTGATTCCGGGAGCAATGCCGTCAAGCACCGCACCTATACAGCTACCGTGGCTTTCTCCGAATATTGTAAGACAAACACTGTTTCCGAAGGTGTTTTTCATTGGATTACTTCCTTTACCATTTGTTCAAGCTGTGCTGAGGTGAGCTTTTCCATTCTGAACTCACCGGGAGAGTCTACCGTGATTACGGTAATGGTGTCTCCGTCTGATTTTTTGTCGTGGCTTAAAGCGCGCATAAGGCTTTTTGTATCTGCCTTGACAACGGTGGGAAGCTTAAGCTTCTCAAGAACCCTTATAAGACGGGGCCTCACAGACGGTGAGCACATGGGTATCATTCCCAGTGCCACACATTCTCCGTGATAAAGCTCACTGAGACTTGTTCCGCTTTCAATTGAGTGACCGATGGTGTGACCGAAGTTGAGAATTTTTCTCAGTCCCTTTTCTTTTTCGTCTGTCTGTACCACGTCACGCTTTATTTTAAGAGATCTTATAATTATCTCATCTATATTTTCACTGATGCTTTTGCTTTCAAAAAGTCCGAAAAGCTCCTTGTCTGAGGTAAGAGACATTTTTACTGCCTCTGCAAGTCCGTTTGATATCTGTCTTTCGGGAAGTGTTTTCAGTACGTTTGGATCTATCAGCACCTTCTTTGGCTGATAGAAGGCTCCGACGATATTTTTTATGCCGTCAAGATTTATAGCCACCTTGCCGCCGATGGAGGAATCTATCTGAGCCAGAAGAGTTGTGGGCACGTTATAAAAATCAATACCGCGCATAAATGATGCCGCCGCAAAGCCTGCAAGATCTCCTACAACTCCGCCGCCTACTGCAACAATACAGTCTGCTCTTGTGAAGCCCTTTTCAAGAAGTGAGGATAAAAGCCTCTGATAAGTCGGAAAGCCCTTGCTGTCTTCACCCTGAGGCACACATTCAATAAAGGGAGTCTTACATTGGTCTGCAATACATCTGCTGCATTGAGTCGGAACGCCGTCATCTGTAATTATCATAACCTTTCTGTTAAGATCCAGCAAGGCTCCTGCCTTATTCAGTATTCCTCTTTCAACCAATATATCATAGCTGTCCTTACCTAAATCCATTCTGATAAGCATATCGGTTCTCCTTACAGTGAAATTCGGGATGAATAGCTGCCGACGACTTTTAATTGCGTGCAGTATTCGCTTAATTCCTCAAGCATCTTTTTTCCCTCGTCGCTGTTTACGTTTCCCGCGGCTTCAACGTAGAAATAATATTGCCGGTTTGAATCCTTGACGGGACGGCTTCTGAGCACCTGCATATTAAAGCCGTGCTCACCGATGACGTTAATTGCCTTTGCAAGAGCGCCTGCAACGTGGTTTACGGTAAAAAGAAGCATAAAGCTGTTGTCGTGAGTTATGTCCGTATCTTCAGCTCTTGAAAAAACGGCGAAGCGTGTTGTATTGAAGCTGCTTTCGTTTATGTCCTTTTCTATTACGGAAAGTCCGTATAATTCAGCCGTCTCACGGCTTGCAATAGCCGCAAGAGCTTTATTGTTTTCCTGTGCCACCCTCTGAGCCGCAACGGCGGTATTTGTTGCCTGAAGCTGCTCAAGGGAGTGCTCCCTTATAAAGCTGTCGCATTGCATAAGTGCCTGCTGATGGCTGATGACCTCTTTTATATCCGCTATTGTGGCACCCTTGATGCCGATAAGGTTCTGAGAAATCTCAAGATCGTAAACACTGTTTATGAATAAGGTACCCGTATACATAAGGTCAAGCACCTGACCGACCTCACCCGCATAGCTGTTTTCAACGGGAAGCACGGCACAGTCACAGTCTCCCGTGACTACGGCGTTATATGCCGATTTAAAATCGCTGTAGGGGATTTTATGACCGTCAGAGAATATCTTTTCTGCGGCTATGTGAGCAAATGCTCCCTCAACTCCGCTGTAGGCAATCTTCATACCCGAAAGCAGCTTGTGCTGATACTGTCTTGACAGCTTCATTGTGGATTTCATAAAGTTAACGTAATAAGATCGGATGTCATCATCCTCTATAAGAAGAGAATTACTGCTTATGACCTGAGCCTCTCTCTGAGCATCATAAACGGGAAGTCCGTGCTCCTGCTTATATTCGGCAACAAGCCTTGAAGCCTCCATTCTTCTGACAAACAGCTCTGCCATTTTTGCGTCTGTTTCATTTATCACAGCTCTTGCTTTTTGCAATTTATCCATAATACACTCTCCGTTTAAGTAAGACGGCTATCAAAGATTGTCTGCAAGCTCGAGAATAAGCTTTTCTGTTTTTTTCCAGCCGAGACAAGGATCGGTAATGGATTTACCGAATACGTGCTCGCTGCCGCTTTGTGCTCCGTCCTCAAGATAGCTTTCTATCATAAGCCCCTTGACGAGTTTCTTGATGTCCTGATTATGATTTCTGCTGTAAACAACGTCCTTTGCAATTCTTATCTGCTCAAGATATTTCTTGCCCGAGTTGTTGTGGTTTGTGTCCACGATAACAGAGGGATTTGCAAGTCCTGATTTTGCGTAAAGCTCGTCGAGCTTAAGAAGATCCTCATAGTGGTAGTTTGCACAGCTGCGGCCGGCGTAATCAACGTAGCCTCTGAGAATTGCGTGTGCGTGAGGATTACCGTCGCTTATAACCTCCCAGCCTCTGTAAAGGAAGGTGTGAGACGACTGCGCCGCAGTAACGGCATTGAGCATAACGCTGAGATCTCCGCCTGTGGGATTTTTCATTCCGACGGGCGCCTCGATACCGCTGGCTGTTAATCTGTGCTGCTGATTTTCAACCGAGCGTGCGCCGACTGCAACGTAGGAAAGAAGATCTGAAAGATAACGATAGTTTTCGGGGTAAAGCATTTCATCGGCGCAGGAAAAGTCATAATCACGTAAAGCCGAAATATGAAGATCTCTGATTGCAATGATACCCTTATACATATCGGGCTTTGCCTCGGGATCGGGCTGATGAAGCATTCCCTTATAGCCCTGACCTGTGGTGCGGGGCTTGTTTGTATAAATTCGGGGAATGATTATTAGCTTGTCTGAAACCTGATCCTCAATTTTGCGTAATCTTGAAATATATTCAAGCACAGGCTCCTTGTGATCTGCTGAGCAGGGACCTATTACTAAAATGAACTTATCGGATTTGCTCTCAAAAACGGCACTTATCTCGGCATCGCGCCTTTTTTTGATTTCTGCCATTTCCTTTGTTAACGGTAATATTCTTTTTACTTCCTGAGGAATAGGAAGCTTTCTCTGGAAATTCATACCCATAAAATATCGCTTCTTTCTTTTTTGCTTGAAATCTACAAAAAAAACAAAAGCCCGCATCGGTTAATGCAAACACTGCATAACGAATGCGGACTGACCGTTCTTATTGAATCCTGAAATTTACCCACGGATCAAAAAAAAGACGGACAGCCCTCAGCAAAATAATAAAAGCAAAAATAAAACTTTGTCATAGCTGTCGTCTCCTTTGTAGTTTTTTGTTGTCACAGATTCTACACCCTTTTGTGAATGTCAATACTAAAAATGCTTTAAATTGATAAATTTTACGTAATTTATCACACAGAGGGCTTTATGAAGACTCAGGAGCATTCTGATACTAAAAAGGGAAGGGGCTGTTTTTATTTTTTATATTCATACAGACGGTACAGCTTTTTTGATAAGCCGCCCGCATACAGCTTCCTGAAAATTAATCTTTCACCTGCGGGAAGCTCATTGATAAAGGTATCGGGCGTCATATCGTGCTCCGTTACAAAAAGCAGACCGTCAGACAGTAAGTCTTCGGGGGTGTCAATGCCGAAGACCTCTGAAACTCCCACATCGTTTACGGGATTTTTATACCTTGACATTTTTACCGCAAGTGGAGTATAGCAATCAATAAGCACCGATAGGGAGTCAAAATGAGTGCATAGTGCTGAAAACAGGGCTTTCAGCTCCTCCGGGCGCAAATACATGCTTACTCCCTCCATAACGATTACGGCGCTTTCCTTTTCAGGAATGCTTTTAAGCCAATCGGTATTCAGTGCATCCGCGCCAATCAGTTTATAGCGGTCGGATTCGCCGAAGTATTTTTTTCTTTCGTTTATAACCTCTGGAAAATCCAGATCATACCATTTTGCGGTTAGGAAACCGACGCGCTGAGCTCTGCTGTCAAGTCCGCAGCCGATGTGAATAACAACGGTATCGGGGGCTTTCTCAGCTTTCTGCTTTACCAGATTGTCGAAAACCGCGGCGCGTATACCGAGATAGTATGCCAGCCACCTTGAGGCGGCTTTTCCTGACAGTGAAAGCTTTTCCTTGCGGCATATTGCCTCTGCCGTTTTGTCACTGAGAAAAAGTCCCTTGCGGCTTACATAAGCCTTAGCATATAAGGGAATATATAAGGTCTTATTTACGTTATCCATACTGTCACCCTCGGTGGATTTTGTGTGAAACGGAAATTATCTTGTAAGGCTTTTCTTTTTTATACTCTCTTCAGAATAACGCTTATTGAAGATTTCCTCCGTTGCAAGGGCAATTTTCGTAACCTTAACGTTTTTGTCCTCGGGGAATATATACCATGTGTCTTCCGTTGTGTTGAGATTGATGCAATCGCGGTTCCAGCCGAAGCGGTATTTGTATTCTATATGGCAGGCATATTGCATAAGTGCGGGAATATCCATACTGAATTCCTCGCCGTCAAAGTCTTTGTTGCCCTTGACCTTAAAGCCCTCGTAATCGTGAACAAGGTGTCCCTTACCCATATAGATGAAGCCCTTTGAATTGGGCAGGTCATTGACCAATACGTCACATTCCGTGCGATAGGTACCGTTGTAAATTTCCTTTTTAACCTCTTCGCGTTCCCATTTATACCAATCTGAGGGGAATTTGAATTCGGTAACGCCGCTGTCTGCCTCTAATTCACCGTAGAAATTAAGAGTCCAGCTTTTTTTGCATTCGTCGCAGAAAAGCTGCGCTCCCTTAGAGTCCATTTTTGTTTCACAGCCGCATGCGGGACATTTGTAAAGAACGTTATGAAGTCCCTCGGCGCGCTTTTTCTGCTTTACCTCTACGCGGTTTTCACTTTGCCATCTCCAGTCGTCGTGGGAAAGAGCCTCGCGGAGCTTTTCATTGATCTCCTCAACAGAAGCGGCTCTTACCTCATCGGCTGTCATAAGAAGAGTGTGCTCTGCCTCGGTTTTAAGAAACCATCGGAAGGCTCTTGTGTTCCAGAATGGGTTGTATATATGATGTCCCTTCATTTTGATGGTAACCACGGGAACTCTGCAAAGCTTGATAAGCTGTCCTACCGAATCGGGGATGGTTTCCGTAATGCCGCAAAGAGAATATTTAGCTTCGGGATAAATACCGTAAACCTCACCCTTTTTCAGCACCTTGCGTGCTACGAAAACGAGGTTCATATCTGTTGTAAACTTACGGGTGGGGAAAATACCGATTCTTCTTGCCATCCATTCTCTTCCGATGAAGTCATCCACCGCACCGGGGAAATGTCCGGTATGTCCCATTATAAGTGAAGACATTATATAGAAATCGTAAAAGCAGTTATGGTTACAAAAAAGAAGATACGGAGGCTTTATGTCCTCAACATTAACTCTTTCTACCTTAACCTTATGCAGATCACGTCTGAGCTTCGTTCCTGCCCATATAGGACGGATAAAGCACAGCCACTGACCGTGGGGCTCTTCTTCCATATTGAATTTTTTTACAGCGGGAGGCCCCTGTCGGATACGCTTACCGATTCTTTTATATTTCATAAATCGAAAAATTCCTCAATTCTCAGAGTATTATATTTATTATAACAGAAGCATATCCGAGTTTTCAACAAAATATGCAAAATTTCAATCAATACTCTTGTAAATGTATGATTTATCAGCCGAACGGCGTACCGAGGCACGTCTGAGCGGCTAATTTACAGCTAAATGCATAATAATTTCCCGAAAATTGAGTTTGAGTTAAATTTATGGGGCTCTTCAGGTAATAATCCCGAAGAGCCCCGTGTCTCAGGTCGTTATATCCGATCTTCGTTTTTTTACAATTGTATATTGTTCACAACTCCCGTAAATAGGGGCAGCTTTCCCTTTGTGATTGCAAACACAAAAGGTCTGTCCAGTACAAAATCAATTATTTCCTCGGGCGGCATAGCGGAGCCTGCTCCGGGAATTTCTATATACGTTGCGGCTTTTACACCCTTTTCATCGATTTCAACCCTTGCGGATTGATTGACAGCGGCAACGTATACGGGAGTGTCGGAGGTGATTGCCGTGAAATCTGAGGAGGTCGGATCGAAAACCTTTGTTACACCCATTTTACTCAGTCCCTCTGTCAGATTAAACGAATGGGAAACGTCGAATTTAGGTACGGATAAATTGACCTTCATATATTTCTGATTCTGCCAGATTTCCTCAGAGGCATCCGAGAAAATCAATTCACCGTAAGCACCGCTGTTCAATACGTCGGCGGTTGTCTTTCCCTCGTCGGGAAGAATGAACCACATTGTACTGCCGTTTTTGAGATATAATGCCACGGCACTGAAATCCTCGTGCCAGTAATAATTCATCTGATAAAGCTTTTTGTTCATATAAGTGACGCTTGTGTCACCGTTAATGCCGTGGAAAACCCCGTCGGTGTTATTTTTTGAATTAAATTCATCACTCCATTTAGCCTGAAAATAAAGTGTAGAGTAGAGCGCAAGAACTGTATCGGGAGATAAGTCGATTTTGTCGGTGCTGTTTTTCAATAAGCCTCCCGTATTTTCATCAAGCCAGTTTCCGATTTCCTTGTTTGCTTTGTCACTGCCGAGATCAGTCTGATATACTGATGAATAGTAGTGATACGCAAGGTTATTCATAGCATCCTGATTGTAATTAAGTCCATCCTCAAGCCAAAGGGAATTTGCCGATACGGATATTTCATTTCCGTCATCCTTGTAGACCGATTCCCAGACCGCGCTGACCTGTGCTCTGAGCTCTTCAAGGCTTTTTGCTCCGAACAGCTCTAAAATTTCCCCTCGGCTGTCACCGTCGGTTATTTCCGCAAGCATCGAAAGACCGATATATGCATTTATCGGAGACCAGAGTGTATTTGCGTTGTCGGGGGAAATGAGAAATTCTGCGGATGCCTTCGTAAAAAACGGAGTCAGAGAGGAAAGGGCAGTGTTCGTGACAGCCATTCTGTCGTCCAATGCGGCACGCCATATATCCACGTCTGCAAAATATTGTTCGTTGTCCTCGTAAGCATCAATATCGGGACGCTCTAAAATCCGTGCTTCTCCCGGAAGGGCAATAGCCTTTGCGGTTATCGTCGGTATATTTAAAACACAGTTGATGCAGATTACGACCGCTAAGGCAGCGGCAATCGCGGCTATGAGGTATGAGCGCTTTTTTGTTTTTTTAGGTGTATTTGCTGTTTCGTTTACGTATCTGTCATCTATCTTGTCCAGAATTTCAAGAACGTGCTTACGCTTCATAGTAATACCCCTCCTTAATAAGATGTTCTTTTAATTTTGATCTGATTCGGTGAAGCTTTACCGAAACGGCACTGCTTTTTATGTTGATTGCCTTTGATATATCCTCGACAGAATCTCCGTACCAATATCTGCGCATAAAAATATATCTGTTGAGAGCACTGTCTTTTTGCAGAAACTCGTTTATTGAATCTGCGATTTCCTGAACGTCAAAAGTCTGTTCGGGGGTGTCTGCATTATCGGGTAAGCACGCTCCAAGCTCGTCCAACGACAGATCATATCTGTTGTTCCGTTTTTCCGCCGAAAGGTATTCCAGCCGTTTCAGCGCCATATTTCTTCCCGTTCGGTATACGTAAGGAGCTAAGGGCTCGGGCTCTTTAGGCGGTATAGCATTCCAGATCGCAAGATATGTATCGTTCGTTGTTTCTTCTGCATCGTGATGATTGCCGAGAATGTTCATAGCGATTTTGTGTAAGGTGTGACCGTAGCGCTCGCTCAAAATTCTGAGTGCCTCTTCTGCTCTTGCAAATAAAAGCTTGATTATTTGTTTATCATCCATCAAAAAAACCTCCTCTCACCTATATAAACCGATTTTGTATTCCTTATCTTACGTAAATTTCAGATTTTTTTGCAATACGCTGTAAAAAGTACGGAAGTCATACTGTTATTATAACAATTCTTTCAATTCGACAATTATAACATTTCTTTCAATTTGAATCAAATAAAAATTAAGGCGTCAACCGCCTTTTCAATATTAACACAATAACTATCGCCTTCATTAGCAAACAAATATTCAAAATCGAATATTAGCAGAAAAAATTACAGAAAAGCTAAAGAGAAAAAAGATTTCCACGAGTTTGAATTTTCAAGCAAAGCAACTCACCAAAAAATCAAAAAGCCGAAAGCCCTTGTAAAATAAAGGTTTTCGGCTTTTTTATTTGTTTTCTTTTGCAGTTTTCAGTGTAGAAATGAGTATTCTTTTAATTTCAAGGCAGTCATCCAGTAAGGAATTACCTTCCTTATCGGTTATGTATTCAGATAAAATCAAAAGTCTTAACCAATATTCTGTCTCAGCGGTTTCTTTCAGAGAAATCTGCAGCTTTGCTACAAAATCAGCCTTGCTCTGACCGTAAATCGCTTCGTTGGCATTTGCACCGATTGATGTCGCACTGCGGATAATCTGCTTAGCGATAACTGTTTCTTTTTTCTCTTTGGTAAGGTATTTATTGAGTTTTACTATTCTTGCGGCGAACAACAAGGATTTATCTAATAAGGGATTATCTTTCTGCATATCGTTATTCTCCTTTTCAAAGAATAAAGAAAAAATAATAAAGAATAAAGAATAATACAGAAGCGGCACCGAAAACGGAAACATTTTTATTTCTTATTTATTCTTTATTCTTTCTTCTTTTAGGCGAGCTTGTCTCGCCGCATCTGGCACCCCCTGCGGGAATCGAACCCACATCTAGCCCTTAGGAGGGGCTTATTCTATCCATTGAACTAAGGAGGCACATTCATCTGAACAGCAGTATTTTACCACTGTTACAGCTCAAAGTCAACACAAAAACTAACTTCTTCGGCAGAGTACTGAAATAAATGCGGTTAAATG
>JAZOOE010000163.1:0-8496 GCA_045654865.1 Acutalibacteraceae bacterium | reverse complement strand
TTCACTTCTTCGCTGTTGCTTATTACTTCAAAAAATAACAGATCTTCTGTCATTTTTTCTCCCAGTTGTAGGGGCGGAGGATGAAGTTGATGTCATCCTTTTCGGGAATAAGCCAGAAGGAAGACAATCTGCTTATACCGTGCTCCTTATACTCGTCATAAAGCCATTCCTGTTCAACCATTCTTGCCGGATTAAGGAAGAAATATTCAAGCTGCATCTGATTTGCCTTGAAGAATTCCCAGCTGAGATTTGCCGTTTCGATATTGTAGAGCTGTTCGTCTGTAACATCAGCATTAAGAGCCTTTTCCCAAAGAATATCAAGTCTTATCATTGTATGAACGGGATAATAGCCTGACTGATAATGCCAGTCAAAATCAAAGGCGTGTGCCGTTGCCGCTATCTGTGCTGTCTGAATATCAATGATATCCTTGATATAAGGAGCCGCCTCCTCACCGTAGTAAGCCTTGAGGAAATCCATCATATGATATTCTACGTCAGCATTTACATCCCACTGAAGCTTGCAGAGAAGATAGTTTCTCAACTCGTTGAATGCGGCGGTATGACCATCTCCGCAGTTATAGATATAACCCGTAATACCGATATCATACATATACTTCATTGTTTCCTGCATATACTGGAAATTTGAGAAAAACTGTGCAGAGAAAAGGAAGTTGATGGTGTAATCATAAATATAGGTTCTGTCGGCAATCTGAGTCCACACCTTAAAATCCTCAGCAATGGTGGCTTCGGGATCACCGTAAAGGTTCATAAACGTCTCATTTCCGTCCTGAGCACCGCATTCAAGAAGCGAGTGGCTGCGGCAGGCCTTGTGAAGCCCGCAAAGAACGGGAGCAACGTTGGGACGGCAACGAAGAGAGGTATCCGTAGGAGGACGGTCGGTTTCACCGTATGCATAGAAGGTGAAGGTAAATTCGGGATATTCCTCTTCGAGCGCATCGGCGAGATTATTTGTAAAAATAAGCGTGGGAGCGGATACCGCACCGTACTGAGCATAAAGAGCCTCACAGGTATCGCAATGACAATAGTTATTATTGTCCTTCTGACCTACGTGAAGGAATTTTGCACCGTTTGTACTTTTTTCAATAGCCTCTCTTGCATTTTCAATTGCAATTGAGAGAACATCGGGATGAGAAAGACAAACGTGATCCGTGTGACGGTTGCCGTTTTCATCCATAGCAAAATATTCGGGATGCTCCTTAAAAAGTGAATCGGGCACAAGCTTTGTAAGTGTTACATCCCATAAAACATAGGTAAGCGTGCCGCCGTAGGCTGTAGCATCCTTATGGAAGGAAACGTTCATCTTTGTTCTTGCTCTGTGGGCTTCATTTGTGCCCATTGTGTCATTTCTTCTTACTGCGAAGGAGGGCTCAACAACTCTGGAAACAGCCGCATCAATAACAACATCATCGCTTTCGGGCACCTTTTCGAGTGTGGGAGTAAACCAACGTACACCGAGATATTCCTCAAGGAAGGTATAAACACCGTAGAGTGTACCTCTGTCATCCTCACCGCGGATAATAAGGCTTTCTCCGTCAGAGAAAAGATAGAAGCCGTCTTCCTTTATTGATGAATAATCAAAATCCAGACGCTCAGAGCGCTCGGTTGCACCGATGGCAATAACCTTATCGGAGACTGTCTCGGATTCCGTAACAACGGAAAGCTTCACGCCGCAGATCTTTTCAATATAGGTCTGAAGCTCCCAAGCGGCTGTATCAATGCAAGTATCGTGCTCATCGGCAGTTACTATACAATAATCAGATACGCCGTCTTCAACAATATACATAGGTGTGGTAATCTCAGGAGCAACGTAGTCGCCACCGCCGTAATCAATTGACGTGTCAACGGGAATAAGACCTATTGACAGAAAAAACACCTGAATAAAAGACAAAAATGCTTTAAAAGTTGCCATAATTAATCCCCCACATATTTTTTTATATCATACCAATTTTTACAGGCGATGTCAACCTTACAAAGAGCAAAGCGGCATACGTTATCAGAAAAAATCGTCACGAGGCTCCCCGCGGTCACACGGGATTATCTTAAATCAAAAAAAAATGCACAAGCCTGCAAAAATACAGACCTGTGCACACATATTAATTTTCGGGCATAAGAATTTTAATCTTTTTTCCCATGGTGTAATGAAGCTCATTCTCGTGAAGAGTAAGACTGAAGCTTGCCTTATTGCCGTCGTTATCGATATCATCATAGGGCAGAACTCCGTCAAATCTGATATGAAGCTCATCCGTAGTGAAAACATCAGCATATTCAAGATAGTTTGAAAGGTCTACACTGTCTCTGAGATATTCACCGAAGATCTTTGCAATAAGCGCGGGAGTAATATCGTGAATGAGACAAACCTCAAACTTGCCGTCATTAAGGTCAACGTTATCATAAAGAGTTATTCCGCCCATACCCTTTGAGGTTGTGATGAGAGCAAGCAAAATATTCGTTGATTTCGTTACACCGTTTGCGGTATACGTTGCCTTGATCTTCTGAGGTCCTCTTAAAAGCGGAGGCATAGCGGCAACAACATAAGCCGTATGACCGAGAGCCTTTTTCAGCTTGGGATTAACAAGATAAGGGACAGCAGAAATATATCCGAAGGATGAAACGTAGCACACGGGCTCACCGTTTACAAGAACGGAATCCATATAGGTTTCCTTACCCTTTTCGACAAGCTTATCGATGCTCTTTATAGCATCCTTTCTGAAAAGATTGAAGTTGTTTGCCATATCATTTGTAGTTCCTACGGAAATATGGGCATATATACTGTGCTGTTCTATTTCATTAAAGGCACGGAATGCTTCATTAACAGTTCCGTCACCACCAAAGGTTATAAGATAATCGGATACGGGGTCAAGCTCCTTGATAAGCTTTATAACGTGTCCCGAGTATTCACTTTTTGCAATTGTGTTAAGCTTTAATCCGCGTTCAACGAATTTAAAAATAAGGTGATCAAGCGCCGCCTGAGAAAATTTTGTTGCGATGGGGTTATAGATTATACTGAAATTCATAGCATTCCTCCTTAAACTTATTTATCCTATATCATAGCATATAATAATTTCATATTTGTTTTATGTAATATTTGTCTCATTTTTTGTAATTTTTGTATACTACCCCCGTTGAAAAAGAAAAATAAAAATGTTAGAATTTTATCAAAAGAATTTCGGAAGTGATTAAAAATGAAAAAAACGATTCAGAGAAAATACGCCCGACTTATTGCAAGAATGGGAGCCAATATTCAGAAGGGCCAGCCCGTAATGCTTTATGCAAGCGTTGAACAGCACGAATTTGTAACAATTCTTGTTGACGAATGCTACAAGGCGGGAGCATCGAAAGTAATGCTTGAATGGGATCATCAGCCCATAACAAAGCTTGAATACCGTCACAGAAGCCTTAAAAGCCTTTCAACGGTCGAAAAGTGGGAAGAAGAAAAGTTAAAGCTTATGACAGAGGAGCTTCCCTGCCGAATATACATTCTCAGCGACGATCCCGACGGACTTAAGGGCGTTAATCAGACAAAAATGCAAAAGGCTAAGATTGCCCGTTATCCCATAATCAAGCCCTACAGAGATGCTATTGAAAACCGCCATCAGTGGACAATTGCCGCTGTTCCCTCTTACAAGTGGGCAAAAAAGGTTTTCCCCGAGCTTTCAAAGAATCAGGCATATAATAAGCTGTGGGAGGCCATTCTCGCCACCGTCAGAGTTAATGAAACGAACGATCCCGAAAAGGAATGGGATGAGCACAACAAAAAGCTCAGAGAAAAATGCCAATGGCTTAATTCTTATAAGTTTGACTATCTTCATTTTACAAGCTCAAACGGAACTGATTTCAAGGCGTGGCTTATTCCTCAGGGACATTGGTGCGGCGGAGCTGAGCTTACAAAGCAGGGTGTTGTATTCAACCCCAATCTTCCCTCCGAGGAGGTTTTCACATCTCCCATTGCAGGTAAAGCAGAGGGCAAGGTCGTTTCAACGATGCCTCTTTCCTATGAAGGACAGCTCATTGACAAATTCTCAATCACCTTTGAAAACGGCAAGGCTGTAAGCTGGGAGGCTCAGCAGGGCTATGACCTTCTTACAAAGATGATCACAATGGATGAAACCGCTTGTATGCTGGGTGAGCTTGCTCTTATCCCGAAAAACAGTCCCATAAACGAAAGCGGAATCCTCTATTATGAAACACTTTTTGATGAAAATGCAAGCTGTCATATTGCTCTCGGTGCCGGATATAACGATACTATTGACGGACACCTTGATCTGACTAACGAGGAGTGCAGAGCTCTCGGCATCAACGACAGTATGATTCACGTTGACTTTATGATAGGCTCGGACGATATGAATATCACCGGCTATAAGGACGGAAAAGCCGTAAAGATTTTTGAAAACGGAACCTGGGCAAAATAATCATAAATTGCATAGCTTACCGCGCTGTAATTTATGACAGTAATATTTACAGCTTTACTATAAGTGAAATTGCTACGCAATAAAATTGATGCCGCGTATCGGTAAAATATTTTCCCGCGGAAAGTGTTTCGGAAGGCTTACGCCTTACTACGCTTACGCCCTGAAAAATACAAGTGCAGAAGCCTTCTGTGAAGCTCCTGCACTTTTTTCGTTTTTCAGTAATTATTCAAGATAATCAGCGTATTCGTAAGCTGTCAATACCTTCCTGATTGCGTTTTTATCAGATGATGATATCGTAAGGTCATAATGATAGTTGTCACCCTGGAAACGGACGATGGTTTCTTCGGAATTGGCAATAGCCCAAAGCATTTCTATATCTTCGGCTGTTGCCGCCTTATCGTAGTATTCCCATACCTCGGTATCATTGTCTCTTTCGGTTCCGAATGCACCTACGTATTCATAATACTTCTTACCGTCAACCATTATAGTTAAATTCTTCCAGAAGATCCAATCATCTGCAGTATACCAATAAACAAGTCTTAACCATGCGTTGCCGTTCTGGATTCCGATATATGGCAATACGTAGCTTCTTGTATCGGCATAATAAGGACGCTCGGTAGGCTCGTACCAGGTAATGCCCTGAACCTTATCATAGGTTTTATTAAGAACCGAGAAAGCCTCTGCCGCTCTCTTGGTGCCTTCTGTCTTTTCAATTTCATTGAATTTTTCCCTTGCAGCAGTTAGAACGGAATAATTGGTAACGGCAGCCTTTGCTTCTTCCGTAAGTCCGTTATAGAACTTTTCCGCATCTTCAATCTTGCTCTTGCTTTCAAAGGTAACTTCACCGATTTCGGAAATAAGCTTTTCTGCTTCCTTGGCATTGAGAAGTGCAAGTGCAGATTCTGCGGCAGTTAATTTGTCTGCATTAGTGATTTTTGCCTGTATACTCTCGTCGCAGGCATCAAACTGTGCTCTGACGTTCTTAACGTATTCCGCTTTTTCTAAGGTTACCTCACCGATGCCTTCAATTGCATCATATACGCTCTTAATCTTCTCATACTGCTCTCTTGCAGAAGCAAGAACGTCATAATTTGGCACCTTAGCCTTATCATCATCGGACAGCTCGTTGAATAATGATTCGGCTTCTTCAATTACAACAAGACTGTCAATAGAGACCTCACCTATTTTTTCAATAGCCTTTTCAGCCTTTTTAGCCGGACCGGTATTACCTATAATACCGATAACCGCAAGCACGACTACTATTACGCCGACAATAATCAAAGCCTTTACAGGTGATTTTTTCTTTTTCTTATCACCTACGCTTTCTGCCTGCATAACGGGTTGTTCTGTTGTCTGAATGGGAACTTCATTGTTGTTTTCCATAAAAATTCCTCCTTTTTTACGAGCATTATACATCTATTGTTGTGTTTTGTCAACAACTTTAGATGTTTTATCAAAACGATAGATTGATTTATACTAAAACTATTGAAGAAAGGGGTAAGCTTATGAATTCACAGAAGGAATCCATCGGTAATCGTATTTATTTACTGAGAACCTCAAGAAATATGACCAGAGAAGCCTTAGCTGAAAAAGCAGATATTTCGGTACAGTTTTTATCAGATATCGAAAAAGGCAAGAAAAGCATGACAGTGAACACATTGAAGAATATAAGTAATGCGCTGTCTGTAACCCCCGACTATATTATTACGGGGAATCCGGAATCTGACACCTGTAATGAAATAAGCTCGATAATCGGAACGCTTAACGAGGAGCAGAAAAAAACTATCCGTGACGTAATTTTATTGATAATTGAATCTTGGAAAAAATAATAAAAAGCACCGAACGCTGTATTGATGCAGCAAATCGGTGCTTTTCGTTTTTTATTCTGTTATTACCGGTTATCTTACAATTCCTTCAAGGAAATTTTCTTCTCTTACTCTGCCTTCGGCGTTTACGCGGAAGGTTTTGATTTCACAGGGAAGGAAGTCTGCCTTAAAGCCGCAGTCAAGCATATCGCACACGATAGCAGCTCTTGTTTCCTTGCCTGAGGTTTCGGAAAATCTCATAACAACGTCGCCTGATCCGTCCTCTGCGAGTTTAAATGCAGTCATAATGATGTTATCCTTGTCGCAGTAGATGAATCTCTTCTGCTGAGGCTCCGATCCTTTATGGTAGCTTTCGGGAACAAGCACGGGACGGATATTGAAGAGAGCAGCTTCCTTGGTAATACCGTTCAGCTGAGGTTCACCGTCGCAAAGGAAGATTCCGTATTCAAAGGTTTGCTTGCCTTCATCGGTGAAGTTGAAGTCTGCGGCAGGACGGTGTGAATAGTGGTCTGCGAAAATAACGTTTCTCATAAGAGTGATTCGAAGGTCGTTGCCGGGGCAGTCGTAGGAATACTTGCTGTCGTTAAGCACTGCAAGAGTTCTTCTTGCACCGTTATCAAAGGAGATTGCACCCCATCGCTGAGTGGGCTCCTCCTCACCGTTTACAGGTCTCTTTATGAAGCCCGAAGGAATTTCATAGGTATTCTCTGCATTGTCACCCTCAACGGGGAAGGACATTTTAAGAAGAGTAAACTTTTCCTGCCAGATTGCCTTGCACTTAACGCGAAGCACCTTTGAATCAGATGCAAGAATGAAATCCTGTGAAAGGTGAGATTCACCAAATCTGCTCTTCACACGGACAACCGCACGTGCAGGGCCCTTTTCAACAAGCTCAATGCTTTCACATTCCATAACACCCTTTACGTTGTGGAACGTAAACACGTTATGTGCCCATGTGTCCGTTTCGTGATCGTCAATTACAGTAGGAACTGCTACGGGCTTTTCATCGCTTGCATAGTCAAAGCCTGATTCCTTGTTGACAAGACTTACGATCGTACCCGTCTTTTCTGAGAATGTAGCCTTGATATACTTGTTTTCAATTGTAAGACCGTCTGCCGTAACGTCGGAGGAAATGCTCTTTACCTCATCTTCCTCTCTCCACCATGTAAGCCAGTAGGTGCTGTAGCCGAGAGCGGGAACCTTTGCAATAAAGCAGGTATCCATATGAGAGTCATTTGAGCGAGAGGAACGGACATTCTGGAAGGGTACGTCATTACCCTCAGAGTCTGTTACCTTATTTGAAGCATTATACGCACGGACAGCAACCTCTATATCAAATGAATGGGGATTGAACACAACAACGGGACGAGGGAATTTTCCGCAGGACTGATTTCTGACCTCCGTGCATACGGGATCGGAAACACCGTCAACCCAGGTGTCGATCTTTCTTGCGATTCTGAGAACTGCCTCGTTATAAATCTTAGCAGAAAGATTCATAGCGTGTCCCATAGAATCTCTTACGTCATCATAAGCCTCCATTATGGAGCAGCCGCAGAGAATGTCGTGGAACTGATTGAAGCAAACCTCTCTCCAGGCTTCCTTAAATTCCTCTGTCTTTTCGGACATATTATATGCCTTGTTTGCAACAGTTGCAAAGCCTTCGGAGGCAAAAAGTGAATTTTCAGCCTGACGGTTAATCTTTTTAACCATACTTGTAGCACTGTAACAGCCGCTTGCGTGGTGCTGTAATTCATCCTTCCATAAGGGAAGATCGGGGAACTGAAGTGTAAGTCCCTTAAAGTACATATCGGGGGAAGAGATCTGTAATTTATCCCAGCCCTCACTTGTCATATTTTCCTTGAGATATTCAATATCAGCCTTTGTGGGGCCGCCGCCGTGGTTTCCGACGCCGTAGAACAGCATCATACCGTGGCCTGTCTCCTTAATGAATTCTTCAGCACATTCAAGACCTGAATCAATGGCATTCTTTCCGTTATCCGCATAACCGTGAGGAAGACGGTAGGTCAGCACTCTTGAGCCGTCCATACTCTCCCAGAGGAAGGTTACGGGGATATTGGGATTTTCGTTGGGTGTAGGTCTCTGGAAAACGTAGTTTGTCATACCGCCCTTAAAAAGAAGCTGAGGCATCATAGCAGTATGACCGAAGGAGTCTACGTTATAGCCCGTTGTGCAGATCTTGCCGAACTTTTCATAGTAATAAAGCTGAGAATAATGCGCCT
>JAZOOE010000162.1:0-5095 GCA_045654865.1 Acutalibacteraceae bacterium | reverse complement strand
GCTCATTATGCACGCAAGTCAGCGCAGGCTTGGGAGAAAAATAGGGCAACGGGAACATGGTAGCACCGTGGGTCATAGCAGCGGTCATAGAAAGCACCATACCGAAGCAATGGAACATAGGCACCTGAATCATCATTCTGTCGGCTGTGGAAAGATCCATTCTGTCACCGATACATTTACCGTTGTTTACAACGTTATGATGAGTAAGCATAACTCCCTTGGGGAAGCCCGTTGTACCTGACGTATACTGCATATTACATACGTCATCCTTGTCTACCTGAGAGGCATATCTGTAAACCTCTTCAACGGGAACGCTCTTTCCTTTTTCTATTGCCTCATCCCACGTCATACAGCCATCCATTGTAAAACCGCAGGTAACAACGTTTCTGAGGAACGGAAGTCTTTTTGCATGAAGAGGCTCGCCCGACGTATTATCCGCAAGCTCGGGACAAAGCTCTCTGACGATAGAGGCATAATCGGAATCACGGTATTTGTCAATCATAATAAGAGTATGCGTATCAGACTGACGGAAAAGATATTCTGCCTCGTGAATCTTATAGGCTGTGTTAACCGTTACAAGCACGGCACCGATCTTGGTCGTTGCCCAGAAAGCAATATACCACTGAGGGATATTTGTTGCCCATACGGCAACGTGAGTACCGGGACGAACACCCATAGCAATAAGGCTTCTTGCAAAGGTATCAACGTCATCACGGAATTCTGAATAAGTTCTCGTATAATCAAGAGTTGTGTACTTGAATGCGATCTGATCGGGAAACGCCTCACATTGTGCATCAAGCACCTGAGAGAAGGTCTTATCAATAAGCTGTTCCTTTTTCCAGATAAATCTTCCGTCACCCGTATTATTGCGATAAAGATGCTTTTTGTTCTTTTTGGTATTTCCGTAAGAAGACATACCTGATTCAAAGAATGTGAGAATAACCTCAAAATCATCTATTTCGGGCATCCATAATGGATTCCATTCAAGAGTAACGTAGCCGTTATAGTTAACGGATCTCAGTGCGTTTATCATATCTCCCGCAGGCAATTCACCCTCGCCGATGAGCACGGGATTTCCGTTCTTATCAGCATCATTGATAAGAACTGATTTTACGTATGCACCGAGATTTTTGATAGTGATCTCAGGCTCCTCCTCTGCAAGGAAATAGGTTGAATACATATTCCAGCAAGCGGCAATATTATCGCTTGCAAAGCGGTCAAGACACTCACACAAAACCGAGGAATCGGAAAACGCTCCGTCTGTTTCCACAAGAATTATAACGTTTTCTTTTTCTGCAATCGGCTGAACCCTTTTAAGAAACTCCTCCGCCGCGGCAATATCGCCCGAGGCATTTGCTCTTACATAGGGCACGTTTATGTCAGAAGCTGTTCCGATTACATTTTCTGCAATTGCAACGTTTTCCTCAAGAGCCGCACTGTCGGAAATATCAAAGGGAAAATCAAGCTGACTTATGGCAATACCGGTATTAAGCTGCTTTCTTTTGGTTGAAAAAGCACCTGACTTTTCAAAAGAGGGCTTATCTCCCTTGAAGCATTCCTTGTATATATCATATATTTCAACTGCATTATATTTCTGTTCTTTTGCAAGACCGAGATACCCCGAAAGGGACATATCCTGCATATATCTCGTTGAAAAAGCGAGTTTCATTATCTGTTCTCCTCAAAAGCTATTTTATTAAGAGCATTGAGATAAGCCTTTATACTTGCACCTATAACATCAGTAGACAAGCCGCTGCCGGAATAAAGCTTACCGGAATCAGAGCGAAGCTTTACAAGAGCCTGTCCCATAGCCTCTCTGCCCTCGGTCACGGATTGGATCTGGAAATCATCAAGTTCAAAGTGATGACCTACTACCTGCTCAATTGCAAGAAATGCCGCGTCTATGGGGCCGTCCCCCACGTAAACACCGCGAAGCTCCTTTCCGTCCTTATCAATACAAAGATTTGCCGTAGCGGTGATAATGTTTCCCGCATTGATAACGTAGCTTACAAGTCTGTAGGTTGAGGGCACCTGCATAGCGACGGAGGCAACGATAGCCTCAAGCTCCTTCGTGCCGAAATATTCCTTTTTCTCAGAAACCTTCACAAACTCATCATAAACCCTTGCATTGTCCTCGGGGTTGAGATCATAGCCAATCTTCTTTACGGCAGCTGCAACGGCGGCAAAATCATCATCCTTATGAAGCTCGATCTCCTCATCGCTTCTGACAACACCGTTATAGGGAGATTCCTTTGAGCGGTCGGCAGAAACTATTGCATTAAGCTTTTCGCAAACGTTTCCGAGAGTTGCTCTCTTTATTCCCGTTTCCACACCGAGCTTTTCTCCCTTTGCGAAAATAAAAGCAGAAATGCTTTCTATTTTTGCATAATCGGTTCCTACAACTGCGGTCCATACACCCAGCACACCCGCCTGAAGAGCCTTTGCAATGCAAGCCGTTGACATATTGATTGCATCATTTACGTCAACAAAAACCTTGACCTTATCAATATCCTTTACGTTTGCAAAAATAAACTCGGAAAATTCTGCAAATTCATCAGCATCCATTGTGCCTGCATCGTCTGCAACAGTAACGTAATCAGCGCCTGCCTCAATTGCTTTTTCCAAAGCCTTGCCAAGAAATTCCTTTTCCGCTCTTGCCGCATCAAGGGCTGTAAACTGCACCTTGCCGCAAAGTGTCTTTGCAAAGCTGACAAGCTCCTCAATTTTGCCCAGCATCTTATCGGGCTTGAGTCCGCAAACGTATTCCATCTGAGCGGGAGCCATGGGAAGAGCAACGTTCAGAACAGGAGAAATAGCATCCTTGATACAGGAATATGCCTTCTCACAGGATTCCTTTGTGAAGCCGACAGAAATGCTTATTGCAGTCTTTTTAACAATTCCCGAAATGTTCTTTATAAGAAGAACGTCGGTTTTATCATTTTTTACAGCGGGAAGCTCAATAATATCAACTCCGAGACTATCCAGATGCTTTGAAATTTCCGTCTTTTCTCTGAAACTGAGATCTGAGGAAAGTCCGAGCATTGTTTTATCTGCTATAAGTATTCTTTTCATTTTTATTCTCCTTGACACAAAAAATAAGTCCCTGAAAACTGAGTTTTCAGGGACGATAAATTACTTTACCGCGGTACCACCCGTGTTTGCTGTATAAACAGCCTCTTTAAGACTCATTCAAGTCCGTGGCTATGATAACGGTGCCCTCCGCGATTCCCTATGACCATAATACGAAAACGTATTCCGGGTTGAGGAACCGTGCTCCGATACGAGACAAACCGTAAAATTCGCTACCGTCTTACACCTGCCGACGGCTCTCTGAAAGCTACCCTGAACGGTCTTAATATCATCACTGCATTTATATATCACATGAAGTATACTAAAAAGCAGGATATAAGTCAATAGTTTCAGAGCAAATAGAGTTATGAAAAAACAACAAGCAACTCATTAAAAAAAATAATTAATATCAAAAAATCGATTTTTTTCAATTATGATTCACATAGTGCGCCTTAAGCCTTTCATACTCTGTCTGAGAAATCTCAATAAATCTGCCGTGCTTAAAGCCATAAGGAAAAGAAAACTCGCTGTCGGCACGCTTGAATGCACTATCTCCCGGACATTTTGAAACAAACGGAACATAACCCATCTGCTCCTTCGGACATCCGAAGAAATCGAGCATCAGACACCATCTGCCGTCGGGCAAGGTATAGGTCGTCGCTCCCTCATAGGCACCGCCGTTGGTATAGTATCTTACAAGTGCATCGAAGCCGTCATCGTGAACGAAGGGACCTGTGATGCATTCAGAGGTCTCGTGCATATTTCCTGAGGGATCATGAGCATTTTTATAAAAATAATGCCATACTCCGTTATGCTTCATAAGATGGGAATCCAGAATTTCATTATCCTTTGTAAAAAAGAGCTCAGGATAAGTAAAACTTCTGAAATCCTTGGTTCGACAGCAATATATTGACATATGCTCAAAGCCGTCCTCTTTTACCGTAGAGCCCCAATGAATAAGATACTCGTCCTTTTCATCATCAAAGCTTATTTCGGGAGCCCACAGACATCCGAAATCATCGCGCCCGAAATATAAAAGCCGCTGCTCGGTAAAATTTATAAGATCGGTACTTTCCCAATAGGACAGACATTTACTTCCGTTATGGTTAATATCCTTCCAATCCACGTTATGGTTTTCGTCCATTCGCTTAACGATGCAAAGATCAGTGGCAATAATGGAATACACTCCGTCTTTTCTTCTTATTATTTCAATATCACGAACGCCGCCTGTACCCTTTTCACTGAAAAGAACAGGTCTTCCGTCATTGAGAGTTTCCCAATTAAAGCCGTCGTGAGAAACGGCGAAATGCACCTGCTCGCCGTCAACCGTTAATTTTTCACGGAAGTGAACACTTAAATAAGGCATAGCTCTCTCCTTTATTTCACTATCCAAGCTTCAAGAATTTCTTTTCCCGAATAACCTACGTTCTGATCAATTATCACGGAATCCCTGAACTTGATGAGAGTAGGAATTGAAACTATACCGTAAGCCGCGGCAATAGCGGGCTCATCATCCACGTTGACCTTTGCAAAGGTGATTTCGGGATGAGCCTCTGAAATTTCCTCTATAAGCGGAGCTATCATTTTGCAAGGGCCGCACCATTCTGCCCAGAAATCAAGAATTACAGTATTCTTACCCGCCGTAACTACTTCCTTGAAATTATTGTGATCTACCTTAATAACTGCCATAATATCCGTCTCCTTAATCTTTAGACTTATAATAAAGTAAGCAATGGCAATAGCCCTCAAATTCAGGATCTGCAATCTGCTCACGGAATTCCTTGCATATACACTTATATTCTTCGGTTTTAGGCAATCGGCAAGGGCAATATCCGTCCTTTTTCTTAAGGCCTTCCTTTATTTTTGCAACTATTTCCTTGTCAGGATTAAGCTTTACTGCCATTTCTATCACTCCTTTACTATATTATTATCATACCTTATTATAAGAATTCAGTCAACAAAAAAAAGATTACCTGAAATTAAAAAAGTCAAAAGCAGGCATAGAAAATGAGCTGTAAAAAAACCT
>JAZOOE010000161.1:0-5150 GCA_045654865.1 Acutalibacteraceae bacterium | reverse complement strand
CCCGACGAGCCCAAATTCGTTATAACCGACCTTCTTCCCCATCTTGCCGCAAATCAGATGAGAAGCACTATGGCAGAGGGTATAAAGGCGGAAACCCTCAACATTCTCATAGGCTCACGTCCCTTTGAAAATACCGCAGGTGCAGACAGCATCAAGCTTAACATTATGAATATAATCAATGAAAAATACGGCATTACGGAAAGTGACTTCCTCAGTGCCGAGCTTGAGGCCGTACCCGCATTCTCCGCCTGTGACATCGGCTTTGACCGTTCTCTCATAGGTGCATACGGTCACGATGACAGAGTATGTGCATATCCCGCTCTTATGGCAATTCTTGATTGCGACGAGCCCGATTATACCTGCATCACCGTTCTTACCGACAAGGAGGAAACAGGCTCAGAAGGCAACACAGGTCTTGATTCCAAATATCTTGAATATTTCGTATGGGATCTCGCTTCAGTTTACGGAGCAGACGGCAGAGAGGTTCTTTCAAAGTCAAAGTGCCTTTCCGCTGACGTAAACGCTGCCTTTGATCCTAACTTCCCCGAGGTATACGAAAGAAGAAACGCCTGCTGTATAAACAACGGCGTATGTCTTACAAAGTATACCGGCGCAAGAGGTAAGGGAGGCACCTCCGATGCATCCGCAGAATTCGTGGGCGAGATAAGAAATCTTCTCGACAGAGAAAACGTTTGTTGGCAGACGGGTGAGCTTGGTAAAACAGACGAGGGCGGCGGAGGAACCGTTGCTAAGTATATAGCTCATCTTAACGTTGACGTGGTAGATCTCGGCGTTCCCGTGCTTTCCATGCACGCTCCCTTTGAGGTCGTATCAAAAACAGACGTTTATATGGCTTATAAGGCGTTCCTTGCATTTTTCAATAAATAAACAGTCGGAATATTAAAAACGGGAAAATTCTTCTCTTTTCCCGTTTTTATTTTCCGTTACGGAGTGAAATATGTATAAAGTAAATCCCGCTAAATATACGGGTGTCACGGTATTACCCTCGGAAATTGCCGAAAATCACCTTATTCTTTCTTCAGGTGTAAAGCTGAAGGTCATTATATATGCATTTCACAGATCCTCTGCTCTTCTTGATATAAAGGAAATAGCAAAGGGCACCGGTGAGCCCGAGGAGGAGATAAGGGATGCTCTTATATACTGGAAAAATCTCGGCTTTATTCTCGAGGAGGATGAAAAAGTAAATCTTGAGGCAAAAGAGGAAGAAAGCCCGCCCGCGATAAAAGAAAAAGACTCTTCAGAAGACATATCCCACGGGGATAGCAAAAAGCCTTCCCGTAAATTACCCGATAATAATCCCTCTAAGCTTACGTATTCGGAAATCACCGCAAGAATCGGAGAATCAGAGGATATAAGACTTCTTCTCAATCAGGCACAGATGATGCTCGGACGTACCATAGGTATGGGAGATCAGAGCTCTCTTATTCTTCTTCACGATTATTTCGGTCTGCCCGTTGAGGTTATACTTTGTATATGTCAGTATGCAGGCAGTGTAGGAAAATCCTCAAATATGAATTACATATATAAAATAGGCGTGGACTGGAGCCACAGGGAAATAGACAACCTTGAGGCGGCTGATGAGGAGCTTAAAACTCTTGAAAGACTAAATAAGGAATGGTCTGCATTCTGCCGCGAGGCGGGAATTCCCTATTCAAAGCCCACCTCAGGTCAGGAAAAATATATTTTACAGTGGACTCACGAATGGAATTTCTCAATTCCCATGCTTGCAATAGCTTATGCCGAAATGAAAAGCAAAACTGAAAAGGTAAGCTATCAGTATATGCATAGGATACTTTCAGACTGGCACAAAAAGGGTATAAAGACTCCCGAAAAGGCTGATGAGGAAAAGGCAGAATTCCTGAAAAATAAAGAAGCCAAGGCTCTTGAAAAAAATAAGGGAAAAACTGTCACCGCCAAGGAGGTATCTCCCGATCCTACGGCCTCTTATGACATAAAGCGCGCTGAGGAAAGAGCACGAGCAAGCGTACCCAAATTAAAAAAGAGAGAAAAGAGATAAGGAGAAAGCTATGCCTTATAAATCAGAAATATTTGAAAAAGCAAAGGAAATCCTTGAAAAAAGAAAATCCGAGGCAGAAAACAGAAACGTCGCTGTTATGCGTATGTTTGAAAAAATAGAGCCCGAATATACAGAGGCTAAAGCCGAGATGATAAATTCAGTAAAGGAGGTTATCAAATCCATTGATATGTCTCCCGAAAATGCAAAGGATTTCATCGGGCAGCAGAAGATGATAAATCTCAGGGCTCAGGAAAGGATAAGAGCGCTTCTTTCTAAGCACTCTCTTCCTGAGGATTATCTTGAAATTAAATATTTCTGTCCCGTATGTGAGGATACGGGTATAAACGGAGCCAAGCTGTGTGATTGCCATATTCAGCTGCTTAAAAACATAGCATTTGAGGAGGCAGGCAAAAAATCCCCTCTTAAATTCTGTAAATTTGAGGATTTCAGGCTTGATTACTATTCAGACAAGTCTTCATCCTATGAACGTTCTCCGAGAGAAATAATGAGTGATATTCTCGAATTCTGCAAGGTATATGCTTCTTCCTTTGATACTGATTCACCCTCCGTTCTTATGCAGGGACTCACAGGACTCGGAAAAACACACCTTTCTCTTGCAATAGCCGGTGAGGTTATTCAGAAGGGCTTTACTGTGCTTTATAACTCCGCTCAGAATTTCTTTACTGAATTGCAGAATGAGCGCTTCGGAAAATCCAATACAAAGGGTGCATTTGAAGCTATGATGCTTGAATGTGATCTTCTTGTTATTGACGATCTCGGTGCGGAATTTATAACTCCGTTCACATCCTCCGCACTTTATAACATAATCAATACGAGAATGAATACGGGGCTTCCCACAATTATCAGCACTAATCTTTCCCTCACTGAGATCGAAAACACCTACACTCAGAGAATTTCATCAAGATTCATCGGAGAATATTCGATTCTCCGCTTCGAGGGTAAGGATATAAGACAGATAAAAAGCGAAATCGATAATTAAGAAAACGTATAAAAAGAGCTGTAAAACGCAAAGTTTTTACAGCTCCTTCTTTTTAATCTGACAGAAACAATATTTTTTTAATCACAAAAGGGTTCCGTAAGTATATTCTTACAGAACCCTTTTATTGAATTATTCTTTTTATACACTCTTTGCTTTTTTTCTCATTACATACCAAAGAACTATGAGCACCTGAAATACGGCAGCCGCAACGAATATTTTATGTGCGCTTTTTTCGGCAAAATTGAAAACGTTAAATGAAACCGCAAGAGATATAACGGAGCTCCATAGAATTCCGGATACACTCACAGCCTGCTGCCATATTCTGCCCCAGAGCTTTGAAAATATAAGAGTTATTATAAATGACGCAGGCACGGCATACAAAAATACGATAATAAAATCATTCATTCCCAGATCATATATTCCGTTTACTATCATATCCGTAACAAAATATATGACCGATGCCACAAGCCACACAAGTCCCGTGCTCAGAGCCGTTATCATTATTCTTCTGAATTGTTTTTGTTTACCGAGCTCATCAAGCGCCTTTTCATTTTCTCTGTCGCTATCTCCGAGCCCCGTAAGCTCATTGAGAGAACAGCCGAAAATGTCAGTCATAAGATAAAGCACATATACATCCGGGACGGATTCTCCTCTTTCCCATTTTGATATTGCTTTATCCGAATAATTTAACTTTTCAGCCAAAGCACTCTGAGTAAGTCCGCAGACCTTTCTGTAATAAGAAATGTTATTGCCTATTCTTTTTTTGAAATCTGCTTCGTTCAAAAGCTACACCACCGAAAATTATAATTATAAGATTCTGATAATTGAAGCGGGAGCAAAATCACGGAGTCCCGCAAGAGTTTCACGAAGCTCCTTTTCAGTTGCAACAGGCGTTATAAACGCAATCTCGTTTTCGGGAGCATCCTCTCTTGAAAGAACGTTTACGCCGCCGAAATCCTCTCTGATATTTATTATACTGCTCTTCTCATCCTTTGCATAGCCTCTGACGTAAAGAGCCGTTTCATAAAGAAGATGATTTTCTACCATTCCGTCCTTATGCTCACTCCAGCAATAGTGAAGCTCGTTTTTGTTAAGACGGGCACACTCCATAACGTCGCCTGCAACAGCGCTTGCGGTTGCCTCCTTACCTGCACCCTGTCCGTACAGAAGAACGTCTCCGATACTGTCTCCCGTTATTGAAACAGCGTTATAAACGTCGTTTACGCCTGCTATCATAGATTCTGCCTTTACAAAGAAAGGACATACGATAGCGGCTGTTTTGCCGTTATTAAGCTTATCTGCCTTTCCGAGAAGCTTTATCTTATATCCCTTTGTAGCAGCATAGGCTGCATCCTCAAGAGTAATTCCTCTTATACCCTCAGTATGTATCTCCTCGGGGAAAATATGGGTTCCGTATGCAATTGAAGCCAGAATACAGGTTTTTCTGCCTGCATCAAGACCGTCAACGTCTGCAGTGGGATCCTTTTCGGCATATCCCTTTTCCTGAGCTATCTTCAGAGCCGTATCAAAGGACATCTTTTCATTTATCATCTTTGTGAGGATAAAATTTGTCGTTCCGTTGAGAATACCTGCAAAGGACTTGATGTTATTAGCGGAAAGAGAAGAAAACAGGGTTCTTATAACGGGAATACCTCCGCATACGGCGGCCTCAAACATAAATGCCTTATCTGCCTTTTTTGCAGCCTCGAAAAGCTCGGTAGCCTTTGCGGCAACGAGAGCCTTATTTGAAGTAACGACGTTCTTACCCTTATTGAGACATTCCATACAGAACGTAAAAGCAGGCTCCACGCCGCCCATGGTTTCAACAACCGTCTCTATTTCGGGATCGTCTGCAATAACGCTTATATCCTTTACTATTCTGCTTTCATAGGGTGAGCCCGTAAAATCTCTTATATCAAGAATATACTTTACCTCTATATCCTTACCCGTACTGTTTTTCACAAGCTGGGGCTTAGAATCAAATATATCAACCAATCCGGAACCTACGGTTCCGCAGCCCATAACGGCTATCTTCATATAATACACTCCTAAGTGAAAATATTTTCTTAATTTTACTATATCATAAAAAAAATGTAAAGTTTTTTTTAAACA
>JAZOOE010000160.1:0-8551 GCA_045654865.1 Acutalibacteraceae bacterium | reverse complement strand
AGCTCCTTACAAACCGCGCTCAGATGTTTGCTGACGTTCGTACCTTCTGGTGTGACTCCGCTGTTAAGCGTGTTACAGGCTACGATATCGAAGGTAAGGCTAAGGAAGCAGGCGGGGTTATCCACCTTATCAACTCAGGCGCATGCTGTCTTGACGCCTGCGGTGAGGTTAAGGACGAAAACGGCAATCCCGTTATGAAGCCCTGGTATGAGGTAACTGAGGAGGACATCGACAAGATGCTCGCCGCTACGGAATGGGCACCCGCAGATAACGGCTATTTCAGAGGCGGCGGATATTCTTCACGCTTCCTTACCCGTGCTGAAATGCCCTGCACAATGATCAGAATCAACCTTGTCAAGGGACTTGGCCCCACGATCCAGATCGCAGAGGGCTACACAGTAAATCTTCCCGACGAGGTTTCAGATACACTCTGGAAGAGAACCGACTATACGTGGCCCTGCACATGGTTTGCTCCCATCTGCACAGGCGAAGGCCCCTTCAAGTCAGCTTATGACCTTATGAACGCATGGGGCGCTAACCACGGTGCTATCTCCTACGGCCACATCGGTGCTGACCTTATCACTCTTTGCTCAATGCTCAGAATTCCCGTTGGTCTTCACAACGTTCCCGAGGAAAAGATCTTCCGTCCCGCTTGCTGGAACGCATTCGGCACAAAGGATCTTGAGAGCGCTGACTACAGAGCTTGTCAGGCATACGGCCCCTTATACAAATAATTTCGGTTAATATGCATTTGTGCCTGCAAATGCAGTGCTTTTCAAAAAACAGGACAGAGAAATTAAGCCTTCTCTGTCCTTTTGCATTCCTTGATGCGCCGGAAAAAAACACTAAGCATTTTATAAAAAGCAAAGAGAGGTTTTGGGATGATTTACGTTACGTCAGATCTTCACGGCTATTCCCTTGAGCGATTCAGGGATTTTCTTGATAGGGCGGGCTTTTGCGATGATGACACCTTATACGTTCTCGGTGACGTTATTGACCGCGGTGCCGATTCGGTGAAGCTTTTAATGTGGCTTATGCGCAAGAAGAACGTCAGGATGCTTATGGGCAACCACGAGGCTATGCTTCTTTCCTGCGATTTTCTCTTTGAGGGTGATACCGATGATATCATCTCAAGGCTTGTGGGCACCCGCCTTAATAAATTCAGAATATGGACGTCAAATTCGGGCTACGTCACTCTTAATGCCCTTGACGGAGTAAGAGACAAAGAAATCCGCTATATTCTCGACTATTTAAGAGGCTTGCCGCTGTTTTACACCCTGAGCGTCAACGGCAGAAGCTTCATTCTGACTCACAGCGGTCTTGGCGGCTTCAGCGAGGAAAAGCCCTTGTCCCGATATTCCGCCGACGAGCTTTTGTGGACGCGTCCCGATATATCCACCCGATATTACGACAACGCCACGGTTATTTTCGGACATACCCCCACTGCCGTTTTCGGTGAGGAGCATACGGGCAGAATACTTAAAACCGACACGTGGATAAACGTGGACGTGGGCGTGGGCAAGGGAGCCGAGCCTGCACTTTTGCGTCTGGACGATATGGCAGAGCTTTATTACGGCGATTTTTCCGAATAATGCCTTACGCGTGACGGCTTACCATAGATTTTACGCCGTGTTTTTCCTGTTGAAAACAAAAACGGATTTTGATAAACTGTAGTTAAATAAATGCAAAGGATGAAATATTGAATGAAAAGGCTGATTGCGGTTCTTCTTATGCTTGCGCTTGTGACGGCGGTTCCTTTAGAGGCTTATTCTGCTGCGGCCGGCACGGTTATTGTCTATCCGAAGTACTACGAATCGGCAGAGACTATATATGACTCGGTACAGCAGTTAAAGAGTATCGTTGACGTCAACGCCCTCAGAGCTCGTATAGCCAAGGCTCTTGCCGAATGTCGGAATGACGTTGATATTTCGGATTTTGATATTCCGTATTCTATGGGTGAAGCCGTGACGGAGTACATATATTATGCAATGCCCGAGGCGTTCAATATAAGATATGCAGGCTACAGCGGATATCCCCATGAGGACGTTATAGCTGAGCTGATATTCGGCTATAAGCCCTTTTGCAATACCTCTGAGAAATATAAGGCCTGCCTTGGTGAGCTTGAGGCAGTTGCCGACGGACTGCTCAAGGGAATAGAGGGCAACACCGCTCTTACGGATGTGGAGCGTGCTTTACTGCTTCACGACAGACTTGCTCTTATAACCGAGTACAGCTTTTCATCTGATGACGGCAACTACGTTCCCCATACCGCGTACGGAGCCCTTGTAAAAGGAAGCGCGGTATGTCAGGGCTATGCAATGGCATATATATATCTGCTTGAAAGAGTAGGTATAGAGGTATATTACTGCTCCTCGGACAAGCTGAATCACGGCTGGAACATAGTATACATTGACGGGGAGCCCTACCACGTGGACGTGACGTGGGATGACCTCAGATGGAACGACAAGTCCGATAATGCATTCTCGGGCAGAGTGGAGCATAATAATTTTCTTCGCTCAACTCAGGGAATAAAGCAGCTGGGACATACGGCAAACGATTTCAATTCCTCTCCCACGGACACAAGATATGACAATTACTTCTGGCGCAGCTCCACAACCGCGTTTTGCCTTCTCGGGGATGAGATATACTATATTGACGGCAATTCTCAGACGCTCAACCGTTTTAGTGACAATAAAGTCCTTGAGGACGTCAGTGACAGCTGGTATTCTCCCACGGGCGGAATATGGTCAAAGAATTACGCCTGCCTTTCCTCTGCGGGCGGGGATCTTTTCTATTCCCTTGCGGGAGCTGTTTATAAGTATGATCCGAACACCGACGTGTCCGAAAAAATATATACGCCCTCTCTTTCGGGCTATGAAACAATATTCGGCTTCACCTATGAGAACGGCTGTCTTGTGCTTGATATAAACAATACTCCCAACAATGACAAAAAGCTCAGACGAGTAAGGGTGTCATATTCAGATATAACCCCCGTTCTTGAGGGCATTGAGATCACCTCGCCCCCCTCGAAGACCGTCTATCTGACGGGAGAGAGCTTTGAAGCTTCCGGTATGGTGATAACGGGGATATATACGGGAAATTCCAAGAGGACTATAGACTCGGGCTACACCGTAAGCGGCTTTTCCTCTGATTCACAGGGTGAGAAAACCGTTGAGGTGACCTATGGGGGCTTTACGGCTCAGCTTACCGTAACCGTAAAAAATCCCGTTTCCGTTATAACGGAGAGTGACAGGGTAAAGGCAGAGGAGGATATGCTTATCCTTGCAGAGGGTGTCACGGTATCCGAAGTGTTTTTCGGCGGCTCCACCGATGCGGAGATACTTGCTCCCGACGGAGCAGGTCTTTCGGACGATGATTTTCTTGTTACGGGCTCAAGGATAATTTTCCCCGACAGGGTGCTGATGGTTGCAGTTGCGGGAGACGCTGATTGCGACGGCAAGGTAACCTCCTCCGATGCCCGACTGGTTCTCAGAGCCTCAGTAGGACTTGAGGATTTCAGCGGCAGCCCTGTTATCAGCCGTGCCGCAAACGTGCTGAGCTCAGACGGTCTTTCCTCGTCAGATGCCCGTGCCATTCTCAGAGCCTCGGTAGGTCTTGAAAAAATAGTGTTGCAGTAGTAAACAAAGGCGTTGTGCTCTTAAAGGGTATGACGCCGTTTTTTTATCTGAGAAAATTAATCTTTCGCAATATGAATATTTGTCTCAGGGAACGTCGGACAAGCCTTCAGCGGAGCCCGGCTGTCGGTAAACGCTTGCCTGAAACTGGGGAGAAGCCGTTTTTTTGCTCTCTCCTATAGGATGGTAGGAATGTTTAAAGTTATAATCTATGAAATATTCTTGTTATATATTCTATTAAATATTCTACTATCTGAAGAGAGTGCCTCTTTGTCTGATTCGGAATTTGCACTCAGCCTTGGCTGTAATGAATGTTGATAACTCCCGCAGACCTTGTGTATCAAGGGGGAAAGCTGAGGCTGCGTTGGTTTTCATTTGTGCTGAGGTCTGTGCAAAAGTCTTTGTTTTGCCGAAAAAGCCCTTAAAATCCGTAAGTTATCAACATTTTATCAACAAATTATCAACAGAGTTTTCAACATCTGACTCCGTTTAATATTCTGGGAGCGTTAATATCCTTATGTACCGTGATCAGAGTGTACTTATGTCCGATCGCCTTTTTGCTGATAAAGCCGTAATCGCAGAGAGTCTTGAGGTGATTGCGCATTTTACCTCTGGAAATATCGCACAGCTCGCAGAGATATGCGCCCGTGGTGAGAATCTGTCCCGGCATTACGGTGATGCTGTCGATCTCAATAGGTGAGAAGCGCGTAATTGACAAAAGTGTAACCGTAAAATGAAAAAGCTCCTTGTTCTTGTGAATGTCGGAATAAAACAGCTCCTTGGGAACCTTAATGAAGCTCGTTTCGTTCATTCTTTGTACCTCCGTTGTTCAGTTTATGATTTTCGGGGATGCTTAAAGGGTTCAAGGCAGATCGGTTTTCTGCTTTGAACCCTTTTGTTTTGTATTTGGTTTTATGTCCCCTGAGGTAAGTATACAATATTAAAAAATTTATTTCTTTAAAAACAGGGGGGTATGGCGAAAAAGAATAAAGTTTTTTTTGTGGCTTTCTTGTGCATTTTTCACAAGAATCAGCCGCTCTTCGTTAAATTCCGATTTTACGCGGCTTGTCCGAAGGCATCAAGACCTACTGCCACACGCAGTATCGCGCGGGCATCCGAGGAGGAAAGCACGCCGTCAGAGTCAACGTCTCCGCGGCTTTTCTGTACCACGGAAAGCTCCTCGAGTCCCACGGATGCACGAAGCACTATACGGGCGTCGCTTGATGAAACCTCGCCGTCCTCGTCCACGTCTCCCTTTATATCAGAGGCAAAGGTGAATTCAAACATATCTCGTACCTTGCCGAAGCGGTCATCCTCGGTGGCGGCACCGTACACAAGTATCAGAAGCTGTCTTGAGTCCTTTTCGGCTGTTGCAACAAGACATTTGCCCGCCGAATTGGTGGTGCCCGTTTTAAGTCCCGTTGCATATTCGTAGTAATAGGCGTTGCCCTTGTGAATAAGGCTGTTGGTATTCGTCCAGGTTATGTTCTCGCCCGAAACAAAATAATATTTCTGTGATGCGATCTTTGCCGTTGAGGTAATGAACACATTTTTAAGTGCCTCAAGGGTTATAAGCAGCATATCCTCTGCGGTGGAATAGTGGTTGGAGTTATCCCAGCCCTCGGGATTTACGAAGTGGGTGTTTTTACAGCCAAGCTCCTTTGCATATTCGTTCATAAGATAACAGAAGTGGTTTACCGCATCAGTGTTTGACAAATTGGGGTTGCCCGATTGGATTCTTGCGGTGTTCACAGCCACGGTGTATGCCGCATCGTTGCCCGAGGGCAGAAGAAGAGCCGCGATAAGGGTTCTCATTTTAAGCCGATGTCCCTGACCGATAAAGCTCAGACTGGAATTAGGCTTTCTGAGATTGATCTCACTTCCTACGGTGATTACTTCATCCGGAGAAACGTATCTGAGGGCAACAAGGCAGGTCATAAGCTTGGTTGTGGAAGCAATTGAAATTCTTGTTGTTGAGTTCTTTTCATACAGAAGCTGATTGTTTGTTACGTCATACACGACAGCCGCTTTTATGTTTCTTGTATATGAATCCATCTGCTGCTTGTAGGTGGTGGCGGCAAGGGAATTGGTCAGCCCTGTCACCGTCAGCAAAAGACACAAAAAAAGAACAGCCGTTGCCTTGATTGTTTTTTTCATCCTTATTTTCTCCGATTACCTTTTTTTCGACAAAAGTATAACATATCGGAAAAGCATATTCAACAGTTTTAGATTATTAAATTTCCTTTAATTCAGAGGGGCAATGTCTGCTTTTTCTATAGTCACTCCCGTGTAATAGTGGCTTATTATCTCCTGCCATGTGTAGCCCTGTCTTGCAAGGTAGTCCGCTCCGTATTGGGAAAGTCCCACGCCGTGGCCGTAGCCCTTTGTCTCAATCGTCACGCCCTCGTCGGTGATAAGAAAGCTGATGCACGCAGAGCGAAGAGAGAAGACAGCTCTCAGCTGCTCCCCCGTGAACAGTGTGTCGCCTATGGTGATCTCAAGCAGAGTGCCTGCTGCGGAATATTTTTCCCCCTGAAGCCACAGCTCCCTTTTTTCGGGCAAAACGCAGCCGTCCCCCAGAGCCTCTCTGAATTCTTCATCCGTCAGCTCCCTCTTGTCGAGATATTTCGGGGAAAGGCTGTCCCCCGGACTGTCCACACTTACAAGATAGGGTATCCTTTCCAGCCACACGTTTTCCGAGTTTTCCGTTTTTCCGGGGCTTACGGCGTGATATGCCGCCGTTATCAGCTCACCCTCGTAGGTAAGGCTGTAGCCTATTGCCGCATCCACCGCATCGCACAGCTTTTTATAGTATTCCTGAAAGTCGCCGTCCCAGCGCGCCTTCATTTCGTCCGTGGTCATAAACGCCTGATGTGTTCGGGAGTCCGTGGAAATAACCGCTCCCGCAAGCTCCTCCTTTTCTCCCGCAAGCATACTTTTCCTTGCAAGGGTAGCCGCACATACCGCTCCTGCACTCAGAGCCTCGGAATGGAAAACAACGGGCATCTCCGCCGCCACAACCCCGATTATATATTCTCGGAAATCCATAATGACAGCCTTGTCCTCGTCGGCAAGATATACGCTTATGGTGGTACTGCCGCTGTCATTGTCATTGCCGTCTGCGGTGTGCAAAGGAGTGAGTCCGCTCATTCGGGAGTCCCCGAAAATCCCCGCCATCCCCAGGGGAACGCCGAACATACATATAGCGGTTATTGTAAAAAGTATAATAAAGCTTCTGATATGCATCACCACGCAAATAATATAGTGCTTTGCAAATTCGGAGGGGGTTGCAAGTTCGGAACAATGCTTTGCAAATTCGGGGCTGTGCTTTGCAAATTCGGAATTCGTAGAGCCGAAAAAACACAAGGAAGCAAAAATTTAACCGGTTTTCTGCAGGCTGAAAGATAAATTTGCGCTTTTTTTTCTTTACAGCTTCCGATTCCGAATTTACAAAGTGCCGTTTTCTGCAAGAATTTGGTAAAAAAGCAAAAAGCTTTTGCTTTTCTGCCTTGAAAGAAAAAAATAAGGGCTCACTTTCGTTTAGTAATGCGCGAGAGGAGCCGTTCTGCGGTAAGTCCTGCCGTGAGGGCGGTGATTCCCGTAAGCCATACGGGGATAATGATTGAAAATGGCTCGCCGCTTCCTGAGGAAAGTCTGAGTGCGGCAACGGTGGAGGGGATAAGGGTGAGTGCCGCAGAATTCAATACAACAAAGCGCACCATTTCATTGTCTGCCGTATCCCCCTCGGCGCACTCCCTCATTCTTCTCATTGCCTCTATCCCGAGGGGGGTTGCCGCGTTGCCCAGCCCCATAAGATTCGCCGTAATGTTTGCGCTTATGGCGGATGCCGCCTCGGTTTTTGAATATTTCGGGAACAGCAGTCCCACAACGGGGGAGAGAAGCCGCTGTGCCGTTCGCAGAAGACCGCTGTCCTCGGCTATGGCGGCAAGCCCGTTCCACAATGCCATCACCGACAACAGCTTCATACAGATGCTCACCGCATTTGCCGCTCCGTCGAGAATACCCTGAGAAAGGACGGACACGGTGCCCCCCGTAAGTGAAAAAATAACGCTGATAAGTATAGCCGCCGTAAAAATATAGTTCATCATACTAAAGAGTATTCGGGATTTCGTCCGAATATTCCTTTTAAGGGAAACGGACTTCCGTTTTTTTCTTGCCTGCGGGAGCGGCTTCTCGGTTTTAGCTTTTGTGAAAATTATCGCATCTTGTCGGATTCCGCCGAGGCGGTGGGGAATATAGCTAATGAGAGGGCAGATGTATATGGTAAAAAGTGGCAAAATAACTAAATTTAACAATTTTTATAAAATTATGCCGAATATATATTGACTTTTATGGTAAAAAATGTTATTTTATTGTTGCAATCAATTATGAAAGGATGAAAAAAATGAAAGCAACAGGTATTGTTAGAAAATTTGATGAAAACGGCAGATTCGTTCTTCCCATGGAGCTCAGAAAGAAGCTTCGTCTCACCTCTCAGGATGATGCATTGGAAATCTTTGTGGAGGATGATATGATCATTCTCAGAAAATATGAGCCCTCTTGTATATTTTGCGCCAATATGGAGGAGCTGGTGGGCTTTAAGGACAAAAAGGTCTGCAAGGCCTGCATAACCAAGCTCAATATAATCTCCGAATAAAATACTCACATAAAATACTCACAAATCACCGTCTTTAACGCGCAGTTGAATTAAACGGACACAGCAACATTATAATTTATTCCCTCAGGGCAACACCTGCCCCGAGGGAGCTTTTTTTGCGCTTTGTTTGCGGCGGCTTGCAGTACCCCCGTACGGCTCAGCGCCGCCGCAAACAATAAATACGGCAATTTCTGAGCATTTTATTGCGTAAGGGGGCACAAAGCAGCCTATTTAACGCGAAGTAATATTTAAGGATAAG
>JAZOOE010000159.1:0-2614 GCA_045654865.1 Acutalibacteraceae bacterium | reverse complement strand
TAGTAATCCGAACCATGCCTGAAATCAAGCCCTTTCAGCGCTTTTCGGCGTTTCGGCTTTGAAAGGCGTCAGCCTTTCGGCACCCTCAACAACCAAAAATCATCTGAAAAATCTTTGATTTCAGGTCGAAGATTTTTTCTCAGGATGATTTTTGGCAATTCAAGGCAAAACCGGAGTCAATCCTTTCGGATTGACGAGGATTTTAACGAAGAAGTGGCGGAAATCAGCCGAGAAAAAACACGGTTCGGATTATTGCCGTCACCCTAACCTTACTCCGAATATTTACAATAAAACGGAGTAAAAAACTTTGCAGGAAATCATTGAAGCAATTATGGGAGAGGTTAATTTTGACGTTACCGGATTGCAATTCGGTCTTCAGGTGGCGCTTATATGCGTCGGGGCTTTGATTGCAATCATCAGCATTGTCTCCCTCACGGTGAGCATCTGGCTCGCAATCAAATACCGCAAATTCAATCGTAAGGAAAACAGCGCACATCTGACAAGCGAAGAAACGGCAAGAAGAGTTCTGGATGCCAACGAGCTTCAGCATATCAAGGTCAAATCAACCGGCTCCATTCTTTTCGGAAACAGCTACAGCCATTACTTCAAAAAGGTGCGCATCAGAAAAAGAACCCGTCATAAGACCAGCGTTACCGCTCTTGGCATCGGCGCACAGAAGGCTTGCCTTGCAGTTCTTGACAAGGAAAACGATCCCGATATGAGAAAGCGCGTCCGTCTGTATCCCATTATTACGTTCGGTCCCTTTGCATTCGTTCCGCTGATCGTCGTGGGCGTTCTGCTCGACTACTTCGTGCTGAAGCAGGGCGGTACCTGCACCTTTGTTCTCGGAGGTCTGGGCGTTCTGTTTTACGCTTATGCCGTCGTTTTGTCGGTATTAACTCTCAGAGTAGAGAAGAAGGCACAGGAGCGTGCATACGTTATCTTAAAGGAAAACAATATGGCAACGGACGAGGAGCTGTCTGACCTTAAGGAGCTGTTCCGTCTGTATAACATTCAGTACATCAACGACATTATCCTTTCTTCTCTTGAGCTCATCTACACGATTCTCCAGATCGCACTTGAGCTTACGAACAATCAGTCAATATCAAAATCCTGATATTAATTCAGCTTTACTCTCAAAAAGCGCAGAGCATAAAAATTCAGGAAGCCCAAAATTCGGATAAAAGCAAGAAAAACCAAAGCTCCTCTTTCCGATCTTATAATGACAACGTCTGATTACGGAGGTGAGACTATGATGAATAAAACCTTCCCCGCAAAAACCGAAGCCTTATCTGACGTGCTCGGCTTTGTTGAGGCGGCGCTTGAGGACTGCGGATGTCCAATGAAAAGCAGTATGGCAATCTGCCTTGTAACAGAAGAGCTGTTCGTCAACGTCGCTCACTATGCATACCCCGACGGCGACGGAGATATGACGCTTTTCATCAGCTTTGATGAGAAAGAGCGTGTTGTCACCCTGCGAATGACCGACAAAGGGATTCCGTTCAATCCCCTGAAGCAGGAAGAACCCGACGTCACACTCCCTGCCGAGGAGCGTGAGCCGGGCGGTCTCGGAATTTTTATCTCAAAAAAGACGATGGACTCGCTGGACTATACTTACGAAAACGGCGAAAACATCTTAACCATGAACAAAAAAATTTAAAGGAGTTTCATTGAAATGACTATCGAAATCAAAAAGAATGACAACGAAGCAATCATCGGGATCACAGGAAGACTCGACACCATCACCGCTCCCGATCTTGATAAAGCAATCAACGAGCTTAAAGCAGACACAAAAAATCTTGTCCTTGACGTAAAGGGTATGGAATATATCTCCAGTGCAGGTCTCCGCGTGCTTCTTGCCGCTCAGAAAAAAATGCACAAGAGTGGCTCTATGAAATTAATAAACGTCTGCCCCGACGTTATGGACGTATTTGAGCTGACAGGCTTCCTTGATATTCTCGTAATAGAATAAGCATCAGGAAGACTCTGAATACTTCCCTTTTCAAGGGAAGCCGAAAAGCAAATCAAAGGAGACTCTTCTCAAGGCGTTGTACCCGTAAGGATACAACGCCGATTTTATTCGCATTACGGCGAGTGATATTGCTTCGCAGTTATATTTGTCTTGCGACAAGCGGTATTGCCTTCGGCAGTTTACAGGCGAATAAAATACCACTTGTCGCAAGGCTTCAATATCACTATTGCCGTAAGGCAATAATATCACTCTGCCATAAGGCAGAATATCACTGAGCTGTCCGAAGGATAAATGCGCACTTACTCACCACCAAAGGTGCCAGCGTAAAAAATGAGGGGTAATACGGAATATCTTTGTGCTCCCTCTTATCCGTACAAAACAGTGATTTTTTGCACAATAAGCACAAAAGGTAAGGTGCAAAATAATCAATACCATCACTTACATATACATAATCACCAAAATATTATGCCTCTGATTGTGTAATATCGTCAGTTTAAATCTTGATTTTGACGGAAATTTGAGTATAATTATTTGACGGAAGAAAAAATATCAGACACGTCAATTCAGAGGTAATTATGCAGAATTTCATCACGTTAATCGGTCACGTTTTAGGATTTGTTTCGGTAGGCTTGTTCTTTTACT
>JAZOOE010000158.1:0-5268 GCA_045654865.1 Acutalibacteraceae bacterium | reverse complement strand
AAGCAAGGAATTCTGCACCGAAGAGGGTATGCAGAAGGCTGTTGAAATTTGTAAATCAAACGATATTGAAGGTATTGTTGTTATCGGCGGAGACGGTTCCTTCAGAGGTGCGAGAGATCTTTCACTGAGAGGAATCAATTGTGTCGGCGTTCCCGGTACGATTGATAATGATATTGCTTGCTGTGATTATACGATCGGTTATGACACTTGTCTTAACACAATAATGGAGATGGTTGACAGAATCAGAGATACAAGTGAATCTCACGATCGTTGCACTGTTGTTGAGGTTATGGGCAGACACGCAGGCTTCCTTGCGCTCAATGCAGGTATTGCAGTCGGTGCTACTGCTATTCTTATTCCCGAGGTAGAATTCGATATTGAAAAAGATATTATCGAAAGAATGAAAAGAACTCAGGATGCAGGAAAGCGCCATTTCATTATCGTTGTTGCTGAGGGTGTTAGCGAAAAGCTTGCAGCTCAGGGCATTAACGGTGTTTCTGCTCTTGCAAAGTATATTGAGGACACTCTTGAGGTTGAAGCAAGAGCTACTGTACTCGGACACGTTCAGCGCGGTGGTTCACCTACTGTTAAGGACAGAGTTGCAGGCAGTCAGCTTGGTGCTTATGCTGCTCATCTTCTTCTTGAGGGCGTAGGTAACCGTGTGGTTGCTATGAAGAATGAAGGCATTGTTGATTATGATATTTTGGAAGCTCTCGAAATGAAGAAATCAATTGATCTTTCACTTTATAAAACTGCTCTTGAAATTTCGATCTGATTATTTTTCAGTCCGTGCGTGTTACACGTGCGGACTTGACTTTTAGGTGATAGCCGATGAAATATTATCCTTCATATTATTATGAATTCAGATGTATTGCCGATAAGTGTTCGGACAGCTGTTGTAAAGAATGGGAAATTACAATTGATAAAGAAACCTTTGAAAAATATCGGACGTTGCAAGGGAAAATCGGAGATAGAATAAGGAGCTTTATCCGAGAGGATGCAGATGCAGATTATTGTTTTTCGCTTGTGGACGGTAAGTGTCCGTTTCTTAATGACAGTGGGTTGTGTGATATTCATATTACTTTTGATGAAAGTATGACAAGCACAATTTGTCGTGAGCATCCGAGATTTATAGAGGAATACGACGGATTTACGGAAATCTCTCTTTCTGTTTCTTGCCCTGAGGCGGCACGTATTATTTTTGATCAAAATCCGGAAAAGTCAATTTATCCAACTCCGGAATACGACGGAGATGATGAAGTTCTTGCCGTTTTGATTTCTTCTCGAAAAGAAATCTTAAATGCATCCGGTTCAATTTTTGCAATGATCGATAGGCTGTCGGCTGTTTCTTGCCGCGATGAGGAAGAAATAAATCACTGTACGATAGATAATGCCCAACGTCCGTCTTTGGGTGATATCAAGAAATTTATCTGTGTTCTCGGCAATGAATGCGAGATATTGAATCCTGAATGGCTAAATTTATTGAACAACTGTCCCTGTGTAGAGCTTGAAAATTCTGATTTTTCGGAATTTCTTGATGCTGTCAATGTGCAGCTTTCTGATTTGTTCTGTTATCTTGTTTACAGGTATTATCTTAAATCAGTTTGTGATCTCAATATTTTTCCGAGAGGACAATTTATCGCATACAGTGTCCTTGCGGTTTCGTTAATTGCTTATTGTAATTCTATGTCGGTTACTGAGGTTTCACGGTTGTTTTCAAAGGAAATTGAACACAGCACGGAAAACGTAGATATTTTGATTGACAGTTTATCTTTTTAAGAGGTGTAGGTATATGTCAGAAATAATGAAAATCATTGAATCCTTTAAGAGACCTTGTCCGTGCGGCAAAGTACATGAAACGGCAGTCAAAGATATAAGAATAGGCTCTGGATTGGTTTCACGGATAGGCGAAATTCTTGAAGAAAACGATTTTCCTGAGGATCTGCTTCTTGTGGCTGATAAGAATACTCTTAATGCTGCGAATAAAATTGAGGATTCGCTTAGCTCTTTTAAGGTAGAAAAGAAAATCTACGACAATATAAGAGTTGCGGATATGAAGCACGTTGAAGAGCTTGAGGCCATTATCAGGGGGCGGAATATTGCAATTTTATCTGTCGGCACGGGATCAGTTAATGATCCTTGCAGGCTTGCAGCTGCACGACAAAACAAAAGGTTATGTATTTTTGCAACTGCTCCCTCAATGGACGGATTTGCTTCTGATTCATCACCCATAGTCGAAAACGGATTTAAGTCATCTTATGCAGCAAAAAGCCCCGAGGTTATTATTGGTGATACGGCAATTCTTGCTTCTGCTCCCGTTTGTCTCAAATCAGCAGGTTTCGGAGATATGATAGCAAAATACGTGGGGCTTATAGATTGGAGAATTTCGTCATTGCTTACGGGAGAATATTACTGTGATCGTGTTGCTGAGCTGACAAAAAAAGCCGTTGATACTCTTATGGAAATGGCGGATTATGTAACTGTTAAGGATGAAGAGACTGCAGGGAAAATTTTTGAAAGTCTTTTGATGACGGGAATTGCAATGAGCTTTACAAAAAACTCAAGACCTGCCAGCGGAAGCGAGCACATAATAGCTCATCTAATTGAGTGTTTGCAGTTGCCCGATGGCATTATTCCGAATTATCACGGCGAGGACGTCGGTGTTTGCACTCTTGAAATGCTGAAATATTATAACAGTCTTGCGGATATTGAAAGTGTTATCGGTGTGAAAGAAAGCGTGGATTGGAACAAGGTTTTTGAGGTTTACGGCGAAATGGCAGATGACGTCAGAAATCTCAATTTCCCCGATAATATAGTGGATGGTGTGGAGCCTGATAAAATAGGTGAGTGCTGGCAGGATATTCGAAAAATAATAAGATCAGTTCCGTCCTATGAGGCCTGCAAAACTGCAATGATAAAAGCCGGATGTAAAATCAGCGTAAGTGATATTGAAAAAACTCAGGATTATTTTGACCTTTGCGTGAAATATTCGCCATATATGAGAAAACGCCTTACGTTATTAAGGCTTAAGGATATGATAAAAGCATAAAGAGCGGGGCAGTAAAAAACAAAAGTTTTTTACTGCCCCGTTTGACGTTATTTAGCTGAAAGTTATTTGTATATTGTTCAGCAAGGAATTGTCTTGATCTTTTCTGGCAGGCTGTCAATTTTCAAGAGTCTGCATAAATTCCCAAGAAAGCTTAGTTGCCTTTTTCGCATCACCGTCAATCCAGTCGTTATCCTGCTCATAAACTATATAGGGGATGTCAAGCTCCTTGCAAGCCTCATAGCAGGCTTTAAGATCAACTCTGCCTTCACCCAGTGTGCAGAACTTTCTTGTTCCGTCTGCGATAATATAATCCTTGAAATGGCAAACCTTCACTCTGCCTTTCATTTTACGGAGATATTCAACGGGGTCTGCACCGGCGTAGTGGATCCACGCAACGTCAGGAATAAAATGAAATACCTCAGGATCTGTGTTCTCGATCAAATAATCGATCATGGTTTCGCCGTTATCCATTGTTTTGAATTCGAAATCGTGATTATGATAATTGAATGTCATTCCGTTTTCTTTAAGCTTGTCTGAAAATGAGCGGATCTTTTCAATAAAATCATCAACGGCAGCCTTTGTGTCTCGGTATTCATCGGAAGCTGCTCCGAGTCCCAATGCATAGCAATTAATGGTTTTGTGCTCTTCTATGAGATTCTCCGTGTCATTGACAAATCTTTCAAAGGGCTTATGTGTAACACAAACCGACATATTGTTTTTGTCGAGTATGCTCTTTTGAACAGCGGGATCAATAGGTCCTATTGCAGAAATCTGAACGTCCTTTACGTTCATCGAGGCAAGATAGGCGAGTGTTTCATCAAAATCCTCTGCATTCTGACAGAAATCTCTTAATGTAAAAAGCTGTATTCCGAGTGTTGGTTTATTCATATATGTCAATCCTTTCAAAAATTATATTTTTATAATAAATGAACTGTCGGGCAATATCAATAATATTATTAATTTCTGTATGACTTGCCAATTATATGAGGTATGATTTGTGCTATATGCTGAAAATGTCCGAGCAATTTGACTTTGTGGGGATTTGGTAGTAAAATTACTGTGACTTTTTTAATTGGAGGATAAGTTATGAAAAAATTTATTTCTGTTTTACTTTCCGTTGCAATGCTTTTAAGCTTTGCAACAATCGGATTCGCTTCCGTTGCAGGTGAGAATGACGTTCTCAAGTTTGATGAAAACGGCGAATTCAAGATTTTTAATATCTGTGATATTCAGGATATGTATCCTATGCATAAGACCGCAAAGCAGTTTATCACGGATATGATCGATATGTATGATCCCGATATTGTAATTCTCGGCGGTGATAACACTGTTGCTACTGCTGAAACAAAGGCTCAGGCTATTGAAGAAATCTGCAGCATCTTCGTTGAGACCGAAACATATTTCACTCTTGTTTTTGGTAATCACGATGATGAGCAGGGTGTTTCAAGAGAAGAGCTCCTCAAGCTTTATCAGCAGTACGGCGGAGAATTTTGTCTTGCTTACGATGCTGTTCCCGAGCTTACAGGTGTAGGAACTCATAATCTTACAGTTAAGAGCTCAGACGGTAAATCAATCGCATATAATCTTTATATGTTCGACTCTAACTCCTATACATACGATGAGGACGGCAACCGTCTTGGTTATGATGCTGTTCATGAGGATCAGATTGAATGGTATAAGAATAATTCTGCTGAGATAAAGGCGGCTAACGGCGGTAATACTGTTAATGCTATGGCTTTCCAGCATATCGTTGTTCAGGAAGCATTTGAAGAGCTTTTCTTTGAAAGTCCCATCAGTCTTGGTGATCTCACTCTTAACTTTGACGGAATCAGCTACACATATCTTCCTTTTGCTCACGGAATAAAGGATGGCTTTATGCTTGAGGCTCCCTGTCCCGGCTATTATAACTACGGACAGTTCGATGCTTTTGTTGAGACCGGTGACGTTGTTGCTGTTTTCTCAGGCCACGATCATCCCAATTCATACACTGTCAGCAAGAACGGTGTTGATATTGTTAACACTCCCGGTGCAAGCTTTGAATCCTATGGTGATAACTCAGTAAGAGGTCTTCGTCTTATTACCTTGAATGAAAACGATACCACAACTTATACTACAAAGGTTCTTACTGTTTCCGATTATATCCTTAACGGTGGCGAACATCTTCTTGAGTATGGCGAAATTACAAAGCTTGATGCTATTCTCGGTAAGGTTCAGGAGAT
>JAZOOE010000157.1:0-6287 GCA_045654865.1 Acutalibacteraceae bacterium | reverse complement strand
CACCGAATATCAGAATTATAACGATTCCGAAATTCAGCTTTACCGTTCAAAATACTCCCCCGAAAACTCAAATATTTACTTTGAAATCTGCGACGAAAACGGAAATCTTCTTCTTTGCAATGACAAAACGGCCCTTCATTCCGAGGATGTATTCACTTTTTCACAGGTTTTTATAAATTATTACACCGGATATGGCTATAACGGCGGTTGGTATGTACAGGGAGATTCTTATAACGAACAGATTTCCTATATCGACGAACCAACCGAATCAGCAACGGTTCTGCAGCCCTATGCTACTGAGATCTATGCACCCCAAGAAGAGACCACAAGATTTGAAACAACTCATGCATCGGATGATTATGCGGAATCAAAAACCGAAGAGATAACAACAAAGCTATCATATTCCCCTTCACTTTCCTACGATAAAAATGAGTATCTGATTCAGGAATATGAAATAACTAACAGCTATTCGGGCAAAACCGTAAATCTTCATTATTACTACACAGACTCTGTAAAAAAATCTGTTTTTGAATATTGCAAGGTTTTTCTTGAGACGCTTCCCTACGACATAACGGATTTTTCGTTCCGGCAGGATGAATATTATGAAGAATCCTATGAGTATGAAGACGGTGACTATGTAGAAATATGGCCGACATACGGTGCAAGTGATGCTGTTCCTGCCGTAAGCTTCGAGACAATTCTTTTTACAGACGACAAAGAGATTGAGCTTATATACACCTACCGCGGCTCTCTCGTTTTAAGCGAATTCCGCGATCGTCTCAAATATCTATGCCTTACAGCTGCAAACATATCAGACGAAAGCACATCCTACAGCTACATGCAGAAGGGCAATTCCCAGCTTCACGTTAGCGTAAGCGTACCCGTTTTTTCCGATAATGCAAAGGATGTTTATTACTACGCCGAAATATTTGTTGACATTGCAATGGCATATAAGGATAATATCATTTCAATTACCATTATATATTTCCTGACCTTCCTTCTTGCAATTGCTTATATTTTCTGGTCTGCAGGCTATGTGCCCGACAGAGATAAGCCCAAGGCAGGCGGACTTCATGCCATTCCCTTTGACCTTTATCTCCTCTTAAGCGTTGCGGCAGGTGTCGGATGCATAGGAATGTGCAGCACCAACGATGAGTTCTTTATTATAATGGGGGCTACGGGACTTGCATTTATAGCTCTATTCTTCATTTACACTCTTCCTGTCAGAATCCGAGCAAAAACAATCCTTGAAAACACTCTTACCACAAAAATTTACCGTACGGTAAAACACGCTGCTGAGGTTACCGATAACGTAAGAGGATCAAAAACAGCAATTGCACTTATTGCACTCTTTTTTGTTGTTGCGATGGCTTGCGAAGTATTAACCTTCATATTTTTCGGAGAAGACGATGCTGCCGCAATCACAATGATCATTACAATCATTGAGTTACCCATCATAATTTTTGCTCTGGTTGCTCTCACGGCTCTTCACAACGGCGCAAAGCAAATTTCATCGGGTGACGTTTCATACAGAATAAGCACGTCTATGCTTTTCGGACCGCTTAAAAAGCATGCCGATTATCTTAACAATATCAATAATGCCGTCAATAAGGCTGTTGAGGAACGAATGAAAAGCGAAAGCCTTAAAACAGAGCTAATCACAAACGTTTCCCATGACCTGAAAACTCCTCTGACATCAATCGTCAATTACGTAGATCTGCTTAAAAAAACCGATATCAACAACCAAAAGGCAATAGAATATATCGACGTTATTGACAGACAGTCACAAAGACTGAAAAAGCTTACCTTTGATATTGTTGAAGCATCCAAAGCATCCACGGGCAACATTGAGGTTCACAAGGAACCTACTGTTCTGAATGTTATTATTCAGCAAACAACGGGTGAATATATTGAACGGCTCGAGGAAAAAGCTCTTATTCCCGTTGCACAGGTGCCCGAAAATAACATAATTATCAATACAGACGGCAGACTGCTGTGGCGTGTTATTGATAATCTTATGAACAATATCTGCAAATACTCAATGCCGGGAACGAGAGTTTACATTTCATTATGGCAGGATGAAAATAATGCATATATCTCTTTCCGCAACATTTCAAAAAACAAGCTTAACATATCTCCTGATGAATTAACGGAAAGATTCGTACGAGGAGATGCCTCAAGAAATACAGAGGGCTCGGGACTTGGCTTATCCATAGCAAAAAGCCTTACAGATGTTATCGGCGGCAGACTGTTTCTCATAATTGACGGCGATCTGTTCAAGGTAACTCTGACATTACCGTTCAATAGCTGAAAAACAGAAAAACAAAATAACCGAGGGGTTCTTACAGAATGTACTGCAAGAACCCCTTGATTCGTTTCAATTGCCAGAGTGCTTCAACTTTTCATATTTGTTGGCATTATCTCAGCATATATACATAAAAACGGATACCGACATTTTTTGCCGGAATATCCGTCTTTTTCTTTTCAACTTCTGTTATCTGTTGTATTTTACCTCTGCAATAAGCTCTATCTCAACAAGAACGTTTTTCGGAAGAGCCTTTACTGCAACACAGCTTCTCGCGGGCTTTGAAACAAAATAACGCTCATAAACAGAATTAAATGCCGCAAAATCTGCCATATCGGATAAAAAGCACGTGGTTTTCACAACGTCCGTAAACTGCACGCCGGCAGAAGCAAGAACCGCAGCAAGATTCTTACATACTCTTTCCGTCTGCTCAAGTATATCTTCGCCCGAAATTGCGCCCGTCTCGGGATCAATCGGAATCTGTCCCGAAGTAAAAATAAGGCTTCCTGTTCTGACTGCCTGCGAATAAGGTCCTATAGCGGCAGGGGCGTCTGATGATTTTATATATTCCATAAAAATACCATCCTTTCCTTGCGGTCATTATATCATCAGCCGTTTCAGGTGTCAACCTTTCACAGCTGTGCAAAACCATATATATCCAACACAGATTTAAGTATTTGAGAATGGATTTAGTTTTTTTTGCACAAAAAAATTTAAATTATTTTTTTTACTTTCTACACAATAAAATATTGACAAATACACAAAAAAAGTTTTATAACATTGGTATAAAAATTCAGTTGGGCATAAAAAGTCGTTACGGCTGTTCAATTGAATTATTTTTTCTTTTTTTGTTCAAAAAACTTATTTAATTATTGATTTTGACACCACACTGTTATATAATTAAATGTATTAATTTTTTTGCAAAAAATCCTGTCCCCTACGGGGCATACGAAAGGAATCATATACTATGGAAAAAAACATCAGATTAGTCGGTACTGTTTCCCGCGGCATCCGTTGTCCCATCATCCGTGAAGGTGATGACCTTGCAAAAATCGTATCTGACAGTGTTCTCGCTGCTGCTGAAAACGAAGGTTTTGAGCTTCGTGATCGCGACGTAATTTCACTTACAGAATCAATTGTTGCTCGTGCACAAGGCAATTATGCATCAGTTGAAGACATCGCAAAGGACGTGAAGGCTAAGCTCGGCGGTGAAACTATCGGTGTTATTTTCCCCATTCTTTCAAGAAACCGCTTTGCCATATGTCTCAGAGGTATTGCTAAGGGAGCAAAAAAGATTGTCCTTATGCTTTCATATCCCTCTGATGAAGTAGGCAACGAGCTGGTCAGCCTTGATAAAATTGATGAGGCAGGCATAAATCCCTACTCAGACGTTCTTTCTCTTGAGAAATACAGAGAGCTTTTCGGTCAGAATCTTCATCCCTTTACCGGCGTTGATTACGTTGAATACTACGGACAGCTCATCAAGGAAAGCGGAGCTGAGGTTGAAATAATTTTCGCAAATCAGGCAAAAGCCATTCTCGATTATACAGATTGCGTACTCACCTGTGATATTCACACAAGAGCAAGAACAAAGAGAATCCTCAAGGCAGCAGGTGCTAAGGCTGTTATTGGTCTTGATGATATTCTTACAGCTCCCGGCGAGCGTGGCGGCTATAATGAAAAGTATGGCCTTCTCGGATCAAATAAATCAACCGAGGATTCAATCAAGCTTTTCCCCAGAGAGTGTAAGGCTCTCGTTCTTGATATACAGCAGAAAATTCTTGAAGCTACCGGTAAGCACGTAGAGGTTATGGTTTACGGTGACGGTGCATTCAAGGATCCTCAGGGCAAAATCTGGGAGCTTGCAGACCCCGTTGTTTCCCCCGCCTTCACAGACGGTCTTATCGGCACACCCAACGAGCTCAAGCTCAAGTATCTTGCTGATAACGATTTCAAGGACCTTTCAGGTGAAGAGCTCAAGGCTGCTATCTCCGCCTCAATCAAGGCAAAGAACGACAATCTTGTAGGTAACATGGCTTCACAGGGCACAACTCCCCGTCAGCTTACTGACCTTATAGGCTCACTCTGCGACCTTACAAGCGGTTCAGGCGACAAGGGCACACCCGTAGTTCTTGTTCAGGGCTATTTCGACAACTATACAAACTGATTTCTTCATACGGGCAGCCCTCGGGTTGCCCTGTTGAAATTTACATATCAAGGAGGATTTAATTATGGATTCAAACAAAAGACCCGATACAATGCCCAGAATCAATACCAAAGAGCTCGCTGACGCTTTCATTGATGAGCAGGTAAATGCAATTCGTGAACAAGTGGGTGACAAGAAGGTTCTTCTTGCTCTTTCAGGCGGCGTTGATTCATCTGTTGTTGCCGCTCTTCTTATAAAGGCTATCGGCAAGCAGCTCGTATGTGTCCATGTTAACCACGGACTTATGAGAAAAGGCGAAAGCGAAAACGTTATTGAGGTTTTCAAAAACGGGCTTGATGCTAACCTTATTTATATCGATGCAACAGACCGTTTCCTTGATCTTCTTGCAAACGTAAGAAGCCCCGAAAGAAAGCGCAAGATCATCGGCAAAGAATTTATAAACGTATTCAATGAAGAAGCAGCAAAGCTCGACGGTATCTCCTTCCTTGCACAGGGTACGATCTATCCCGATATTCTTGAAAGCATCAAGAAAGAAAAAGGCAAAAAGCTCATCAAGTCACATCACAATGTCGGCGGACTTCCCAAGGATATGAAATTAAAGCTCGTTGAGCCCATCAAGCTCCTCTTCAAGGATGAAGTAAGAGTTGTCGGCGATGCTCTCGGTCTTCCTCACGAAATGGTTTACCGTCAGCCGTTCCCCGGCCCCGGACTCGGTGTAAGATGCCTCGGAGCAATCACCCGTGATCGACTTGAAGCTCTTAGAGAGGCTGATGCTATTCTCAGAGAAGAATTCGAAAACGCAGGCCTTGCAGGTAAGGTATGGCAGTACTTTATTGCTATCCCCAATATGAAGAGCGTAGTCGTGAAGGATGAAAGCCGCTACGTTGGCTGGCCCGCAATTATCAGAGCAATCAACACAACTGATGCTATGAAGGCTGAGATCGAAGAAATCCCCTACCCCGTTCTTCACAAGATCACGGCAAGAATCACCTCAGAGGTAGAAGGCATCAACCGTGTCCTCTATGACCTCACACCCAAGCCCACCGGCACAATAGAGTGGGAATAATAACAATAAATCCCGAAAGCCTTTATTGACAAGGTTTTTCGGGACTTTTTATTTTCTAATCGTACTAATATCGTACTAAATTTTTAATTTTGTATCAATTTTGACAATATTTCTGCTACTTCTCCGTGCTTATTTGGGTATAGGTGAGAGTATGTGTTCAGAGTTGTTTCTATGTTTTCGTGTCCGAGCCGTTCAGAGATTAACAGAGGGGCAAAACCTAACTCAATGAGCAATGAGCCGTGAGAGTGTCTTAAATCGTGTATGCGTATTCTTTTCACGCCCGAAGCGGTGCAACCTCTAATCATTTCTCTTGTTAAACTTTGCTTACTTGTTAGAACTAGCCTGTCCGTTGGTTTGTAGTCATAAATCATTGAACTATATTCTTTTACCATTTCCATTATTTCAGCAGGCAGGGTTACGGCACAAATAAAGATGTAGTTATATGCGATTTATCCGCTACAATCGACATTGAAAATGTTTTGAAACTTCAAGAGCCACAGCAACAGAAACAAGTCAAAACAGGCAATGAAGAACTTGACCGATTAAAAGAAGATTTTGACTTTTTCAGATACTTACAGGAGCGGAACGGCAAAACAGTTTTTAATAACTCAAAATGTGCAATGTTTCCGACATTTATATGTATAAGGGAAAGTATATACCTCGATATCTTTTATGTGAAAATAATTTGGAAGCTTCCGTACAAGCACCGCTTATCCAACATAATCTCTATATGCACATTATAGTCATTT
>JAZOOE010000156.1:0-11981 GCA_045654865.1 Acutalibacteraceae bacterium | reverse complement strand
GTTTCCGAATATGCAGTATCATTGTGAACGTCATAAGCCACGGGAAACGCCTCTCCGTGCCTACTTCTTCCCACACCGCCTGAAATATACATTTTCTTACTGACAATATCATTGACAATTGCCTTGCAAGCATCAAAAAGCTGTTGATCTGAGGTTTCCTTTGCCGCATCCGTCATAGCCGAATATAAATAACAGGCTCTGACGGAATGCCCCATAGCCTCTCTCTGCTCTCTCACGGGCAAATGACTCTGATTATAAGAGGAATTACACCACGACGGAACATACTCATCACGCTTGCCGCGTTCGTCAATAAAAAACATAGCAAGCTCAAGATATTTTTCCTTTTTTGTCATTCTGTATAATCTTATGAGAGCAAGCTCAATCTCTTCGTGACCGGGAGTTGTGAATTCGGCGCTTCTTTCCTCTCTGAACACTCGGATGACAAGATCTATATATTTATCAACCACGTCAATAAGCCGGTCGCTTCCCGTTGCCGTTTTCCACGCTACGGCAGCCTCAATAAAATGACCGAGGCAGTAAAGCTCATGGTTATCTCTTATTCTGAATTTCAGTTCGGGATGAACAACGGTGTGGGCAATATTGAAATAGCCGTCCTCCTGCTGATTCTCCTCCATCAGAGAAATCAGCTGTTCAACCTCTTGTCTGAGCTCGGGTACATCCTTGCTGACAAGTATATAAGCAACACTTTCCATCCATTTAGCAACATCAGAATCCCAGAAAAGATGAGGCTTCGGGATATCGGAGCCCTCTGTCCAATTGAATCTGAATGCCTCAAAGCGTCCCGTGTCCTTAAAGCGATCCATTACGGAATATATGGTAACACTTTCATTGAGCTCCATTCTGTTTTTCCAGAAGCCGTCGTTTATCCTTACGTTTCTGAATGAAACGGGAGTAAAATTTTCCATAAACGCTCTCTCACTTGATCTTTATTATTTTATTACCCTTTACATGGTATGCATTTTTTGCCACAGCAATAAGCGGGGCATCATTTTCGGGTGAATCGGTATAAAAATTTTCTATTTCAGCATCGGGGAACGCCTCAAAAAACGCAGTCACCTTGCGTGAACGCATACAAAGACGAGTGATTTTTCCGCTTTCTTCATCAATGATACTGCCTACACAATGCTTTATTCCAAGTCTGTTGCATATCTCCTCCATTGTGCATTCGGGAGATGCGGTGACTATTACGTCGTCATCTCTTTGGATGTCCTTATAAAAGGGCTTGATCCTGTCCATGTGAGCATCCCAGAATTCTCTTGCATCCGCTCTTATATCGGGAATACTCTTAAAATATTCCTCCACAAAGGGAGCATATTCCTCCAAAGCCTTTTCAACGGTCACCTTTCCTGCCTTATACTTCAGCAAGGCATAAAAAACCTTAGGAATATATTTAAGCAGATAGGGTGTCTTTTTGATGTAATAAAAGAAAAAGTGAAGCACGCTTTCACCATCATAAATGGTGTTATCAAAATCATAAACGTTCATTTACTGCTCCTCCTTGAAGGTATAGCCCGAAATATCCACGATCACATCCTCGTCCTTCGTGCTGCCGCAGGAGAATTCAAGCACCTCCAGCTTTGCAACAAGACGGCCATCGGCATCATACTCTTCCTCTTTTACCGCAAAGCCGAATTCCTTATCCGCCCAGACAAACAGAGTTGCGGTAACCTTTCCGTCCTTATAGGCCCTTTGAATATATTTGCTGCATTGTCTGCCTGCAACCACCTCATCATATTCATAGCACACATTACTGAGAAGCGGAAAATTCTTCTCTATCTCGGAGCATTTACTAAGAAATACACTGTGATTTAAAACACTTTCATTCTCATATACCTTATAAACCTGTTCACTTGCATTGGCAACAACGGTGTATTTATAAACATCAGAGCCGTTCTGCTTCCAGAAGTAAAAGGAGCTTCCGTCAAGATATTCGATGCTGTGCACGTTATCGGTCTTAATTTCCCTGATCTTTATCGGCACAGGGCTGACATCCGGATTCAGAATACTGTAGGTTGCATTAAAATTCCTTGTCCACGAGGTGTCTATAATTAATTCCTCTGTTCCCGTACTGCTTTCGTTCCCGCTGACGGTTGTTTGCGTATCAGACGACACGTATTCATAAGCGGTAGTACTCTCGTTTTCTTCTGTTTTGCCGGTACAGGACGAAAAACACAAAAGAAAAACAGTCAAAAGAAAAATAAAGATACAAACAATATTTTTGCTTTTCATATTATCCTCCAAAAATATTTACTCTCTACATTATTATACAAACCGCTTCATTTGTCAAATAAAATAACAAAAAAAACTGTTGTTATTGTAAAAAAAATATGTTAGCATAGATTTAATTATAAACAGAAAGGATGAATGAATTGAAATATCAGATCATCAAAAATATCCATAATAATTTCTCGGTTTTTGAAAAAAACAAGCTGTCTCCGAGAGCTTACGGTGTAGCCTACAAAAGCTCTGAGACTCTTAAAGCAACCTGCTTTTCAAAGGAGCGCTATAATTCTGACATGGTCACGGTGCTTTCCGGCGAATGGAATTTCAAATTCTACAAATCAATAAGTACTGTGCCCGATAAGCTTGATACCGCAAAAACCGCTTTTGATACAATAACAGTTCCCTCTGACTGGCAGAGAACAGGCTATCAGGAGCCCGTTTATCTCAACTGTCCTTACGAAATAAAGACTATCGCTCCCGAAATTCCCGAAGATATGCCCGTAGGTATCTACAGAAAGACCATTGAAATAGAAAAGCTTTCCGCAAAGCATATTATTTCCTTCCTCGGTGTTTCAAATAACCTTTCTTTATACGTAAACGGCAAGTTTGTCGGTTATTCGGAGGGCAGCCATAATACAGCGGAATTTGACATCACTTCCCTTCTTACTGAAGGCACAAACGAGCTTCTTGTCGTTATGTTCAAGTGGTGTAACGGTACCTTCCTTGAATGTCAGGATATGTTCCGTGAAAACGGTATTTTCAGAGATGTTCTTCTTTATAACTATCCCGAAAGCTATCTCTATGACTTTGAGGCTGTAACGGAAAAGGCAAAGAAGGGCTATAATCTTACCGTAAAAACCGTTCTCGGAGACGACAAAAACTGTATCGTCAAGGCTGAGCTTTTTGACAAAGAGAAAAATCTTTTAGCAGAAAAAGAAGTCAAGGGCGAAAAGGAAATCGCATTCAAAAATCTCAGCGTCACCGAGTGGAATGCAGAACAGCCCACCTGCTATGCCCTCTATCTCACCGTTATCAAGGACGGCGAGGAGGCTATGACAGTAAGACAGTTTATCGGCTTCAAGACCATAAAAATCGAAAACGGTGTATTCTACGTAAACGACAAACCCATCAAGGTAAAGGGCGTCAATCACCACGATACAGACCTTTACAAGGGTTATTCCATGTCTCTTGAGGATATGGAAAGAGACGTACGCCTCATGAAGGAGCTGAACGTCAACGGCGTCAGAACTTCACATTATCCCCCCGACCCATATTTTATCACTCTCTGCGACTTAAACGGTCTTTACATTATTGACGAGGCTGACATTGAGACTCACGGATGCGGTGAAATGTTTGATGATGTAAGCAGAATCAGCCACGACCTCAAGTGGGCAAAGCACTATGTTGACAGAGTAAAGAGAATGTATTTCCGCGACAGAAACCACCCCTCAATTCTTATGTGGTCTCTCGGTAATGAAGCCGGCGGTTACAAGTGTCACGACAAGTGCAATCAGTTCTTAAAGTCAACCGGCACTCCCATCCCTGTACACTATGAAGGTGTTGTAAGAACAAAACGTTTCCATTATGATGTTATTTCCGAGATGTATACTTCTACTGAGGAAATCGAAAAGATGATAGCGGGCAAGAGAATCAGAGAATATGACGACAAAAAATATCTCTGCAAGGAATACTCAAAATACCCCTTCTATCTCTGCGAATATGCTCACGCTATGGGTGTGGGACCCGGCAATCTTGAGGAATACTGGGATTTATTCTACAAGTGGGACAATTCAATGGGCGGCTGTATCTGGGAATGGGCAGATCACACCGTTTACCACGACGAGAACGACAAGAAATATAAATACAGTTATACGTACGGCGGAGACCACGGCGAGAAGCAGCATGACGGACATTTCTGCGTTGACGGTCTTATGTATGCAGACAGAAGACTTCATACAGGCGCAAAGTGTATGAAGGTTGTTTACCGCCCCGTACGCGCAGAATATAAGGGAGACGGAAAATTCCTGTTCACAAACACAAACCGTTTCCGCAATTCCTCTTATATTGCAACAAAATATGATTATCAGATTAACGGTGTTTCAGTATCATCAGGAGAAATAGCACTGGACATTGATGCTATGAAAACAAAGGAAATAAAGCTTTCCGACATCAATATCACCGAGGGTGCCGACTGCTATATCAATTTCATTTATACCGATAAGGAAACGGGCCATGAAATTGCGGTTGAGCAGATAGAGCTTGCTGTTTCCGACTGCGAATACGATATTGAAATCGGCTCTAAGATTTCTGCAGAATCAGAAAACGGAATTCTTACGGTCGTTTACGATAACGGCAAGGCAACCTTTGACGGAACAACGGGTGAGCTTACCTCCTACGTTGTAAACGGCAAGGAAATCCTCAATCAGAATCCCGCAGAGGGCAAGGGAATCAATCTCAACCTCTACAGAGCACTCATTGACAACGACGCAAGAATGCGTGACAAGTGGGCTGAAGGCGGTCTTAACAAATTAAAGAAGAACCTTGAGCATTTCTCCGCTTCGATTGAAGACGGTGAAATTGAGATTGACGTTCTTTATACGATGAAATTCAAGAGGAAGGCTATGTACAGCTGGTTTATCAAATACGTAATTTCCTCTCTCGGTGCCATGGAAATAAAGACCGTACTCAGAAAAATCGCTCCCGAGGCTGTTTCCGATATTCCCCGCTTCGGTGTAACGCTTGAGCTTGACAGAAGCTTTGATACAGCTGAGTATTTCGGCAGAGGTGAAGCAGAAAACATGCCCGATTTCAAGGCACAGTCCCCTGTAGGTATTTATAGTGCAAAGGTTGCAGACATGTATGAGCCGTATGTATTCCCTCAGGAAAACGGAATGCACTGCGATACACGTTGGCTCAGGCTCACGGACGGTGAAAATACCGTTGCACTTTACGGTGATGCACCCTTCAATTTCAGTGTTCATCACGCTACACAGTCTGCAATCAACAAGGCAGAGCATCAGGAAGATGTAAAGGATATGAACACAACCTATCTTGCGGTTGACGGCTTCACAAGAGGTATCGGCTCATCAAGCTGCGGTCCCGACACGAGAGATGAATACAAGCTGAGTGCCGACAAGGTTATGGAGTTCAGCTTCACAATAATCCCCACGAAAGGATAAAACCATGAGTTCTGAAATTTTCAATAATTCAGTATGGCTCACTTACCCCGATATGGATGCAGTTCTTACGAGAACTGCATTCAGTGCGGAGAATATAAAGAAAGCAACCCTTTATATCACGGCTCTCGGGTACTTTGAAGCCTTTATAAATGGTGAAAGAGTTTCGGACGAGCATTTTATACCCGCTATGACGGACTATGAAAAAAGAGACCTGTCGGGTATTCACATGCCTATATACGATACGCTTTCACACAGAATTTATTACTATAAGTATGACGTTACGGCTTCCATTAAGGGCGGATGCAATATTCTTGCAACCCATATCGGTGCCGGCTGGTACGGTCAGCACGAAAGTCCCAATGAGGGTATGCCCTACTGGGGAGACAATACTCTTGTTTTTACAATTGAGCTTACCGATAATGAAGGTAACATTTCATTTATAAATTCCTCTTCCGAAAACACCAGATTCAGAAATAGCTATATTCTCGAAACAAGCCTTTACTACGGTGAATATCACGATGCAAGGCTTTATCCCGACGGTTGGAAAACCGCAGAATTTGACGATTCGGAATGGAAGAATTCAAAAACAAGAACAGCTCCCGATACAGTTTTAGAGGAGTGCTTCTTCCCCTCGGATAAGGTCATACGAACAATTGAGCCGAAGCTGATTTTCGAGTTCGGCGATATGAAGATTTATGATATCGGCGAGCTTGCCGCCGGCTATGCTGTGCTGCAATTCGAGGAAAATGCTTATAATAACGAGCGTGCGGTGCTTCGTTATGCCGATGAATTAAACTCGGACGGAAGTCTGCAGTTCCACTACACGGGCGGTACCTCACGTATGCAGAGAGACACGTTTATTTACGACAGACGTGCCAAGGGGCAGGATTTTCATCCTCATTTCACCTGGCATGCCGCAAGATATATAGAGGTTACGGGTATATGTCACTTAACCGAATACAGAGTTATTCAGACTGACCTTAAAAAGACCTCTGATTTCACCTGCGATAATGAGACCTTACAATGGATATTTGACGCTTACGTAAAAACACAGAACGCAAACGTTCACGGCTGTATCCCCTCTGACTGTCCTCACAGAGAAAGACTGGGTTATACGGGTGACGGTCAGCTTACCTGCGGTGCTGTAATGAGCGTTTTTGATGCCCGTCAGATGTATAAAAAGTGGATGGCTGATATCAGGGACTGTCAGGATAAGGTGGGCGGTCATGTTCAGCATACGGCTCCCTTCTACGGCGGAGGCGGAGGTCCCGGAGGCTGGGGCGGTGCGGCTGTTATCGTTCCCTACCGCTATTATAAATTCTATGATGACGTATCCGTCCTTGAGGATTCATATGAATCTATGAAGGCTTACCTTAAATATATGGTAAACCACTGTGAGGACGGAATTGTCACAAGCGAAGAAAAAGGCGGCTGGTGTCTCGGTGACTGGTGTCCTTTAGGTAATAAGGTCACAATTCCCGAAGCCTTTGTAAACACATATTTCCTTGCGAAATGTGCGGATATGACTGCAGAAGCTGCTGAAATTTTAGGTTTTACAGAGGATATCTTAATTTACAAAAAGTTAGCTTCCGAATCAAGAAATGCCATAATAAAGCACTATTACAGCGAGGAAACTCACAGCTTCTGTGAAGGCACTCAGGGCTCTGATGCTTTTGCTCTTGATATCGGACTCGGTGATGATGAAACGAAGAAGAATTTTATAGCAAAATATGAAAAGCTCTTAACCTTCGATACGGGTATTTTCGGCACAGACCTTGTAATACGTATGCTGTTCAGCCTCGGAAGGGGCGATATTGCCTACAAAATGCTTATAAATGAAGAAATTACTTCATTCTATAATATGAAAAAGCACGGTGCTACAACTCTCTGGGAAAACTGGGACGGTTGCGACTCAAGATGCCATCCCATGTTCGGTGCCGTAATAGAATACTTCTTCTCTGATATATTAGGAATCAGAAGAGCTGAAGGCAAGGCAGGCTATAAAGAAATCATAATATCTCCTGCTAATATCCCCGAACTTAAAAACGTCAAGGGAACAATGAGAACCGAATGGGGAGATATCACAGTTGAAATCACAACCGATGAAAACGGCAACAAAAATATAAAGTCGTTTACAACAGGAGAAATCACCGTAAAGAAAGGATAACAATATGCTTGATTTATTCAGAGGTATGTTTACTTTTATAACAGCCTTGACAATCTTTATCTCTTCCCTTTTCTGCCCCGCTTCATTGGGAGAAAATTCGGAAAACCTCAAATTTGACGTACTTTCTTATCCTGAAGAAGCAGTAATTACCTTCGAGCAAGCAGGAATCTCCGTAGAGGAATACGTTTCCCGTGCAGATGCAGACAGAGAGGAATACGTCGAAGCCGCAGGCTATCGCGACGTAAAAGGTGTCCTTATCTCCCCCTACTACACCGCAAAAATTGCAGATACAGAAATCCCCGTATATGCAACAACAGTTTTCTCGGGTGAAACACAAAAAGGTCTTCTTCAGTCCTTCTCAGAGGTTTATTTTGATAAAGACAGCGAATTTTCATTTAATATCGAGCTCACTTCACTCGGAATAAAAATGCAAAATGCAATTTGTCTTCCGGAAAGCCTCGGAGTAAGGTGTGTGACCGCTGACGGCAAAATGTCCGCAACAATCACAGATTTCGGTATTTACACCTTCCTCTTCAACAACGCTTCTCAGGACTATGCTTTCACTCTTTTCGTAAGAGAAAACTTTGACGACGAGGAAGAAATCGCAAAGCTTCAGGCAGAGCTTGGTGAAGAAAACGTTATTGTAGTTGAAGGCTATCTTGAAACACCATGGGCAAATATCACCAATGACAATATGGCAATCTACCTTAAAAGGGGCTCTTACGTTGTAGCCGAGCACATGTACGATATAAAGAGTGCTGAGGATGAAAACATTTATTTTGAAGCAGAGGCTTATGAATCTAATTCAATAGGGCTTACCCGTATGCCTTTTGTAAACGTTTATAACTGCGACAATTTCACAATCGCAGGTAACGGTCTTATTGACCTTACGGAGCTTGACAGAAGAGAGCGCCGCGGTGTTGTTTTCTCATCAGCTACAAATATAACCGCAAAGGGCTTCAAAATCGTAAACAGCCCGGAATGGTCATTTATCACCTATGACTGTGAAAACGTTGAAATTTCTGCCGTTGATATTTTCGGATACAGACTCAATGCAGATGCCTTTGCAATATGCTCTTCAAGAAACGTTACGGTAACAGACTCCTTCTGCAGAACGGGCGACGACCTCTTTGACGTAAAGGGGCTCGGCGGCAGAGAAGGCATTGAAAGCAAGAATATTGTTTTCTCCGACTGTGTTGCATGGGCCGGCAAGGCAAGATGCTTCGGCATCTGCGGTGAGGTTCACTCTCCCATTTCCGACGTAACCTTCAAGGACAGCGCAGTTATCATAAGAGATGCCACCTGGCACGAGGACAGAATTGCCTCCCTTGCAATTATCGTTGAACAGCAGGGCGGCAGCATCAACAACATCACATTCGAAAACATTGAAATCTTCCGTGACGACGGCAGAGCAATCGGTGTCGTGATTCTCGGAGAGGATATTGAAAGCTTCAAATGCGAAAATATCTTCTTCAGGAATATCTCTTATAAATCAGGCTCCGCTTCAAAGGTTTCAGGAAACGGCAAGAACAACACCGTAAGCGTAACGTTTGATGATATATTCTACGGCAATAAGGAAATAAACGAAAAAACTCCTTTTGCTTTTGATATTGACAGAAGCTCGGATGTAACATTCAAATAATAAAAAACGGCTCGGGACAAAATCCTGAGCCGTTTATATATACATCGTTTATTATTCAACGATAAATCCGTAATATACACCCATCCAGTAGTTAAGAAGCCACTCAGAGGGCTCAACGTATCTTGTATCATATCCGCCTTTTATACAGAATGCTTCATAGGAAAGACAACCGAGTACTCTTTCGTCTGCAGGAAGCGCGTGAAGTGCCTGAGGACCGTCACCGAATTCCTCGGGGCCGTAATTTATCTCCACGTCAGGGCGAATCGTGTGGTCTGTCTTATAATCCAAAAGATCAAGAGAATAATCCTCGAGTGTTTCGATACATTCTTCGATATTCGTGTGACCGCCGGTATAAAGTGAAAGAGCAAATGCAAAGAGGGGATAATGCTCTATCTTTTCATAATTATAGTGACGTCTGAGAGCTAAAAGAAGATATCTTCTCATATCGGGATTCTTCTCGTATTCAAGAAGCGGCAGAATTGAAAGAATACCGAGAAGGTCATCTATATGATTGGCATAGCTGTCATAACGCTTATACATAAGAAGATTCATTCCGTAATGATGTTTCTTTATAAGTTCATCGGCAATTTCACCGTATTTTTTGTCTCCTGTGAGATGCTCGGTAATTCTCATAAAGGCAACAAGCTCAAGGGAATTGATACCCTTTTCCCAGCACCAGAGCTCTTCATCATTCAGTTCGTGAGGTCCGAAATGAGCCCATGTTGTGGGAAGTCCGTCAACGTCACAGAGAGTGTAGCCGTTGTCAATCAGATGGTCGGTTACTCTCTTTATTGATTCGGCAATTTCCTTTTTCTCTTCATCGCTTGCAAGCATATCAAAATAATATGCTGCACCGAAATAGTGACCTACGAGCTCATCGGAAGATGTTTCGCCCTTCCATTCAAGTTCACCGATTTCGTCGGTTACTCTGTGCCACTCGTGGTGTCCGTCACCGAAACGGTGCTCACCCGGGCGGCGGTAAGCACGTGCGGGGAAACCGCTGATTCCCGTAATATTCTGCAATTTCAGCAGTGCCTTCATTGTCTTTCCTGCCTGTACCTTTGCAGATTCATCACCCGTTACCTTATACTTGAAGCACAGTGCACCGAGATAAAGAGCAGACCATAAGCCATCGTTATCTGATATCTCATTGGTGCTTTCCTCAAGAGGAACGGAAATATCCGACATATAAGCGCCTGCGTGATAGTTTTCTCTGGTAAAGTACTTCATCTTGCTTTCATAATACTCTGCCTTTTCGGAAAGAGACATATATTTAAGCTCAATTCTTGAAAGTCCCTTATCGGTTGCAATCCAGTATTCACTATTATCTGCCTTGACAGCCACGTCAACAGCCGTTGAGGAAGCAAGATATCTTCCCTTGCCGAGGAACCTCGTTTTCCAGCCGTTTACAACGTAAAGACCGATTTCTGTTGCAAAATAGAAGGTGCCGTCAGAACCGAAAACAATTCTGTTTACGGGGCACTTCGGGAAGAAATCAAACTCAGAGGGAGTTATCCACTCGCTTTTTCCGTCATAAAGATAAACACCTTCATTGGTACCTACCCATACATTACCGAGAGAATCACTTGAAAGTGTTCTTATACCTGAGGGAACCTTGCACATACCGGGCATAAGCGTACTCCAACGGGGACGCTTACCGTGAAGAACAAGAAGTGCTTTATCACAAGCGGCAAAAACCTCTCTGTCACCGAATGCGGTCATACAATGTGTATTTTCAAAATCAAAGCCCTGAAATCTTACGAATGTTCCGTTTGAAAGCTTATAGCATGTGCTGACAGTTGCAAGCCAGATATCACCGTTTCCGTCGACATCAATATCAACTACACTGTCCGGGAAACTCTGCTTATTTATAACGGCAAGCTCCTTTACGGTGTATACAGCTGAGGTTGTGCCAACGTATAACGTATCATCATCGGCACAAAACAGAGCAGTAACCTTTTCCGAAATACCGTCAACCACACTGAACGCGTCTCCCGTGAAATATGCGAGTCCGTTTTCCGTGCCTGCAAACAACACTCCGTTTTTGCCGTAAGTAAGACGTGTAATACTGTCACAGGGAAGCCCCCTGCCGACGGTATAAAGGGTTCTCACCTTCTGAGGGGTCTTTTTTGTTTTTATTGAATAAATACTCATATCTCTTCTCCTTATTTTTCAAAAAAACACCTTTCCGTATGTACCGACACACGGACAGGTGTTAATATTTTTTTATTTACCGAGGAACTGAGGTAAAAATTCTCTGTGAGCGTCCTTCATTTCTTCATAGCAATCTCTTGCCTTCTTGAAGTCACCGATAAGAGGATGAACCATAAGTGCATTATAAGCGGCACGGTCGTCACCATTCATACCTGCTTCAACCGTGTACTTTTCATAGGTCTTAACAACCTGCATAAGTCCTTCAATGTGACGGTTCCATGTAGGTCTTACGGGAACGGGCTTAGCTCCGTCTGCACCAATTCTTGCAGCAACCTCAACTACGTCATTATCATGCATAAAGGGAAGGGTTCCGTTATTGAGAACGTTTACAACGTGAACGTCGTTCTTGTCGTTTGCAATAGAATCAATAAGTGAGCAGGCTGCAAGGGAATACTTGTGTCCGCCACGTTTGTCAAGAAGCGCAGGCTTGATACAAAGCTCTTCATCCTGATACATCTTAAGAAGCTGCTCTTCAATATCCATACATACCTGAGCACGGCTCTTTTTATCTTCTCTGAGGTGCTTGATCTTATCC
>JAZOOE010000155.1:0-6922 GCA_045654865.1 Acutalibacteraceae bacterium | reverse complement strand
TCCTGCGGCTCGATGTTTCCGTAGTAGAATTCTTCAATAAAGTCTGACATAGTATCACCCCCTACGCTCAGATTGGTTGATGATTTTCAGGAGCAGTTCGTCAACATCTTCTGTGGGGATACCGTCCGAGAGAAGCATATTGCGAAACTCGTTCAATCCGTTGATTAAAAGGTTACACTCAAAGTCCGTGAGCTTCAGTTTGGTTTTCTTATTAAACATAAAAATGACCTCCTTGTATTTGGTAATACCATTTTACAAGGAGGTCTGTGTTTTGTCGAATGTGTGGGAAATTATTTTTTTACCAAGTTTACTGCTATTTTTGCCGCCTTAACAGCACCATTAATAATCTTATCTTTGTGTTGCACTACAAATCTAACTCCCATGCTGAGAGCACCAACGCCAATTGCAGCCGCAGGTGTACCATATTTGTTTATACATTTTGGGCAAAGTCCTGTTTTGTCTTCTGCTGTTATAGCTCTTTTACATATACTACATTTTCTTTCGTTATCATTTTTCTGTTTCATAACAATCCTCCGCCGAAATTAAGTATACTTCTTCTATTGGTGTTTGTTCAAGTTTAATGAAAGGTTGTATTTCCTCTTTTAATTTATACCAGCAATCACGATTCGATTCATCATAAGTGCTATGCCCTTGCATTATAGTTAGGGCAGATTGTCCTTTTTTATTAAGAGCCTTTTCAGAAAAATCATATATGACTACACGATATTTTTGTAATTCTAACAATGCATTGTTTTTTTGCTGAAGATAGTCAAATACTTGCATTTGAAGTCCGACATAACGTGTTGCAAGTTGCAAGTCTTCTGCTAATTGTCCGATATGTCTTTGAATTACTGGTGTAATTTGAAAAATTGGAAATGTTGTCAATCGGCATAACCATTTAGAAGTCGTTTCTATATCAGAATATACTGAATTAATTGCATCTGTCAGTTTGTCAGATGCTTTCAACAGATTTTCTCGTCGTTCTTCAATGGTTGTTGCTGTTTGTGCACGAAGAATATAATCTCTTGCATTAAGGAAAGGAACTATAATATCGCGGTCTCTATCGCGATCTAACTGATAATTTTGAAGTTCTTGTATTACCCCAATTTTTGCGCTAATTTGTTTAAGTTGTAATTGATTAGCCATATTCCTTGTCATTTCTAAGGTTCCGGGGTCATTGAGAACTTTTTTAAGAGTTATGTCTTTTACTCTAACGCCGTTTTCATCTAAGATTACCGCGCGCATATTTCCTTCGACTTGTCGTGATTCTCCAACAGTATAAATACCTTTTTGCAACTTTGTTCTTATTCCGCGAGGAAGACTGTCAAAATCGGGAATATAGCTATACTTCCCTTTTAATAACGCCTCAGCATGACAAATAACTTCATTTATGATTCCAATATCAGCACCTTGTACTATATCTGTTACTTGAATAGTATCACACAGCGAAATTTGCGAAGATAAACTCTGTATATAACCGTCAAAAAAATTACTCATTTTTGATATATCTCTACCTGTTTTATCTTCCTCCGTAACAAGAATACATAATGACTGGCTTTCATCCATACGCAGGTTACCACCTTTCTTTTGTGTTCATTATATCGGTTGTAATTTTCGCGAAGCTTTTTTTATTATATCACATAATAGTTAATTATCTCAATACCCCTATACAAACAAAAAAACCAAGGCTAATGCTAACCTTGGTTCTTTCTTTTTTGTCAGAGTTCCACTTTCACGGCGAAGCCGCCTGTGAAGAAGTAGTAGGTGTTCGTCTGACTTGTGTTTGGTGGAGGCGAGGGGAGTCGAACCCCTGTCCGAAAAACCTTCCTCCCAACTTTCTACGAGCGTAGTTGCTTATTTAATCTCGTCCGCTTCTGCGGGAAACAACACCCTCGGAAGAAGACCAGCCCTTTAATGCGTGACGGAATACAAGGCTATTTCCCGTTCACGTTCACCGCTACATGACGCCACGCACCGAGCCGCGGTACTCTCGGGAATGACGGCAGCTGCAATTAAGCAGCAGCTAAAACTGTATTATTGTTGTTATTTATTTTTATAACATGAAGCTTTTATAGAGGTGCCTCACCTCTGCTCGCTTATCAAGACTCGGATTCCCCGTCGAAATCCTTTCGCCCCCATAGGGCAAATTTGTCGGGGACAAATTTGCTGTGATATATTTTGCTTAGCAAAATGTGAAATTCCTTACGGAGTGAAATTCTGCCTTTGGCAGAGTGAAATGCCGATTTTATCGGCGATGAAAGATTCATTGAGATAAAATCCTTCGGGGAAAATAATTATACCGCAAAATTAAGGTAAAATCAACAATAATTTATTGGTTTTTGTCGCCGCGCATAGAGCGTTCTATATCGCGGTTGGCGGCTTTCTTTGCGGCATCCTCGCGTTTGTCGTAGAGCTTTTTACCCTTGCACAGACCGATTTTGAGTTTTGCTCTTCCTCTGACAAAATATACACTCAAGGGGATGATTGCATATCCTTGTTGCTTCATAAGTCCGAAGAGCTTATTTATTTCCTTTTTGTGCATCAGAAGTCTTTTAGGTCTTAAGGGATCGCGGTTGAAGATATTTCCCTTTTCGTAGGGAGAAATGTGCATACCGTAGGCGAAAATCTCGCCGTCTTTTATGTGACACCAGGAATCCTTGAGATTGACTCTGCCCTCACGGATGGATTTTACCTCCGTTCCGTAGAGCTCGAGTCCCGCCTCATAGGTTTCTTCCACAAAATAATCGTGATATGCTTTTTTATTCTGGGAAACGGTTCTTTCTGTATTATCTGCCAAAGTATTTTCACCTCGGTTTGTATTGCTTGTTGATATTTTGCACTTCACGGGAAATAACATAGATAGTAAATTTATAATTTCCCGTTTGACGAGAAGGGCTCAGATTTTGCACGAGTGCGCCGATTTCACGGAAAGCGGATGCAATCGGGTGAAATGTGAGCTCTTCTCGGAAATATAACGCCGTAAATCTTACGGTTCGGAAAAAACCAACCTCATTAAGGTCTGACAGCAGTTGGTCAGAGCACGGGAAAGTGCTCTGAAATTGCCGTATTTGTTGTTTTCGGCGGTGGCAAGCCGTACATTGGTACTGCGAACCGCCGAAAACAAAGCGCAAAGAAGCTTCTCTCGGGGCACTTATTTGAATTTCCGTAAAAATTATAATCGTCGCACTTGTTCTTAAAAATTTCTGTGCGTCAAGGACGGTAATTTATGAGCAGCTTTCCCCGATTCACATCTTTTCGGGGGCATCAACCTTAAGAAGTCCGAGGACATTTTTAAGTGTTATTGCGGCTGCTTTGCAGAGAGTGAGTCTTGCATTTCTCAAATCCTCTTCCTCAACGTCACAATGGCAGGCATTGTAGAACTTATGGAAGAGTGTTGCAAGGTCAACTGCATATCTTGTGAGCTTTGAGGGGTCAAGATTCTTCGCAGCGGCTTCGGTTTCCTCGGTAAGAGAGGCTATGAAGCGGATAAGCTCTTTCTCTGTTTCGTGGGTAAGTACAGCCGCATTTATTGCGGTATTCTCGGGAAGAGCGGTGCCGTTTTCTGCCATCTTTCTGAAAATTGAGCAGATTCTGGCATAGGCATACTGACAGTAGTAAACGGGGTTCTGTGAGGACTGCTCAACAGCAAGGTCCAAATCAAAGTCACAGTGGGAATTTGCTTCTCTCATATTGAAGAAGAATCTTGCCGCATCAATGGGTACCTCTTCAAGAAGAGTAACGAGGGTAATAGCCTTTCCCGAACGCTTTGAAGCCTTGATGACCTCGCCCTCTTTAACAAGTCTTACCATCTGCATAAGAACAACCTGTAATCTTTCGGGTGATACGCCGAGAGCCTGCAGGGCTGCCTTGAGTCTCGGTACATAGCCGTGGTGGTCTGCACCTAAGATGTCAACTGCAAGGTCGAAGCTTCTTTCCTGAAGCTTGTTGTAGTGATATGCGATATCGGGTACGATGTAGGTATAAAAGCCGTTGGAGCGTTTGAGAACGAAGTCCTTGTCACAGCCGAATTGCTCAGCCTTGAACCAGAGTGCGCCCTCGTTTTCGTAGGTGTAGCCATTCTCTGTGAGAAGGTCAACTACCTTTTTGGCGGCACCTGAATTGTGAAGAGTGCTCTCCTTGAACCAGGTGTCATACTTGATTTTATACTTGAGAAGATCTCTTTCAAGTCCCTCAATATTAAGAGGAAGAGCATATTCTACAAGTGCTTTTCTTCTCTCTTCTTCGGAGGCTGAGATATATTTGTCGCCGTGAAGCTGAGCAAAATTAGCTACGTGGTCAATGATATCCTGACCGTGGTATGAGTCCTCGGGCATTTCTATAGTATCGCCGAAGTGCTGACGGTAGCGGATATCAAGGGAAAGACCGGACTTTTCAATCTGATTGCCGCCGTCGTTTATATAGAATTCTCTTTCCGTCTCATAGCCTGCCCAGGAGAGAACCTCAGCGAGACAGTCACCCATAGCACCGCCTCGGGCATTACCTACGTGCATAGGGCCTGTGGGGTTTGCGGAAACGAATTCAACAAGAGCGCGCTTGCCCTTGAACATATCGGAATGTCCGTACTGAGTATCCTTTGTGAGAACGTCAGTAAGAATATCTCCGTAATATGCGGGGGAGAGTGTGAAGTTGAGAAAGCCTGCACCTGCGCATTCGCACTTTTCAAAGTATGTACCCTCAAGGTCAAGGTTTTCAATGATAGCCGCCGCAATTTTTACGGGAGGCATTCTGAAAGCCTTGGCGTGTGCCATAGCGGCATTTGTGGAATAATCACCGTTTTTTCTGTCTGCGGGAATTTCCGTCTTTATGGGAAGAAGCTCGGCTTCGGGGAGAATGCCGTTTGCAATAGCCTTTCTGATTGCGAGAGTCACTGCATCCTGCAGCTGCTTCTGTGCTGTTTTAACAAGAATGCTCATATTATCAGTTCCTTTCAGGGAGCTCGGCTCCCACTATTATTGTAAGTTCCTTGGTCTGGTTTACTTCTCCGTAAAAATCCACGGCATAATTCATTTTAAGAACGTGGCTGTTCGGGGTCTTGAGGTTAACGATATCCGAAGCCGTGATGCCCACCATAAGCTCTCCGTAGGGAGTGGAGTATGCGCTTGTATGTCGTACGCCCTTTTCAATAATAAGCTCGGTGTTTATTGAGCCGCGTCTGAGAATATGCACACAATTGCCGTTCTTGACTCTGAGCACCGTGTGGCTTTTCATATCCTCAGCAAATATTTCGTCGTATTCAACTGTATAATTGTCCGTATCCCCGTAGTATATACAGGTGGTTTCCATTTCCACGGTATCGGTGTTTTCTCCGTCCGATGAAACGTCAATTACCTTTAATGTTCTTTCTTTTGCCATATAAAGTCTCCGTAAAGAAAAATATCCATCCTATAATAGCATATTATATAAAAAAAATCAATAAGTCTTGGATAAATTTACAACAAGGGGGGATTTTATTACTATGGAATCGGGGGTTACGGTGCAATCGTAGGCTAAAATTTTTACGCCGTTGAGTTCAGCTTCTCTCAAAGCGGCGGCAAATTCGGGGTGCATTTCCTCATTGGGAGCAAATTCCTTTACCCCCGTCATCTGTACTACGAAAAATATGTATGCCCCGTAGCCCTCACTTTTTGCCTTTATAAGCTCCCTTATGTGCTTGACTCCTCTTTCGGTGGGCGCGTCAGGGAAAAGCACTCTGCCGTCCCTTTCAAGAGTCACACCCTTTACCTCGATAAACGCTGTCATATCACTGTTTACTGCCTGCAGGTCGAATCTCGAATTGCCGTATTTTACCTCTCTTTTAATTTCGGTACCCTCACCGAAAAAAACGGTAGCCGTAAAAAACTCCTCAGCGCAGTAATTGGGAATCTGCGAATCAATATTTATAAGAAGCGTGCCGTCCGCCGTCTCTTTCCGGACGGCAATCAGGTCATATTTCGTCCTTCTGTCGGGATTTGAAGCCTTTTCAAGATATACGTCAGCCCCCGGTACGAGAATCTCCCGACATCTTCCCGTGTTTTTCACGTGCACCGTTTCCTCTTTTCCTTCAATCATTACCCTCGCAATAAAACGGTTGGGTCGGGAAAGAAAGGTGCCCTTTACTATGCTTTTATACGTCACGTCAACTGTCCTTTTTTCTCTTTTTAGTGTATTATACATTAAAGGAGAATAAATTAACAGTATTTCACGAGTATTAAATAAAAAAAGCACTTGCAAAATATTATGACTTATATTATAATAAATCAGTCAGATATTTAAGGAAATAAAATTTGCAGAAATTTTGCTTCTGTCACGCGGCGTGTTGGTCCTGTGCGACGGAGCGCCGCGAACCATGTCAGGCGGGGAACCGAGCAGCATTAAGCGGGCAGCCCGTGCGCCACAGTCCGCCTGCACGCCGTGTGACAGAGGCAAAATTTTTTCATATCCTGCGATATGAAAAACAGTGATATTCATTCTTTCAAAAAAAGAGAAAAGTCTGATTGTTTTTTTAATGTAGGGGACGGCGACCTCGACGTCCCGTGTAAGAGTGAAAGGTCAGATTAAAATAACGAAAAGCGTTTTTGTTCTCATATTAAAATTATCGCGGTCAAATCAATTTATGTGTAATGCGGGACGTCGAGTCGCCGTCCCCTACATAATGAATGTCTCGATTTGCGAAAAAGTCAGAATAAAAATCTGATAAGATTATCGTCAAGAGGATTAATGCTTTTATCTTGGAAAATATCATTAAATATACCTTGCGCTTGAATGAATTTTTTAGTGTAGGGGAGGGGGACCTCGGCGGCCCGTGTAAGAGTGAAAGGTCAGATTAAAATAACGAAAAGCGTGTTTGTTCTCATATTAAAATTATCGCGGTCAAATCAATTTATGTGTAATGCGGGACGTCGAGTCGCCGTCCCCTACATAA
>JAZOOE010000154.1:0-13240 GCA_045654865.1 Acutalibacteraceae bacterium | reverse complement strand
GTTACCACTGTTTATGAGGATGACGACTACGTGCTTCCGAGACCTCTTAAGGTTGGAGACACGGTGCTTATAAAGAATCTCGGCAAGGAGGCCTCCGTGCTTTCTCTTCCCGACAAAAGAGGTCAGGTGGAGGTGCTCTCGGGCGCGCTTCGTATGAGAGTTGAGGTTGAAAAGCTCAGACTCATTGAGAAAAAGCAGGAAAAGAAGACTCAGAAAACTGCAAGCCTTTCAAGAAGCGGCTCTATGGAATCCCGTCTCACAGCAAGTGCGGATAACCGCTGTGACCTCAGAGGAATGACGGCAGATGAGGCAATTCTCACGCTTGACAGCTTTCTTGATTCCATGCTTATGTCGAATCTCGGTGAGTTTACGGTAATTCACGGTAAGGGCACGGGTGTGCTCAGAGCGGCGGTGCATAAGCACCTCAAGGGTAATAAGTTTGTAAAATCCTTCCGCCTCGGTGTTTACGGCGAGGGAGAAAACGGAGTAACGATAGTAACTCTTAAATAATTTCAGCAGGCTGTAAAAAATGAAGGTTTTTTACAGCCTGCTTGAATGTCAGAGGTCGTGATTGACTTTCGTTTTTTTCTCCGTTTTTCGGGGAGGATAATTAATCAAACTTTAATAAACGGTATCTTGAAAAAAGCGTAAGCAGTCTGTATAATTTAGGATAATGAGAGCACAGGCGGCACGGGCGGGAATTCCTCGGTGCGGCAGAGGCTTTCGTGAAATTACAATTCGGATGGTTTTTATAATGTTAAAATCTTTTATTAAAGATATTTTTATGCCCGCAAGGCCCGAAAGACAGAGGCTTACGGCGGCAGACAGAATATCGACACTGAAATTCTATCTTCTTGCTTTTACTGCGCCCTTTGCCGTTGTTATTGTTTTTTCGTGGTTTTGTGAGTTAGCTCCCTTCGGGAATTATACTCTGATGGCAATTGATGCATGGGGACAGTATTTCCCCATGCTTCGTGAGATGAAGCGCGCATTCAGAGGGCTTGATTTCGGCTATTCCTTTACGGGTGCGCTGGGCTTTGACCTTACGGCACAGAGTGCATACTATACCAACAGCCCCTTGTGGTATATTCTTTTCCTTTTGCCGGGAGAGCTTACCACCGCACAGGTGGATATGATGGTGTTTATCCGCTTCGGTATAGCGGGGCTTACGTTTTCATATTATCTTTCCTCTCACTTCGGAAAGAAAAGCAAGGCTATGATATTATTCGGAATGGCTTACGCACTTTCGGGATATACTCTTGCTTTTATAAATCAGTTTATGTGGATGGATGCGGTGTTGCTTCTTCCTTTGGTCCTTGCAGGTGTGGAAAGGCTCTATAAGGGAGAGGGCGGACTTCTGCTTTACACAGTCTCGCTGTTTCTGACGATATATTCAAATTTCTATATTGCTTATGCCGTGTGCATATTTGCGGTTCTCTGGTTCTTTTTACAGACGGTATGCGATTTCAGGGGAGTCAGAAGCTGGTTTGTAAGCGCCTTTCGCTTCGGTATATGCTCACTTGCGGCGGGTGCTCTCAATCTCGGTGTGCTCATCCCTCTTCTCGGAGCTATAGGAAACACTCTTGCATCCGATATGGGCTTCAACAGAGAGCTTGATTTCTATCATTCATGGGGCGATATCCTTATGATGCTTGTGCCCTTCAAAAAATCCTCTCTTGCTTATGAGGCACCTAATATTTATTTCGGCCTTGTGCCTGCCATCCTTATGATTCCCGCACTTCTTTCAAGGATCTCCGTTAAAAAGAAGCTTGCATACACCGCTCTTATACTGTTTATGCTGGTATCCTTTAACTTCAATCTTCTCGATTTTATATGGCACGGCTTCCATTTTCCCAATCAGCTTCCCGGCAGACAGAGCTTTCTGTTTATATTCTTATGTCTTACCGTAAGCTGGGCGGGCTTTGATTTTCTTGTGAACCGCAAAATTTCGGGCTCTGCGGTAAAAAGAATCGTCAGCGCACTTCTTCTCGTGCTTATCTGTACCGAGATCAGCGCAAATGCACTTCTGAAGTTCGGAAGCGATATAAAAAAGGTCTCCGAGGGCTCCATTCTCAGAAACGACGACGTTATGAGCGTTATCAGAGAGGACTACAGCTGTGATGAGGATGAAAACGAGTTCTGGAGAACAGAGCTTAACGCTCACCGCTATAACGGAGGTCAGCTTTACGGCTATAACGGAATTTCACATTATTCCTCAACCATGTCGGGTGCCTGCTATAAATTCTTTACACAGCTGGGTATGAGCGTATATGCAAAGAACGTAAGTATAGAATACACACCCAACCCCGTGCTCAATTCACTTTTCGGTATAAGGTATATTGTATCGGAGTCTGCCGTTACGGATGAGGTTTCCGTTAACGCAGGTAATGCGCTTACGATGTACGTTCACGAAAATACAGCGGTGCTTCCTCTTTTCTACGTAGGAGAGAAGGACGTGCTCGGTGTTGATATGAGCCTTACGGGACACGCGCTTACAAACGATATTTTCAAAAGAATTGCAGGCTGCTCTGACGTTATCAGCGGTAACGGAGTTTTTGCTGACAGAAGAGCAGAGGGGTATATCCTTGATACGGACGAATTCTTAAAGGGTATTGACAGTATTCTCGAGAGCAAATGCGAGATAACGGATTTCTCCTCAAGAAAAATTGAAGGAACGGTCAATGCAGTAAAGGACGGTGTTCTGGTAATATCTCTTCCCGCCGCCGACGTTGAAATTGAAATAGACGGTAAAAAGGTCGACACGCTCACAATTGCCGGCTATATGGCAGGTGCCGAGATATCCGAGGGCGCTCACACGATTACGATAAAGCTGTGACGGGGTGCATTTTCCGTACATCTGCAAGCTTTTCAGAAAAAAATAACGGCGTACTGCACGGAACAAAATAACAAAAATATCTTCATCTGCCAAAAATTACGGATGAAGATATTTTTTTTGCTTTTATTCGCCTGAGCCTTCTAAAAAACAGATTTTGCCCTTTCGGGAGGTGCCGTCGGGGAGTGCCCCAGCTTAATTAAACACTTGAAATTTTAGGTATTCGGGAATATTATATATTTATAAACAGTAAAGGTGGGTTTGCTATGACAAAGGAAAAATATTTCGGTTCTGCTTCGTGGGTTGAATTCCCCGAGAGCTTTGCTTCCGTTCTTGCAAGAAAGGATTTCAAAGCAAGAAACGTAGTAAAGGCAGAGCTTTCTGTAATCGGTCTCGGCTTTTTTGAGGGCTATATAAACGGAGCTCTTATATCCGAGGACAGATTTCTTCCTCTGAATACCGAATTTCACAAGAGAACGCTTATGCGCGACTACGGCGTGTGGCCCGAGGAGCTTGCATACAGAATCTACGTTACCCGATACGATGTGACCGCACTTATAAACGAGGGCAGAAACTGCATCTGCTTTATGCTGGGAGACGGCTGGTATTCGGGCTGTCACCACGAACGCTTCGGTAATAAAAAGCTCATCTTTTCCATTGTGCTCACCGATTCTCAGGGAAGAATCACAAGAGTCAATTCCGACGGTGACGTGGTGTGCAAGGAGGGCTTTATAAAAAAATACGATATGACTGACGGTGAGGAGCAGGATTTCACAGACTATGACGATAACTGGCTTGTCACCTCTGCCGATTGCTCTGCATGGGAGAAAGCCGTGCCCTGTGAATTCCCCGAAACAAGATATATGACCAGCGACTGTCCCCCCGACAGAGTTACGGGAGTGTTATATCCCGCGGTCATAAAGGCAACGGATGAATATAAGATTTATGACATCGGAAGAAATACCACGGGTAATCTTGTTATTGTGATACCCGCTCAAAAGGGCAGAGCCGTCAGAATTACGGGCAGTGAGGAAAAAACTGACGAGAACGAGCTTGAGCCCACGAAGATAATGGAGCAGGAGGCTCAGTTTATCTGCGGCAGCTATGAAAGAGAGGTAAGTCAGAAGTTCACCTGGCACGCCTCAAGATTTTTCAGGGTTCCCGCCGATATAAAGGTTGTCCGCTTTGACGTAATACATACCGACGTGCGCGAAAATTCCTCCTTTTGCTCGGACAACGAGGTGCTGAACTGGCTTTATGATGCCTTTATCAACACTCAGCTTTCAAATATGCATACGGGCATTCCCTCAGACTGCCCCCATCTTGAAAGAAGAGGCTATACGGGAGACGGACAGCTTGCCTGCGATGCGGTTATGGCAACGGTGGATGCAAGAAAATTCTACGATAAGTGGATAGAGGATATATCCGACTGTCAGGACAGAGTTTCGGGACACGTTCAGAATACTGCTCCCTACGTGCGCTCGGGCGGCGGCCCCGGCGGCTGGGGTGGCGCGATAGTCCACGTGCCCTTTATGTATTATAAGCACTACGGCGATCCCTCCTTTATGATAAAGCTTTATCCTCAGATGAAGGAATACTTCCGCTTCCTTGACGAGCATTCAAGAGGAAATCTTGTTTCCTCCGACGTGCCTTTGGAGTGGTGTCTCGGAGAATGGTGCACTCCCACGAAAATCAAGCTTCCGCCCCGCTTTGTAAATACCTATTTCTATATAAAGTATATTGACGAGATTCTCACCTGCAAGGATGTGCTGAGACTTTCATCAAAGGAGATAAAGGCTTATAGGGGAAAGAGAAGCACTCTTGTTGACGCTGTAAAGAAGACCTACTTCAATCCGCAGACGGGCGACTTTGCAAGGAATATACAGGGTGCAAATGCCTTTGCCGTTGATCTCGGCATAGGCACGAAGAAGACATTTGAAAATATGCTTGCCGTGTATGACGAAAAGCATCTTTACTATAATACGGGTATTTTCGGAACGGATATTCTCACCCGCGTGCTTTTTGAAAAGGGCAGGGGCGATCTTGCCGTAAGGCTTCTTGCAAGCGAGGGAAAATATTCCTTCGGTAATCTTAAAAAGCAGGATGCCACAACCCTCTGGGAATACTGGACGGGCAGACGCTCTCACTCTCATCCTATGTTCGGTGCGGTTGTTGCATATCTTTTCAGATATATTCTCGGTATCAATCAGGAAAAGGACAGCTACGGCTACGAAAGGATACTGATTGCTCCCGCCGACATAAAAATGAACGGCAGCTTCAGCGGAAAAATCACCGTGCCTGCAGGAGAGATCTCTGTTCAGGTGACCTACAAGAATACCTCGTCACAGTTTGATATTGTTCTTCCCTCAGACGGTGTATTCAGATATAAGGACAAGGAAATCCCGCTTACCGCAGGCAACAATAATATAGTGATCGAGGACTGAGCCATGCAAAGAATAGAAGATATTGATAAAAATTTCTGTGCACAAAATCCTGCCTTTGACGGAATGGTAGCCTATGACGTAACAAAGCCGCCCTTTTCATTGCACGGAGTTCAACTTTGTGAGAAGGGCTACTGCCGTATGAGCGAGGACGTGGCAAAAACAGTAAGCAGTTCGGTTATGGAGCTTAACTATCATACCTCGGGCGGCAGACTTCGCTTTAAGACGGATTCGGGAAGAATAATAATCTCCGTGGATCTCGGTGAGCTGTGTCATATGAGCCACATGCCCCTTTCGGGCTCATCCTCCTTTGACCTTTATGCCAACGGAGAATACGTAAGCGTATTCAGAGCCCCCTCAACAGAGGACTATCATAAGCCCTGGGCGGCTCAAATGAATCTTCCCGAGGGGGAAAATGAGATTCTGATAAATTTCCCGCTTTATAACAAGCTTAAAAGTCTTTACGTGTATCTTGAGCGAGGAGCCACCCTTAAGCCTGCCGCACCCTATGAGGATCGGCTTCCCATTGTTTTTTACGGCTCATCCATAACTCACGGCGGCTGTGCATCCCATCCGGGAAATGCATACCCCAATATGATTTCAAGGGCCCTCAACCGTGATATTCTCAATCTCGGTTTTTCGGGCAGCTGTATTGCGGAATACGAGATGTGCGAATATATCGGAGCTCTTCCTATGAGTCTGTTCGTATATGATTACGATTATAATGCTCCCACGCCCGAATTTCTTGAAGGAACCCACGAAAGATTCTTTAAGCAATTCAGACGCATCAACTCTGACGTGCCCGTTCTGATGCTTTCGGCTGCCGATAATCTTTTCGGCAAGGCGGTTATGACGCGCCGACGCGAAATAATAAAAAGAACCTATGAGAACGCTCTTGCTGCGGGAGATAAAAACGTTTATTTTATTGACGGCAGAGAGTTTTATAAGGAATTCGGTCTCAGCTTTTGCACCGTGGACAGCGTTCATCCCAATGATCTGGGCTTTTACGGCTTCCATAAAGTAATATCACAGTTTATAAAGGAGAATAATTTATGACAAAGCCTTGCTTTATAGCTCACAGAGGCTATAGCGGAAAATATTTACAGAATACCGAGGAGGCATTTATAAAGGCTGTTCAGCACGGCTCCGGCGGTATTGAAACAGACGTGCGTATCACAAAGGACGGCGTTCTTGTCGTGAATCACGACGATACGGTAAAATATGCAGACGGCACGGAGCTTGCAGTTGCCGATCATACCTATGAGGAGCTCCTTGCAAAGCCTCTTCTCAACCGCTTCACCGACACTGAGCTTCACATCTGCACCTTCCGCCGTTATCTTGAGATATGCCGTGACGGAAATATGGTATGCTTCATTGAGTTCAAGGGCTTTTTCCCCGATGAGAAGATTCACGAGGCATTTACTCTTGCCTCAGAGGTATATGATCTTAAAATGTGCTCGCTCCAATCCTTTGAGCTTGATAATCTTATCCGTGCTCACGAGGCATTCCCCGAGCTTCAGATAATGCTTACCTGCGGCGAGCCCAACGATGATGTTTACAAGTGCCTTGAGCTTGGTTTTGATATTGATATGGCACATTCGGGCATTTACAAAAGGCTTGTTGACCGCTTCCACGAAAAGGGACTCAGAGTAGGTCTGTGGACGGCAAATCTGCCTCACGAGCTTGAGCTTTGCAGGCTTATGCAGGTTGATTATATAGAATCCGACGTCTATTCGGACTTTATTGACAACTGATGGAAAAAAGGCTTATTCTTTATTACGCCTTTATTCTGACGGGGGCTGTATTAAGCGGTATTTCGGGATATATCACGGGCAAAAAAAAGGGCTTCCCCAAAAATCCTCTTAAAAGCTTTGTGATAATGGCTCTTGTTTTCGGCGTGGCAGGGGCTATGGCTATGGGACAGCTTCAGAATTTTATTATGTCTCTCACGGGACTCGACTTTGCCGTCAGCCGTATGAGGATATTCGGAGGACTGCTGTTCACTCCACTGCTTATTTATTTCCCCGTGAAATATCTTTCGGGGGATTATCCTCTTTTTGCCGATATAATTGCGCCGGGCGCGTTTCTTATTCTCGGCTTTTCAAAAATCGGCTGTGCCGTGTACGGCTGCTGCTACGGAATAGCGTGTGTGCCGGGTGTGGCTACACCCTTTGAGGAGCACACGGTTTTCCCCGTCCAGCTTCTTGAAAGCTTATTGTGCTTTATTCTTTACGGAGTGCTTTTGTATCTTGTGACAAAAAATAAGCACCGTAAGGGACAAGCCTATCCGTTGGCGCTTATCCTTTACGGTACTGTAAGATTTATGGTTGAGTTTTTAAGATATTATCCCGAAGCCGAAAGGGCTCTCTTTCTCGGAATGAGCTTCTGGCAGATAGTGAGTATTGCTTCGGTCGTCCTTGGCGGCGTATGGCTTATATGTAAACGTCGCGTATAAAGCCGGGGAGCACGAACATTATTCCCGCCGTGTGAACAACGAATGCAGTAACAATTATATAAATAACCGGGTTGTGTGAAAAGTCTTTCGCATAGCCCGTTATTGTTTTGTTTGTTCCCTTGAGAGCTGCTGTTCCGAGAAGAATCACAAAGGGAGCAACACCTGCCGAAAGAGTGAACAAAGGGGTTGGGAATGCGCCGAATATCATACCTGCCGTAAGAGGGAACAAGGGGAGCATTGAAAGAGGAAGCAGGGTGTATTCTTTTTTGCATATACACAATACCGCCCAGGCGAGTACAAGAAGAATTACGGGAACGTATTTTTTATCAAAGGCTATTTCCGTAATTCCGAGCTTTACTGCACCGTAGATAAATGCGCCGAGTGCGGCGAGACCGTTGAGTATCAGAGAGATGCGGTGCTCCTTTTTCTTTTCTTTTGTCAGAATAAAGGCTGAGGCGAATATAAAGGGGGCAAAGCACAAGCCGAAGGCAGGGAAAAGTGCGGCTCCCGCAATCGTGCCAATGCATCCCAAAAATGAATGTCCCGAAAAAGCCGTTATGATTAAGGTTGCAAAAAGAATGATGAACATAAAGGAGGGACTGTGATCGGCATTTGTGCTTGTAATGGGAGTGTCTGAATCAATTTTCATCATTCCCAGAGCCGCAAGAAGCATTAACGATAATACATATATATCCGGTTCTTCTTTTTTTTCGATCTTTTTGGCGCAAAAAAGGAGAAAAATATTAATTATTGCGTATTCGCCCAATAAGATAAAGGGATAAGAAATGTTGTAAGATATGTATATCGTACCGTTTGAATCTTCAAATCCCGATACTAAGCGGAGAATATATAATAGTAATGAGCACAAGGGGATCAGTATAAAAAGCATTGAAGTATAATTCGATTTTTTCTTTTTCATATCATCACCAATTAAAAGTTATACTTAAATAAACGAGAACCACAAAAAGAACAGCAACTTTTCTTTTTTCGAGGGTGTCTGTAATATCGATAAATGCGCTTTCTACGGTTTTTTTGCAATCCTTCACAAAAAGAGCCAATAAAAACAGCTGTGAGATTATAAGAAGCGAAATCCATCTTGAGGTGTCAGAGGAGATAAAGCAGGCGGCCACCTGAACAAGCGGAGTTATAAGGCAAAGGAAATACAGGAATTTTTCTTTTTTGTTTTCTGCTTTTGAAATTGCTTTTTTCCAGATGCTGATAAAAAATGCGACGATGGGACTTGCGAATATGAAGTCGGATAAAAGTCCTTTGAATGAGTTATCTCGGAAAGCCATAATAAAGTTTCCCACAAACATTCTTATCAGCAAAGGTGCGTCGTCGGATAGGGAAGATATTTCGTAAAGATTATTCATTTCCGCATAAGAACGAAAGCCTTTTCCGAGATATCTTTCTATGTTTGTTATTTCGTCTCCTGCCTTTATCTCTATATATGACATAAATTCTTCAAACGATATAACATTGAAGGTTCTGTTCGTAATGACGAAGTATAAAACCGATGCAACGCTTGTTGCGATCATAATGCCGGTCAGCGCAAAATCAGATTTTTTGGTAGTATTTATGCATTTGTTGAAGAATAAGATATATATAACCGGCATAAAAGCAAAAACGAAAGAATAATGAACCCACGAGCCGGTTATTATAAATATCGGAATCAGATATACAGTTATTTTGTTATCGGCAGCAAGAAGACATAAGACAACCGTCAGAACCCAGTATATATCAAGGAGATCAAAAAGATTAATGAATGTTAAAAAGCCGTAAGGAAGAACAGAAACAACAAGACTTATCAGAAAAAGATTTTTGCCTGTTTTTTTCGATGTCTGTCTGATACATTTTCCGAGAAAAAGTGATGTAAGTAAAAAGGTTAAAGAAACAACTGTCAGATGAAGAAAGAATACGTTTGCTTTCGTCGGATGCTCCCATAGCAAGCCGGTGATCGAGCCGACAAGAGTACGGCTTATATAGCCTATTTCGGTATCAACAAGATGCAAAGGATAAAAAACGTCTGAGATAATCTCTTCCTTTGAAAAGAAAAGTAAAAAGTTTGTTGAAAGAGTTAAAAATATTGCCGATTCATATTTGAAACGTAACAGTATTTCTTTAGCTTTGGTGTTGTTCATATTTTTCTACCACGTAAAATTTAGATTTAAGTAAAAAATGAAAGCGCAAAGAAGAGGAAGCTTATACTTTTCAAGTACTGAAAACAGTCCGTCAAGGGCAGATGCTACGGGGGCGGATCTCTCTTTTAGGAGAATTGCCGTCATAAAAAGCTGTGAAATTATAAGAAGCGAAAGCCATCTTGACGTATCCGAGGAGGTAAAACAGGAAAACAGCTGTACGAGAGGGGAAATAAGGCAGAGGAGATACAAGAATTTTTCTGCCTTTTTTTCGGTGAGGCTTATTGCCTTTTTCCACAGGAGTACAAAGAACAGAACAAGTGGAGAGCAAAGCAGCATATTTGCAAGCATACCCATAAATGAGCCGTCGATAAATGCAAATCTGAAATATCCGTAAAATGCTCTTTCCAGATCGGAGGCTTCTCTTAACCAGTCGGGGAGGTTATATTTTTCAAGATAATAGTCAAAATTAGCTTCAGCAAAGGGGCGGAATGCCTCACCGCAGTAGACCTCGAAAAGGGTGATCTTGTCGCCGGCCTTATTTAAGATATACTGTGTGAATTCATCAAAGCTTATTACGTTAAAGCTGCGGCTTGTTGCAAAAAAGTATATGGTGGAGCTGACGGTTATAACGATCATTGTCCCTGTGAGGATATAACTGAGCCTGCTTTTTTCTTTGATGCAACGGCTGAAAAACACAATATAAATTACGGGCATAAAGGCAAGAACGAATGCATAGTGCGCCCAACCGCCGAGAATGATGAATATGGGGAATAGGAAAACTGCTTTTTTGCCCTCTGCGCAAAGAAGACATAAAACAGTCGCCAGCACCCAGTAAATATCAAGCAGCTCAAACAGATTTACAAAGGTCATAAAGCCGTAGGGGAGCACGGCTGTGATAAGACTCAGCACAAAAAGCTGTTTTCCGCTTTTTTCATCTGCCTTTTTTATGCAGGCACCGAGGAAGACGGCAACGATCAAAAAGGTTATCACCGTTACCGCCGTGTGAATGACCGCGGTCTGAACTTTTGTGGGGTTTTCAAAGAACAGAGAGTTCAGAGAGCCTGCGAGGGTACGGCTGATAAAGCCCGCCTTCAAATCCACCAGATGCATAGGGTACATAGCGTCGGACATTATATCCTCTTTTGAGAAAAAAAGCAGGAAGTTCGATAGGAGAGCGGCAAAAACCGATAGCTCATATTTTATTTTCGGTAATAGTTCTTTCAAATTATTCATTTTTGATTCCCGTTACCTTTATTAAGATTCCGTCAAACAGCTCGGTGGAGCTTCCCTCAAAAAGAGAATATGCATATTCTGCATGCAGCTTGGGGGAAACGTGAGTTGGAGAGACTCCGGTGCTGTGTCTGTATGAGGGGACGTATATGTAGTCGGGTATATTTTCGGGAAATATTTCGTAATATTCTCTGAATCGGTCCCGAACCTCGTCAAACTGCAGCTGCTCGCATATAAACCAGCCCGTAGGTGAGCCCATATTGAATTCTCCCTCAAGATATGCGGCGGCAATATTTTCAATGACCAGAAGCTTGTCCTCGGGGGCGATGATTTCCTTTATTTCAGTCGTATCGCGAAGAATTCTCGTATATATTACAGCCTGATCGGTGGGCAGGGTTATTCCCTTGAATATACCCTGTGTCATTTTTGCGCTGTTGTACGTAAGTCGGGTTGCCAAGGGGCCGGCAACAGTTACCGCACAATTGAAAATGCTGAAGCCGAAAATCACCGAGCACAGCAATGCGGCTGTTATTTTCGCGAATTTATCCTCTTTCGAGGATGCCTTCAGCTCATCATAGGCATCCTTTGCAAGCACCAGCGTGGCTATTGAGCAGAGGATATATCCGTTCACGCTGGCGTGAAGACGAAGATTGGAGCTTATTGTCATAAGCACCGAATAGATTAATCCCGTGCCCCAGAAAAGGTAAAAGATACGGCTGTTTTTCTTTTCCGATATGAGATAGAAGGCAATGGCGGGAACGGCAAGTGAGAAGAAAAAGAAATATATGTCGTCTGTTTCCGTGCGATCTCTCATAAAGGCAATGCGATACCAGAAGACAAGTGAGAATACGGCAAAGCTTACCGCTGCAATAACGTATGCAGTATTACGGTTTATTTTTTTTAAGAGAACCGAGACAATAATGCATACGGCAAAAAGGATAAGAGTAACGGTGCCTGAGCACATTGTCATATCAATGAAGAATTCTGCGACGGAGAAGGTCTCATAGCCTACGTTTTCCGCAATCATCATATGCTCCATATCGGTAAGTATTCCGGGGATGCATCTGATAATGGTTGCAAGGTCGGAGCTTCTGAAGAGAAGGTATAAGAAAAACGCAAGCACGGGCAGAATTCCCGCAACGCTGAAAAGAAAAGACTTTACTGTAAAGGGAAAGGGAGTTTTTTGTCTTTTGCCTGCATTTCTGAAGAAGAAAAAGCACACGGCGCCGAAATACAGTGCGTAATAAATCAGGCCTAAGGGCTGACAGAGAATAAAAGCGGCAATAAGAGTGCCACCGAGCACCATCCTTACACAGGATGGCTTTTCGTTTGCGTCATACATAATACATATAAGAGCAAAAAGACAGGAAAGTCCTAAGGTGTTATAGCTGAGGGTGTTTATTCCGATGACGTAGAACTGCATAACTGATACGCCGGCAATAATTGCCGCAAGAGCGTATTTTCTGAGCGTCTTATATACAAGAATTCCTGTACCAAGCTGTAAAAGACAGAAAAGAAGTCTCATATAGAGGATTATTCCCTCGGTTGAGTCCGTAACAGAGTAAAAAAGCTTAACGGGGATGTATAAGAGCACAGAGGATAACTGTGACAGATGCCATTCGTCCGTGAAAAGTCCGTCTCCGTTCATAAGTCGGAAGGGGATTGTTAAATAAAAGGACTCGTCGGAAAGTGTTCCGTCAACAAAAGCAAGAATAATAAGAAAAATAAAGGAAATACCGATGCAAACCGCCGCCGCAATATCGGTTTTTGTAAGATTTTTCAGTTTTTGTGTAAGAATTTGCATATTTCTCCTCCAGCGGGAAGTTATTGAATGCTGAGATCTCTAAAAAAATATATAATAATTATATACATTATAATTATATCCGTCAAGAGGAGAGGTGATGTTAATAATTTATTCATATAAATCAAAACTGAATAAAATAATTACAAGAAAAGTGATAGAGTCTTGTTAAAAACAACCATTTTTTCAGGGTAATTTTTATGTAATTCGCTTTACTATGCCGTGTTGACTTGTGTAAAGTGATTGTGGTATGATAATGATGATATATTATACCCGAAGTTGCCCCCAAACGGGAGCGCACTTTGGAGTATTTGTATTAGTTTCTCAAAACTAATTATA
>JAZOOE010000153.1:0-6986 GCA_045654865.1 Acutalibacteraceae bacterium | reverse complement strand
CGCCCTTGAAAAGAAGCTGAGGCATCATTGCATTATGGCCGAAGGAATCAACGTTATAGCCCGTTGTGCAGATTTTGCCGAATTTTTCATAGTAATAAAGCTGTGAATAAAGTGCCTGACGGGCAAAGGATTCGCCTGAGGGCATATTGCAGTCGGGCTGTACCCACCAGCCGTTTACGGGCACCCATCTGCCCTGCTTTACTCTTTCAACTATCTCGGCAAACATATCGGGATCGATTTCCTCAACCCACTTGTAGTATGCCGCAGATGAACAGGTGAAAATAAAGTCGTTATATTCATTAAGTCTGTCAAGTGCGCTTCTGAAGGTCTGAAGAACCTCGCCGCAGCCCTCCTGCCAACGCCACAGCCATATAGGATCAAGATGAGCGTTGCCTATAAGATGTACTCTTGATGTATCTGCCATTTTTATTCCTCCTCTATAAGCCCTGCATATCTTCCGAGCCAGTAAGCAAAGGTGTAGACGTAGCAGCTTTCTATCTGATAGCAGTCTCTTCCGCCTTCGTGGTCTTTATATGAATAGGGATTTCTGTCATATTTTGAAATGGGGAATTCATCGGGACAAAGTCTCCATGAGGTTTCCTTTTCTCCGCCGTATCTCTTGCGGCAGGGAACGTCCTGTCGTGAGGACACGCCGACGGACGTAACAAGTCTTGTAACACCTACGCGTCTGAACCAGTCAGAAAGTGCATCTGTGTCAATTTCATCCTCGGGACATGAAAGCATAAAGGGAATGTCGTAAGCAGGATTGTGCTCACGGCGGAAGGTGCCGTTCCAGCCTCTGTAGCCGTTTTTGTAAAGCTCCTTGAGCTCTTTGTTATCCTCAAGTGTGATAAGAAGCCAATATGCACTTGTGGCAAGCATATTGTCACCGTACATAAGTCCTTCAACATCCTCGCCACCCTCTAAAAGTGCGGAAATGTGGAAGCGCTCCTTATGAAGAGAGGTAAGTCTTGCATAACCGTCTTCGTTTACAAGCTTGTTATAGGTTTCCTCCCAAAGTCCCTTTTCACCCGTGATGTGCATTGTGACTCTGAGATACATAAGAAGCTCGGTAGCGTTAAGACAGCCGTCTGACCAACCGAGAAGAGTTTCAAAGTAAGCCTTGCTCCACTTTGCCCAGGTTGTAGGCTTGCCCGTTGAGGTCTCGTGGAATTCAAAGCCGTGGTCAATGATGTGCTTCATTGTGTTCTTTGCCGCCGTCTTTACGATTTCGTCAAGCTCGGGATCTTCCTTGCCCATAATTTCGTGGAAGAAATACATAAAGAGATAGTGAAGAGTGATTTCGTCTGAGCTTGTGTCACCCTTGTAAACTATACCGTCGTGGGAATAGCCAAGATCCGTATAAAGATGGGAAAGTCTTTCGGGGATGGGAGCCCCTGCATAGATTTCCTTACCTGCAATACCTCTCTGCTTTGCGCCCGTTGTGGGAAGAACAATTGCCTTATCTCCCATCTTTTTATAGAAAAGACCGTCATCGGGCACGGGCTCAGTGGGAACCATATAGGTTCTTGCAACAAAGCCGTCGCCACGTCCGGGAATATACATAAGAAGCTGGCAAGCCTCAGAGGCTCTTATTGCGCTCTTCTTTGCGGCAATGGTTCTTTCATCATCCGCACCGTACTTCTTCTTGTAAACGTCATATTTACAAAGCTCACCGATAGCAAGCCCGCAGGTAAACGTACCTGAGTTATCGGAATGACCGTAAGGCACAACGGATTCAAGCTCACGGGGTACGGTAAGCGTTCTCTGCGTACACATTCCGCGGCGGGAAACGTACTTTTCGGTTTCCTCGGTAAGTCTTAATGCCTTTTCCTCGCAGGTGATTTCATTAAGCACGATATTGGTGACAGCTGTAGCAGTCTCTACCCATACGCTTTCCTTTTCGCCCTCTTCAACGTAAATTGCCTTTACGTCATTGTCGGGAAGATCTCGGGAAGCGGAGAAAAACTGCACCTTATCAACCTCATTTCGGGCATCAGCATCATAACGGGTAAGACCGTTGGGAGCACCGAGCCACAGCACGTTACCGTAGGAAGCAAAGCAGGTGTAATCCTTCTTACGTGAAGGAAGCGGATACAACACGGCTGAAAGGTCAGGAGCACCGCTTTTCACGGAAAATGCAGCATTCGGAATTTCAGAGTCGTACTTCCCGTAAATCTTTATTTCTCTTGCAAGAGATTTTTTTAACTTAATAGATTTCATAAAATCCCCCTCTATATACATAGTCATTATAATTTTACTATTTTAATTTATAAATTGCAAGTAAGACTTGTATATATTGTAAAAAAGATGTACTATATAAAAGAAATATAAAGAACTCCGACTCAGAACAAACAATCAGAGGAATGCTATGAAGGAAGAATATTCGAGAACAGCTATGCTTTTAGGAACAGAAGCTGTGGAAAAGCTTAATAATTCAAACGTTATAATCTTCGGGCTCGGCGGTGTAGGCTCATACACAGCTGAGGCTCTTGCCCGTTCAGGCGTGGGAAGTCTTACTCTGGTAGACGGAGATAAAATCTCCCTCTCAAATATAAACCGTCAGCTTTATGCTCTTCATTCAACGGTGGGAAAACATAAAACCGAGGTTTCAAGAGACAGAATTCTTGACATCAACCCCGATTGTAAAATTAAAATCATAACGGACTTTGTAACAAAAGAGAATATTGACAGCTTTTTTTCCGAGAAATACGATTTTTGCATTGATGCTATTGATGACACCGCCGCAAAAACCGCAATTGCCGTAAGATGCGAGAAAAAGGGAATTCCCCTTATAGCGTCAATGGGCACGGGGGCAAAGCTTTCCGGAGAATTTTTTAAGATTACCGACATCAGCAAAACGGAATACTGTCCCCTTTGCAGAGTTATGAGAAAAAAATACAAAGAGGCGGGCTTGAGCGGTGTGACCGTGCTTTATTCCCCCGAGAGTCCCGAAAAGCCGAAATATATTCCGGAAAACGAAAACCCCGCAAGGCTTCCTCCCTCAAGCATCAGTTTCATCCCCTCTCAGGCAGGCCTGAGAATCGCCGAATATACAATCAAGCAGCTCATTAAAATCGAAAAATAAAAAAACCGCATCGTACAAGATATTGCTTCTTGCTCCGATGCGTTTTTTCGTTATAAAGAAAAAAGACGGCGCGAGGCCGTCTGATTATTATATAAGCCTTAGGCTATTGTTTCAGAAGAAAACTCTTCCTCACAAGAGCAGGATACATAATTTTCTTCATCTGTTGTGTTCTGCTTTTTGTTGATGAACTTTGTTACAACAACATAGATACCTGCTATTGCAGCGGCAATAGCTACAATGATAGCGATTATCTTAAGAGCCTTTTTCATAATATTACCGTCCTTTCAAAAATGGGATAAACGGTTTGACACGGTCCGTTTATCCGTGAGCATTCGGAGCAACTCCGCTTGCGGAGTGCCTGCAAAAAGCCCCGGCACCTCTTATGCCTTGTTAAGCTTTGTAGCAAGAGCAGACTTCTTACGAGCTGCATTGTTCTTGTGGATAAGACCCTTAGCAGCAGCCTGATCGATCTTCTTAATAGCAACAGCAACAACCTCAGCCTTATCAGCTGCATTTGTTTCAAGAGCAACGTTTGCCTTCTTTATAGCTGTCTTAAGAGCAGAGTTAGCAGACTTATTACGAGCAGCCTTTGTCTTATTAACAATAACACGCTTCTTTGCGGATTTGATATTGGGCATAGATATTACACCTCCTTCTCTTTATACACTAAATTATATTACCACGGGCGAGAGAGAAAATCAACACTTTTTTCTATATTTTTATTACTTTGCATATAAATTCATAAACCGTCAAAAATATAAGCGGTGATAAAAATGATAATACGTACAGATCTTGCTCTTGAACGCCGTGAAATGCGCACGGAGGCCACCCTTGACGGCGTTATATTTTCCGAATACGAAAACGAGGATTGCAGAGCCTCGGTCATAGAAATAACCGACGAAAACGGAGCCGCAGCATTAGGAAAGCCCGTGGGCAGATATATGACTCTTGAAATGACATCCTTTCCCGATTCATCAATGCTTTGCGACGGACGTCTGCAGCTTCTTAAAAAAGCACTTGAGGAGCTTATTCCTCAGGACGGCACCGTGCTTATTGCGGGAATCGGAAATCCCGACATAACACCCGATGCGATAGGTCCCAAGTGCGCCGAGGGAATCCTTGCAACAAGACATATCCCCGAATCCACGGCAAAGCAGTTAAATCTGCCGCATCTGAGAGCGGTCTGCGCGGTTTCCCCCGGTGTAACGGGAAAAACAGGAATTGAAACAGGAGAAATAATATCAGGAATCAAAGAAAAAATCAAGCCCTCCTGCATAATTGTAATAGATGCTCTTGCCGCAAGAAGCGTAAAAAGGCTCGGCACCACAATACAGCTGTCAGACACGGGACTTGAGCCGGGCTCGGGAGTGGGCAATTCAAGAAAAGCCATAAACAGAGAAACTATGGGAATTCCCGTTATTTCCGTCGGCATTCCCACTGTGGTTGATGCCGCAACTCTTGCTTATGACCTGACGGGTGAAGAAGCGGAGGACAGCCGATACCGCGATATGATGGTCACACCGAAGGACACGGATATTATTACGGCAGGAGGCGCACGGCTTATTGCGCTTGCCCTTAACTGCGTTTTGCAGAAAAATCTGACTGAGGAGGAAATTCTGTCTCTTACAATGCCATAATGTGAGCATCTGCCTCATATACTTTATACGAGGTGTTATAAATGCTTTCAAAAATGCAGAATTTACTAAAAAACCGAGGCGCAGTAATAAAGCTGTCAATATCCGCTCTGTGCATTATCTGCTCGGTTGTTTTTGTCATCCCCCTTTCATCGCTGACGGCAAAGGGCTGTGCGTTCATCATCAATACCGTTGCAGCTAATCGGGAGTTCATCTCTAAGACAAGCTTTGAGGACGTGCAGGACACTACTGCGGCGACTGAAAACGAGGAAGAGCCGATAAGCGCAGAGACAACCGGGGCGACTGAGGCTTCCGAAGCCGAAACAACAACTGAATCTGCTGAAATCTCGACCTCAGGTGCATATTCGACACCCGATGACATATTGAGGCTTGAGGAGGAATATATTGCGCGCTTTGCCTCAGCCGTCCCCTACGGTACAACAGAGGAGGTATTTTTCAAGACCTCAGGCTCTACCCATAGCGTTGAGGGAATCTATATAAAAAATGCCACGGCTGAAAAAAATCCCGATTTTACCGCACTTCTGAAGGAGGGCCCGGTTCTTTCAATTGAAGATAAATCGGAGCCTGTCGTGCTTATATTTCACACGCATACGACGGAAAGCTATCTGCTGACCGACAACGGTGTATTTTACGAGGACTACCAGACAAGAAGCACGGATAACACGCGTAATATGGTAAGAGTCGGAGAAGAGATATGCCGTGTGCTCAAAGAAAACGGAATCGGATATATTCACGATACGAAAATATATGACGAAAGCTATGACGGAGCGTATTCACGCTCACGTGTCAGCGTTGAGAGCTATCTTGAGCAATATCCTACAATTCAGATAGTCCTTGACGTTCATCGGGATGCCATCCATTATTCCGACACCTCCCATTGTAAGCCAACTGCTGTCATAAATGACAAGAAGGCGGCTCAGATAATGATAATTACGGGAGCCGAGGAGGGCTACATAACGAATTTTCCGCATTGGGAGGACAACCTGAAATTTGCATTGTGTCTGCAAAAGACGGCAGAGGATATGTACCCCGGACTTATGAAGCCCATTTTTTTCTGTCAGAGAAAATATAATATGGACTCTTCAAAATGCTCTCTCCTTCTCGAAATGGGAACGGATGCAAACACACTGGATGAGGCATTGTATTCGGGATTTCTCACGGGAAACGTGCTTGCACGGATTATAAACGATTACAGCGAGGATGAAATATGAACAAACGGGATAATTCTGATAAATATAAGGAAGTCAAAGGCTTTTTTTTAATTGTTTTTACGCTTATGGCGGCTCTGATCGTTTTTGTCGGCTGGGATACGCTGACCGACAAGGCAAGCTATCAGTTAGACGGCACAAGAAGCGAAAGAGTTTTATTTGAAGAAGTAAAAAACAGTTGTATAAATTTTATCGGTATGCTAAAATAAATTAACCTAATCAGAAAAGGAGAATCTTTATGTTACCGATAGGACTTCAGTTATATTCAGTTAAAAATGAAATGGCAAAGGATTTTGAGGGTACACTCAGAAAAGTTGCAGAGATGGGCTACGAGGGCGTTGAATTTGCAGGACTTTTCGACAAAAGTGCCGCAGAAATAAAGGGCTTACTTGAAAAATATTCTCTGACACCCGTTTCCGCTCACGTACCGATTGCGGATATGCTCGAGGATATGGATAAGGTTATAGCAACATACAAGGAGATAGGATGTAAATTCATCGTTATCCCCTACGTTGATGAAAAATACCGTCCCGGCACCCCCGATTATCCCGAAACACTCAAGAAGATCGCAATGCTCGGAGAAAAGGCTTCCGCAAACGGTCTTACGCTTCTTTATCATAACCACGATTTTGAATTTGTAAAGATTGACGGTGAATACGGTCTCGACGTTATGTATGCAACCGTTCCCAAGGAATTCTTACAGACAGAGCTTGACACCTGCTGGGTAAACGTAGGCGGAGAGGAGCCCGCTCCCTATATTCTTAAATACAAGGGCAGAACTCCCGTTATCCACCTCAAGGACTTCGTTATGAAGGGCAAGGATAAGCCCAAAAAGCTTTATGAGCTTATCGGCATAGAGGATGATACCGAGGCTGCATCAGAAGAGGATTTCAGCTTCAAGCCCGTAGGCTACGGTGTGCAGGATATTCCTGCTATTATCAGAGCAGGTGAGGAAAGCGGCGCACAGTGGTTTATAGTAGAGCAGGACCAGCCCGACAAAGGCAATACCGAGCTTTCCGCAGTAAAAATGAGTAT
>JAZOOE010000152.1:0-16013 GCA_045654865.1 Acutalibacteraceae bacterium | reverse complement strand
GGGACTATGACCATAGAATTTGATGATAAGTCGGCGGCATACCCCTCTGATAATCTTTCGGAGTTAGAGCTTGCCTATGCCGTTACCGTTCACAAAAGTCAGGGAAGTGAGTATCCCGTGGTTATCATTCCCGTGGCAGACGTACCCCCGAGACTGTTGTACAGAAATCTTCTTTATACGGGAGTTACCCGTGCAAAGAAAATACTTGTGCTTGTGGGCAGTGAGGAAAAAATACTTGCTATGACGGCAAACAACAGACAAAATAAGAGATATTCCTCTCTTAAATACTTTTTGATGAATTAATTGTTTACAATTTCCTTGGGAAATGATATAATAAATAGGTTAATAGACCACTAAAAAAAAGAGGTTATGATATGAGTAAAGAACTTGAAAAGCTCTACGATCCGAAAAACGTAGAGGACAGAATTTACAAAAGCTGGCTTGACGGAAAATATTTCCACGCAAAGTGTGAAATGGACAAGCCTACATACACAATAGTAATTCCCCCTCCCAACATTACGGGACAGCTTCACATGGGCCACGCTCTTGATAATACCCTTCAGGATATTCTTATCCGTTATAAGAGAATGGCGGGCTTTGATACTCTCTGGCTTCCCGGTACCGACCATGCCTCAATTGCCACCGAGGCAAAGATTGTTGAGGCTATGAGAAAAGAGGGTGTTTCAAAGGAGGATCTCGGAAGAGAGGGCTTCCTTGAAAGAGCATGGGAGTGGAAAAGACAGTACGGCGGAAGAATTATTGAGCAGCTTAAGAAGCTCGGCTCCTCCTGCGACTGGGACAGAGAAAGATTCACTCTTGACGAGGGCTGTAACAAGGCTGTCAAGGAGGTTTTTGTCCGTCTCTATGAAAAAGGACTTATCTACCGCGGTGAGAGAATCGTAAACTGGTGTCCCGTTTGCCTTACTTCAATTTCAGACGCTGAGGTTGAATATGAGGAGCAGGCCGGTCATTTCTGGCATCTGCGTTATCCTCTTAAGGATGGAAGCGGCTATCTTGAGCTTGCAACAACACGTCCCGAAACAATGCTCGGCGACACAGCTGTGGCAGTTCATCCTGATGATGAAAGATATAAGCATCTTGTGGGCAAGACTCTTATTCTGCCCATTGTTCACAGAGAGATTCCCATCGTTGCCGATGAATACGTAGAAATGGACTTCGGAACGGGCTGTGTTAAGATCACTCCCGCACACGATCCCAATGACTTTGAGGTCGGTCTTCGTCACAATCTTCCCGTTATTGATACGTTTACGGATGACGCTCATATCACAGAGGGCTACGGCAAATACAGCGGTATGGACAGATTTGAGGCAAGAAAGGCTATTGTTGCCGATCTTGAGGCTGAGGGTGCACTTATCAAGACTGAGAGCTATTCACATAACGTAGGCACCTGCTACAGATGCCACTCCACTATCGAGCCTAAGGTTTCAAAGCAGTGGTTCGTTAAGATGGAGCCTCTTGCAAAGCCTGCTATTGAAGCTGTAAGAAGCGGCGAGACAAAGTTCGTGCCCGAGCGCTTTGATAAGATATATTTCCATTGGATGGAGAATATCAAGGACTGGTGTATTTCCAGACAGCTCTGGTGGGGACACAGAATCCCCGCATGGTATTGTGCCGATTGCGGCGAGGTCATAGTTGCAAAGGAAACTCCCGAAAAGTGCTCAAAGTGCGGCTCTGCAAACCTTTCTCAGGATCCTGATACTCTTGATACGTGGTTCTCATCGGCACTCTGGCCCTTCTCAACTCTCGGATGGCCCGAAAATACTGCCGATCTTCAGCATTATTTCCCCACAAATACTCTCGTTACCGGTTATGATATTATCTTCTTCTGGGTTGCAAGAATGATCTTCTCCTCCTGCGAGCAGATGGGTAAGGCTCCCTTTGATACCGTTCTTATCCACGGTCTTGTTCGAGATTCTCAGGGCAGAAAGATGTCAAAGTCTCTCGGTAACGGTATAGATCCCCTTGAAATCATTGATAAATACGGTGCTGACGCTCTGAGGTTTACTCTTGCTACGGGTAACAGCCCCGGAAACGATATGCGTTTCTCTGATGAAAAGGTTGAAGCATCAAGAAACTTTGCAAACAAGCTTTGGAATGCCGCAAGATTTGTGCTTATGAATCTTGAGGGTGATGAGCCCGCTCCTTATCTTCCCGAGAAGCTTGCTCTTGAAGACAAGTGGGTGCTTACAAAGTTCAATACGGTTGTAAAAGAGGTTACGGATAATCTTGAAAAGTATGAGCTCGGCATTGCCGTTCAGAAGCTTTATGACTTTATCTGGGATATCCTTTGTGACTGGTATATTGAAATTTGTAAGATCCGTCTTTCCTCTGAGGATATTGAGCTCAAGAAGACAGCAAGAGCAGTTCTCGTTTACGTTATGAGCAATACTCTCAAGCTTCTTCATCCCTTTATGCCGTTCATTACAGAGGAAATCTGGCAGACTCTTCCTCACGACGGTGAATCTATTATGGTTTCTCCCTGGCCCGTATACGATGAAAAATACGTATTTGCCGCAGATGAAGAGAATATGGAGCATATTATGACAGCTGTAAGAGCAGTAAGAAACCGCCGTGCTGAAATGAACGTTCCCCCTTCAAAGAAGGCAAGACTTGATATTGTTACAAAGGAGCAGGAGCTTTTCAGCGATTCTGCAAAATATTTCCAGCGTCTCGCTTCGGCTGCAGGTGTTGCCGTATCCGACAATGAGAGCGTATTCGAGCTTGACGGCAGCGTAAGCGTTGTTACCGACGTTGCAACGATCTATCTTCCAATGGCAGAGCTTGTTGATTTTGAGGCTGAAAGAAAGCGTCTTAACAAGGAACTTGAAGAGGTTGAAAAGAAGCTTAGTCAGATTAACGGAAAGCTTAATAATCAAGGCTTCCTTGCCAAGGCTCCCGCAAACGTTATTGAGGAGCAGAAGGCAAATCAGATCAAGCTTAATGAAAAGGCAGAGCTTCTTAAGGCAAGTATTGCAAAGCTCGGTTAAAAGGTGACAGAATATGACACTTGGTGAAGCGGTAAATTTCTATCATTCACTTGAAAAATTCGGGATTATGCCGGGGCTTGAAAGAATTTCTCTTCTTTGCGAAAGACTCGGCTCTCCCCAGAAAAAGCTTAAATTTGTACACGTAGCAGGCACCAACGGAAAGGGAAGCACCTGCACGTGTATCGCGTCCGTTCTGACAAAGGCGGGCTATAAAACAGGTCTTTACACGTCTCCTTACGTAATTGAATTCCGTGAGAGAATAAGACTTGATATGGAGATGATCTCTCCCGAAAGACTGGGGGAGGTTACCGAAAGGGTAAAGGCTGAGATTGAAAAGCTCTCCCTTGAGGGCATTAAAATAACTGAATTTGAAGCGGTAACCGCCGCAGCGTTCCTCTTTTATTATGAGGAGGACTGTGATTACGTTGTGCTTGAAACAGGTCTTGGCGGAAGATTTGATGCTACGAATATAGTCGAAAGACCTCTTGTTAGTATAATAACCTCTGTTTCGGAGGATCATATTGCGGTGCTGGGAAGCACGCTTTCGCAGATAGCATTTGAAAAGTGCGGTATTATAAAGTCGGGGTGTCCCGTAATAACCACCTCGAATCAGTGCAAAGAGGTTCTCAACGTAATCAAAAAACAGTCAGCTCTGAAAAATTCGGTGCTCTTCGTAAGTGATGCCGATAAAATATTTTCCGTCTTATCGGAGGACATTACGGGAACTTACGTGTTCAGTCCCGAGGGTAAGCTGAGAATTTCTCTTCCCGGTAAGCATCAGCTTGAGAATATGTCACTTGTATGGCAGTCGTTGGACGTGCTGAGAGCCAAAGGCGCTGTTTTGTCCTCTCAGGCATTTTACGAGGGCTTTGCCGAAGCTAAAATTCCGGCTCGTACAGAGTTAGTCTGCGAAAGTCCCGTTGTGATTCTTGACGGATCTCATAACGACGGTTCCACCGCGGCTCTTGCGGATTATGTCGGAAAGCATTTTAACGGTAAAAGACTGCTTGCCGTAATGGGTATGATGGCGGATAAGGATTGTGAAAGATCCCTCGGTAATATTTTGCCTGCATTTTCTCTTGTCATTACCGTTACTCCTTCAAATCCAAGATCAATGCCCGCATGCGAGCTTTCGGCTATTGCCGCAAAATATACGAAAAGCTGCTATTATGATACCCCTGAGGACGGAATTAATGCGGCTTTTGAAATGTTGCAGGATTATGATGCGCTTATAGTTTGCGGATCCTTATATCTTGCAGGTGACGTAAGAAATATCCTGATTGAAAAATGCAGATTGATGAATCAGAAAAACATAAAGGAGGAAGCTTAATATGCCTATGAAGGTTGAAGCGGCCGTTGTTACCCAGAAACAAGCGGTTGCTGAGTTTAATACTGACAGTATTAATATCAACGGTAAGACGTTCCCCAGAGAGATTATCAGAAACGGCTACAAGGGATCGGGTGTTGTAAGCGGAGACGTATATTTCTCTCTTGCATCCTCTAAGGTTGAGGGCTTTGCTGACGCTACAGTTGTGGCTTTCAATGAGCGTGCAAAAAAATTTCCGGTTACAAGAGATCCAAAAAATGTTTTCAGCGGCTTTTACGAGGATTGCCGCAGTGCTCTTCTTAATATGGACAGACAAGAGGATGAGCTTGTTTCTGCTTGTCTTTATGCCTCGGGAAGAACGGTTACCGTTGCGTGTAACGGAGATACGGGACTTTTTGCTTTGAGATTTTCAAAATGCGGCCGTATTACCGTCGAAAAGGCAGAAAATACGGTTGCGGATTATAACGTTGCTGTAATTTCAGATGTTTCCGAAAACGATATTTATATGCTTTTAAGCCCCGGTGCCGTTCAGGTGCTGACAGCCAAGGATATTGAGGATATCTGTAAGGTTGCAGACGGCTCTGTCAAGAGAATAGTAAGCCTTATTTCCAAGGTTGCTCTCAATAACGGTGCTATGAGCGGTGTCAGTGTTATTGCCGTTAAGGTTCTTGAAACAGCAGCTGAAGCTGAGCTTGCTTCCGTTGGATTTATGCCCGATTTCGATGCTATGGAGAAGCTTCTCTATGGCGACGGCGCTGAAGAAGCCAACAAGGAAGAAAAGAATGAAAATGCAGAAGAAGGTACTGCCGAAGCGGTCTCAGAGGCTGTTGAAAGTGATTATGTTGAAAGTACAGAGACTGTTGTTGAGACAGCAGAGACTGCTGAAATGCTTGAGGCTGTTGATGCTGTTCAGGCTGAGGAGGCTGACGTGAATAATGAAGCCGTCGAAGAAAATGATGAAGCAGTTACTGCGGTTGAGAATGCCGAGACAGCTGAGGAAGAAAAGGTAGAGGAAGATGAGGGAGAAGAGGCAGTCGCCGATATGCCTGCTCAGAACACAAGTTCCGATAAGAAGACAAGGATTATGCTCTTTACCATATTGGGAATTATGTTTACCGTTTCCGTTGTTCTCATCGGTCTTATTTTTGCAGAGCTGTTCTCTGACAAGAAGCCTGTGACGGATATTGATGAAAGCACGTCTCTTGAAGAAACCACCGTTGAGGAGGCATCATCTGAGGAGGAAACCTCTGAGGAGCTTACCACCGAGGAGGAGGCCGCAACCGAGGCGGAGCAGACTACCGCAGGTGCAGCTGTCAATACAACTCAGTCTGCCGTTACAACCACAAGAAGTCAGCAGACTACAAGAGCTCCCGAGGTTCAGACAACGAGAGCTCCCGCGGTTGAAACCACGGACGCGTCAACAACTGCAGAGCAGACAACTGAGGCTGCTTCAACAGAGGCAGAAGCAGGCGAGCCTGAGGCTACCTCCGAACAGAGTAATGAGGAAGTTACAACAGGAACTACCGCGGCTGAAGAAGCAGCTGATGCATAAAGGTATTGATTTTACGGTATTGCCGTGATATAATATATGCATATAAATTTCAGTATGAAGAAAGGCAGCGTAAGCTGAACGGTGAAATTATGGACGGACTTGATTTAGGTTCAATTATGGGAATGGTGAGATTTATTCTCCCCACACTTTCCTATGCGCTTAATCTTTTTACAAAAATGTTTGATATTTTTACCTCTTATCTCGGATTTGATCTTTCTGTTCCTGAGGAAGATTCATCTGACGATGAGAGTGCAGCAATCTGAAGTTGATCAAAAGAACGGGGGATATGGTTCGCATATCTCCCGTATTTCTTTTTAAATAAAATAATATTTTAATATATAAATAGTTGCTCTTTTTTTGAATATGTGGTATACTAAACTGAATTATTGTTTGAAATGGAGAAAAAATGATTATTCTCGGTATTGACCCCGGCTATGCAATAGTCGGCTTCGGAATAATTGAATATAACAAGGGGAAATACAGGGTTCTTGATTTCGGCGCAATCACAACTCCCGCCGGTATGGCTTTCCCCGACAGATTAAAATCTGTTTATGAGGATCTTTGCTATTTGTTCGACAAATACAAGCCCGATGCTATGGCTGTTGAAAAATTATTTTTCAATACCAACAAAAAAACGGCTGTTGACGTAGCTCAGGCAAGAGGAGCAATACTTCTTGCGGCAAGAATGAACGGTGCCGAATGCTTTGAATATACTCCCTTGCAGGTCAAGCAAAGTGTAGTCGGCTACGGCAGAGCTGAAAAAAAACAGGTACAGGAAATGACTAAACAGCTGTTGGGGCTCAGTGCAGTGCCTAAGCCCGACGATACCGCCGATGCGCTTGCAATGGCAATCTGCCATGCTCATTCAAGCGGATCGCAATATTGGGGAAAATAAAGGAGAAGGATATGTTTTACAGTCTTACGGGTAAAATCGTATACAGCGATATAACGAGAGTTGCAATAGAATGCAACGGAATGGCATTTGACGTTTCTACCTCTGTCAATACGCTCGGCCAGCTTGGACGGATTGGTGATACGGCAACGGTTTATACCTATCTTGCCGTACGTGAGGATGGTATTGAGCTGTTCGGCTTTGCAGATGCTGAGGAATTGCACTATTTTAAGCTGCTTATTTCCGTTTCCGGTGTAGGCCCCAAGGCGGCAGTTGCCATTCTTTCCGTGCTTACTCCCGAAATGCTTGCTTTGAGTATTACTGCGGGTGACGTAAAAAGTATAACTAAGGCACAGGGTGTCGGTCCGAAAATCGCACAGAGAATAGTAATTGAGCTGAAGGATAAGGTTGCTAAAATGGTTCCCGAAAAGTTAAGTGTTGAAAAGCTCGGTCAGCAGACAGCTTTTATGAGCTCGGGAAATGCTGATGAGGCAATCAGTGCTCTCGTTGCTTTAGGCTATTCCAACAGCGAGGCAGCTCATGCCGTTGCAGGCGCGGATGCTTCATTGAGCGTAGAAGAAATAATCAAACAGGCTTTGAGAAATCTTGCAAGGAGATAATGATTTATGGCAATCAGTTCCTTTGATGATGATAATTTAAGACTTGCTTCTCCCGAATATGGTGCAGTTGACGGTGATTTTGAAATCAGTCTTCGACCCCGTAGTCTGGATGAATATATAGGACAGGATAAGGTCAAGGATAATCTGAGTGTTTATATGGAAGCGGCATTGAAAAGAAACGAGGCTCTTGACCACGTTCTTCTATACGGCCCTCCCGGACTCGGAAAAACCACTCTTGCAGGTATCATTGCAAACACAATGGGTACGCAGATACGTATAACCTCGGGACCTGCAATAGAAAAGCCGGGTGACCTTGCGGCTCTTCTTACTAATCTTAACGAGGGTGACATATTATTTATAGATGAGATACACAGACTGTCAAGAAGCGTAGAAGAGGTTTTGTATCCCGCTATGGAGGATAACGCTATCGATATAATCATCGGTAAGGGGCCCTCGGCGAGAAGCATAAGGCTCGATCTTCAGAAGTTTACGCTTGTTGCCGCAACCACCAGGGCCGGAAGTCTCAGCGCTCCTTTGAGAGACCGCTTCGGAGTTGTTCTCCGTCTTGAGCTTTATACCCCCGAGCAGCTGTCGCACATCGTAACGAGAAGCGCAAAAATACTCGGCATTGATATAGATTACGAGGCAGCCGTTGAAATTGCATCCCGTTCAAGAGGAACGCCGCGAATTGCAAACAGATACCTGAAAAGAGTCAGAGATTTTGCTCAGGTGCTGGGTAACGGAACAATTACTCTTAGTGATGCTCAGACGGCTTTACAAAAAATGGAAATAGATGAATTAGGCTTGGATAATATTGACAGGCTTATTCTGACAACTATGATCAATAATTATAACGGTGGTCCGGTGGGACTTGAAACCCTTTCCGCCGCAATAGGCGAGGAGGCTGTAACAATCGAAGACGTGTATGAGCCTTACCTTATGCAAGCCGGCTTTCTGGCAAGAACTCCGCGAGGAAGAGTTGTTACAAACGCCGCTTACATTCATTTGGGATTGCCTGTGCCATCAAATAATTGTTGAGGAGATATTTATTTGGGAAGATTATTCGGAACAGACGGTGTAAGAGGAATTGCAAATACTGAGATAAGCTGTGAGCTTGCAATGAAGATAGGAAGAGCAACGGCAACGGTTATTTCTCAGGAAACGGGAAAAAGCAGACTGAAGATTTTGATCGGAACGGATACAAGAAAATCAGCGGATATGCTTTCAGGTGCAATTTCGGCGGGCTTTTGCTCGGTTGGCTGTGACGTTTTACTTCTCGGGCAGGTTCCGACACCCGCAGTTGCGTTTCTTGTAAGAGAATATGCTTATGATGCGGGCGTGATGATCTCCGCTTCACATAACACCTGTGAATATAACGGAATAAAGATATTCCGTTCAACGGGCTTCAAGCTGCCCGATGAAACGGAAGAGAAGATTGAAGAACGGGTTTTTGACGAGATAATGCCCGTACCCCTGAAGGTCGGCGGTGACGTCGGCAGTATAATATCAGGGAAAAATGCAGTGACGGATTATATCCGTCATATAGAGAGTACGGCGTCTGCACGCTTCTACGGCATAAAAATTGCCGTTGATTGCGCAAACGGCTCGGCATCGCAGACAGCAAACGAGCTTTTCAGTCGTCTCGGTGCGGAATGTACCGTAATCAATTCAACTCCCGACGGCTCGAATATAAATGAGTCTTGCGGATCCACCAATATACACGTTCTGCAAAAATACGTTGTGGAAAACGGATTTGACCTCGGCTTTGCCTTTGACGGCGATGCAGACAGACTTCTGTGTGTTGATGATTGCGGAAGTGTGGTGGACGGAGACAAGATACTCGGTATTTGCGCAAGGGAAATGAAAAAGCAGGGTAGACTCAATGCAAATACCGCTGTGGCAACGGTTATGAGCAATATGGGGCTTCTGAGATTTTTTGAAAAGAACTCGATCAACTGTGAGCAGACAAAGGTCGGTGACCGTTACGTGCTAGAAAAGATGCTTGAAAAGGGCTACCGTATCGGCGGTGAGCAATCAGGCCACGTAATATTTCTTGATTATGCCACAACGGGAGACGGACAGCTGACTGCCGTTCAGCTTCTTAATACGATAAGAGCAACGGGCAAGTCCCTTAAGGAGCTTGCCGATGATATAGAAATTTTTCCTCAGGTGCTGAAAAACGTCAGAGTATCATCCCTCGGCAAGCTTCGGCTTTATGAGGATGATGACATAAATATAGCAACCGAGGAGGCCCGCAGGGAATTGGGCGAAAACGGAAGAGTGCTTGTAAGAGCCTCCGGAACAGAGCCGCTTGTAAGAGTGATGCTGGAGGGTAAGGACTCACGACAGATAGAGCGCTTGGCAGAGCAGATAGCGCAAGTCATAAAAGAAAGGCTGATTTGATGAGAGCTGCTGAAAATTGGAAGGATTACGAGCTTATAGATTGCTCGGACGGAGAAAGACTTGAAAGATGGGGCGATTATATTCTTATAAGGCCCGATCCTCAGGTTATCTGGTCAACCCCTAAAACCAACAGATTATGGAGAAATGCAGATGCAAGATATATCCGCTCAAATACGGGCGGAGGCAGATGGGAGATCTATAAAAAGCTTCCCGATTCCTGGAGTATCGGATTTAACGACCTGAAATTCAATATAAAGACTATGGGCTTTAAGCATACCGGCATTTTCCCCGAGCAGGCAGTTAACTGGGAAAAGACGGCAGAGATCATAAAAAATGCGGGAAGACCTGTCAGAGTGCTTAATATGTTCGCATATACAGGCGGAGCTACCGTAAGCGCACTTGCCGCGGGTGCATCCGTAGCACACGTGGATGCATCTAAGGGAATGGTGCAGTGGGCAAAGGAACACGCCGTTATATCGGGTGTGTCGGATAAAAGTGTCAGATGGCTTGTTGACGATTGCAAGAAGTTTGCCGAAAGAGAGCTCAGAAGAGGCAATAAATATGACGTTATTATTATGGACCCCCCCTCCTACGGCAGAGGTCCCGGCGGAGAGGTCTGGAAACTGGAGAACGAGGTCTTCTCTCTTTGCTCCTTGTGTGCCGAGCTTCTCAGTGAGGATGCATTGCTTTATATGATCAACTCATATACCTCGGGACTTTCACCCTCTGTTATGAGTTACATTCTCGGAAGTGTAGTTCCGAAACAATTAAAAGGAAAAGTCAGCGCAGATGAAATAGGACTTCCCGTTACGGAAAGCTCTCTTGTGCTTCCCTGCGGAGCAACTGCGATCTGGGAAAGATAGTATTTGTTATGAATGATGAACTTTTATTGGTATTTGATAACGTTTCTTATACATACGATGAAGATGATTCTTCTCAGAATTTTGCAGTAAAAGATATTTCCTTTACTGTAAAAAAGGGAGAGTACGTGGTTATTCTCGGTCATAACGGTTCAGGTAAATCAACGTTGGCAAAGCTTTCAAATTCAATTTTCCTCCCCACATCCGGCAAGGTGCTTGTTGACGGTATGGATACATCAGAGGAAAAGAATGAATTTAAGATAAGAGAAAAGGTCGGAGTGGTTTTTCAGAATCCCGATAATCAGATAGTTGCATCAATCGTTGAGGAGGATGTTGCTTTCGGTCCCGAGAATCTCGGAATTGCTCCCAAGGAGATACGTAAGCGCGTTGACGAGGCTTTGACGGCTGTCGGAATGTACGACTATCGTTTACACGAAACCCACAGACTTTCGGGCGGACAAAAGCAGAGAGTTGCAATTGCGGGAATGATTGCTATGCGTCCCGAATGTATAGTTTTTGACGAGCCCACGGCGATGCTTGATCCTCAGGGCCGAAAAGAGGTAATAAAAACATCACGCAAGCTGAATGAAGACGGTATGGCTGTTGTGTTTATTACTCATTTTATGGAGGAGGCAGTTTTTGCCGATAAGGTTATTGTTGCAGACGGAGGCAGAATTATTGCAGAGGGCACCCCCGCTGAGATATTTAACAATGAACAGATGCTCAGAAAATGCGGTCTTGACGTGCCCGATACCGTAAAGCTTGCGGCAATACTGAGAAGCAAAGGGGTGCCCCTTTGCAGCGGGATTCTTTCGGAAGAGGAATTTATTCGGGAGTATCTCAGAATTTTGGATTTATAAGAGGTCTTGAATGGTTATTTTAGAAGTTAAAAATATTTCTTACGGGTATTCTCACGGAACTCCCTTTGAAATAACTGCATTGGATAACGTCAGCTTTTCGGTTAATAAGGGTGAGCTTGTGGGAATTATCGGACATACAGGCTCGGGAAAGAGTACGCTTATAAAAATGCTTAACTCTTTACTTAAACCTGAAAAGGGACAGATCCTTCTCAACGGAAAGGATATAAATTCGGATAAGGCTTCAATAAAAGAAGCAAGAAGCAAGGTCGGCCTTTGTTTTCAGTATCCCGAATATCAGCTGTTCGAGGAAACCTGTGCGAAGGATATTGCCTTCGGCCCGAAAAATATGGGACTTTCCGCGGATGAAGTAAATGAACGAGTTATCCGAGCCGCACGCTTTGTCGGCTTTGACGAGGCTCTTTTACAGAAGTCTCCCTTTGATCTGTCGGGCGGTCAGAAAAGAAGATGCGCGATTGCGGGAGTTATGGCAATGTTCCCCGAGGTTCTGATTCTTGACGAGCCGACAGCGGGACTTGATCCTGCGGGCAGAGCCGATCTTATGAAAATGATTGAGGCTTACAGAGCTGCTACGGGAGCAACCGTTATGATAGTTTCTCATTCTATGGATGATATTGCCCGTATTGCGGATAGGATACTTGTAATGAACAAGGGGGCACTTGCAATGCAGGGAAGCGTCAGGGATGTTTTTAGCAGAGCGGATGAATTGATTTCAATGGGCTTGTCTGTGCCGCTTGCGTCATCAATTATGAGTACGCTCGGAAGAACACTTCAAGGAATCCCCGCTGATGTGTTTACCGTAGAGGCTGCAGCTGAGGCGCTTTTTGAATTTTACAGGGGGAGGAAAAAACAATGATCAAGGATATAACCATCGGTCAGTTTTTCCCCGGTGAATCCTACATACATAAAATGGATCCGAGAGCAAAAATCGTTATAACGATGCTTTTTATCGTTGTGCTCTTTTTGTGTAAAAATTTCTTTTCTCTCAGCTTGCTGTTTGTTTCTGCAATTCTTGCAATTGCTCTTTCAAAAATATCCTTTAAGGTGGTTTTCAACGGCCTTAAAATGATAGTCGTGCTTGTTGTATTTACCGGTGTCCTGCAAGTTTTATACAACAACGACGGTGACGTGCTGTGGAAGCCCTTTGAGCAGTTTGATTTTGCTGTTACCACCGGCGGTGTGTTCAGCGCAATATTTATAATAATCAGAATCGTATCATTGATTCTGTTCAGCTCGCTTTTGACCTATACTACGTCACCCACAATGCTGACGGATGCAATAGAAAGGCTGTTGTCTCCGCTGAAGATTTTTAAGGTCAACGTTAATTCGCTTGCAATGATGATGACCATAGCCCTCAGATTTATCCCCACGCTTATTGAGGAGATAGACATCATAATGAGTGCACAGAAGGCAAGAGGAGCCGATCTTGAAACAGGCTCACTGACGCAGAGAGCTAAGGCTCTTGTTCCTGTCTTTATTCCTCTTATCGTAAGCTCCTTCAGACGTGCTTACGAGCTTGCCTTTGCTATGGAATGCAGATGCTATACGGGGGACAACAAGAGAACCAGAATGAAGGAAATGAAGCTTTCCTTAAGAGATTACGGTGCTTTTGCCGTGCTGTCGCTTTTAAGTGCGGCGGTTATAGCAACAAGCTGGTTTGATATCTCGCCCTTGTTTATTTTTCAGAAGGTGATCTGATGAATTATCTTTTAACTTTAAGATATGACGGCAGTGCATATCACGGCTGGCAAAGACAGGAAAATGCAATAACCGTACAGCAACGCGTAGAAGAGGCTTTGTTCAGTCTTTTTGGTGAAAAAATAAGTGTAACGGGCTGCAGCCGTACAGATACGGGCGTTCATGCCAATTGCTTCAAATGCAGCTTTTCGACTGAAAAAAACATCCCCCTGCAAAAGGTCATCACGGGAATGAATTACTATTTACCTGAGGATATTTCGGTTATCGACAGTGAATACACCGAAGATGGCTTCAATGCACGTTTTGACTGTAAAAGGAAAGAATACGTGTACGTTATCTATAACGGCAGGGTAAGAGATCCCTTTATGAATAAAAGAGCATATTTTCATAAATATCCTCTTGATGCACGACTGATGAATGAGCAGGCAAAGGATTTTGTCGGAACCTATGATTTTTCCGCTTTCTGTGCTGCAGGCGCAACCGTAAAAACAACGGAAAGAACCGTGTTTTCCGCCTCGGTGGAAAAGCAGGGTGAGAATATTATTTTCAGAGTAGAGGGCGACGGCTTTCTTTATAATATGGTCAGAATTATGGTCGGAACTCTGATTTATATATCCGAGGGGAAAATTGAAAAAAATACAATTCCCGATATAATAGCGTCAAAGGATAGGTTAAGGGCAGGAAAAACCGCTCCGCCCGAGGGACTTTATCTGAATAAGGTTTATTTTTAAGGAAGTGAAATAATTGAAGGATAATGAGGACGTTATCATAAAAAGAGAAAATGATAAAAGAAAAAACGGCTTTTCACCGGGTGTGATCGGATTCTGTGTAATTGTTCTGATTCTGGTTATGGCTCTCGGCGCGGTAATATCCGCTTTGTCGGGTGAAAAGCTTACAGATATAGGAAAAGATCATAGCGGTATTGTCGTGTATGATTCGCTCCCTGACAGCATCAGAAATATTGATGGCTTTTCATCGGGTGTGGTTATGCTGACCGATACGGCAGTTGATTATCTTGATTCGGACGGAAGACGTATTGCTTCAAATTCACATTTGTATTCTCAGCCGGTTATGCTAAATAACGGCTCGACAGTGTTTGTTTATGACAAGGGCGGTTCAGCCTACAGAATCGAAAAGAAAACCTCCGTATATAACAATTATGACGTTAACGGAACGATTCTTACGGCTACGTTGGGAAAGAAAGGCAATTACGCGTACGTGCTTAATGAAAACTCAGGCTATCAATCCAGACTTGTTGTTTATTCCTCAAGAGGCAATAAGCTGTTTGAGTGGGGCAGTAAGTCAGATTACTGTGTGAGTCTTGCTCTTTCGGATAACGGAAATAGTGTTGCAATCGCACTTGTCGGCGTTGAAAACGGAGTTTATTTGTCTAAGGTTCATTTCTTTAATTTCAATTCCGATGAGGCTAAATATACTGCGGTTTTTGAAGATTGTACTGTTTTTGATATAGAATATCTGAATAATAAAGAGATCATCGTCTGGACGGATACAGGAATAATTAAAATCGATAAAAACGGTAACACCTCAATGATTTCGGAGTATCAGTCCTCTGAACTCAGATATTCGTCTGCCGCAGCGGGCGGCTTAAAGCTTCTTTCTCTTGCCCGTCACGGTAATGACAACAACTCCAAGCTTGTTGTTTTTAATAAAAAATACAAGGAGCTTTATTCTGCGGAGTTTTCTGCCGTTGTTTCAGGTGTGGTGGCTGCAAAAAAATATTTTGCCGTTGTATTTGAGGATTCGGTAAAAATATTTGATTCAAAGAATAATCTTATCAGCACCTGCATAATAGGAGAGCGATGTGTTGATATTGCAATTTCCGGTTCTGATATTTACGTTCACACGGTAAGCGGTGTATATGTTATGAATATAGGCGTTGACTATGATCTTCCTGTGCTCAGGGCTCAGCAGGAGACGGAGGATTCGGGCTTCAGCGAGAATGTAACCTTTGATGAGGAGACTACCGCGCCGTCTCAGGAGCAGGAGAATGTAACAGAAGGAGCAACTGAAGGCGCTGCTGAGGATGTGACTGAAGAAGCAACCGAAGATGCTGTAATTTCTTACGGATAAGGATGGTGAAAGGATAAATGAATATTGTTGACCTTATACTGTTTGTCGTTGTTGCGGTTATTGCAATTGCAAGTGCGAGAAAAGGTTTTCTTATGACACTTTTCAATATTGCGGCTTACGTAATATCAGGTATTATCTCCAAGATTTTTTCTCTCCCTGTTGCAGAATATGCTTACGCAGGTTATTTCAGTGAAAAAGTACAGCAGAAGCTTCACGAGCTGATGCCGTCGGGGAGTGTTGAAGGTGAAATAACAGGTATTATTTCCGGCGCAATAGAGGGATTGCCTGAATATATTCAGACGTTGATATCTCATTTCTTTTCTGCTGAAATTATTTCTGTCGGAACACCCGCAAACGGTGCTTCCCTGACAGTTGATGCAATCGAGAAGAGCTATCTTGCTCCCGTTATTACGGATGTGCTTTCGATTATCTCAATGGTGCTTTTGTTTATCTTATTTGTGTTTATTTTAAGAATTGTATTCTCTCTTATAAATAAAGGTCTTACAAGGAAAAAGCATAAGCTTATCAGAGGCACAAATACGTTATTCGGCGCGGCATTCGGAGCTGTCAAGGGCTCGTTGATCGCAGCTGTCATTGCCGCAGTGTTGAATATCGGTGCACCCGTTATAAACAATGCGGTTCTGAATGATTACGTAAACGGTTCTGCCATTTGTAATATGGTAG
>JAZOOE010000151.1:0-16088 GCA_045654865.1 Acutalibacteraceae bacterium | reverse complement strand
GTTGCCGCAAGAATATAACCGGGATTTGACTGTGCACAATACATACACTCATAATAAGCTTCTTTTACTCCGTCTTTTTCACAGGTCGCAGGACACACCTGGAAAACAATATCCTCGCCCTCGTCATCAGTCTGAGGAACGTGCCCCCTTGAAATATCTTTTACACTGTATTCATATCCGCAGCCGGTGTCGTCACAGATATAGAAAATCTCTCCGTCATTTTCACAATCGGCATATGTGGTTCTTGACTCATCAACTATAATATGATGATCCTGCGCAAATGCCTTCTTACATCTTGTGCAGTACTGATATGAGCCGAACTCTGCATACAGCACGGTTACATAGTCAGTATGAGCACACTGGTTTGATGAATTCCAACGCCACTTTGTCCAATACTCCTTGCCGGCAGTAAAATTGTCGTATGCTACTGTCTTATCGGGAGAAACTGAATATGTTCCGTCTACGAACTGAAAATCTGCATCAACGATATCTGAAAGCTTGATTGTGTTTGCCGAGCCGTCAATAGTCAATACCTTTGCAGTGCTGTTCATGGGAGTGAAATAAGTGTTGTTTGAAATTGTAAAATCCTTGAAGGATGATGCAGAAATTACTGCACTGCCGTTATTAAAATCAAGACCAAAGGACTTGAAACTGAGCCTTGATCTGTAAATTCTGACAGTTGTATTATTAAATACATTTGCCGTTTCAAAATTGAATCTGATTGAGCTACCGTTCTGCTTGTAGTTATACACGTCTGCAGTATAAATATTGAGCTGATGTGCAGCATAACAGTCAATAGCAAAAGTCTGTGCATAAGCGTCTGTAGTCACATCTGTTTCAGTACCTAAAATGATACCGACGCGACTTGCGGTAAAGCTGTTTGCCTTATTTGCAAGCTTTACAACAGCGGCACCCTTCTGATTTGTATTCAATACAACGTCACCGCCACCGCCTTCTGTACTGCTGACTATGGAAAGATTTGTACCAAGCTCACCGTAGGTAGCAGACGAAAGGTCAAAGAGATATTTTGTCTTATCGGAATTGACAATAAAATCATAACCGTTAAGGTCAATGACAAGATTACCTCTGATTCTGGGCTTTATTGTATAGTCGTTGTTGTCATCATTGACAATAATATCATTCTTAAGCTTGATTGTAGTAGGCTTTGTGGTATTGAGAAGCACTGAAAGCGAGCTCCATGTTGAAACCTCCTGAACCTTAGTGAAGGGATCTATGGGTGCTTCCTTGGGAAGAATGTAATAAGTAGTAAATCCGCAGGTACAACCATAACCGCCTGTGTTACCCTCTGCATCAGCTGTGGGAGCCTTGTAGCTCTTATAGGCATGTCCGGAATAGAAGAATTCAGCCTGACACTTTGTGCACATTCTTACGTGACCTGAAGATACGGAGCATGCAATAATATCCTCGTGAGCGCTATGAGCGCATCCGCCTGCTGCTACAGTTAATCTCAAAAGAGAATTAAAGAAATAAAGGTCACAGCCACTGAATATATTCTGGATTTTACCACTTACATAGTAGTTGCCTTCACCTCTGCCTGATCCCTGTGAAGGGAGATAAGCGTTTATAGTGATTGTACCCTCATTGAAGCTGAGAGAGCCAACATCAACGTTAGAGCTTGCATTCTGCGACTTGCTGAGGTTTATAGCATAGGCATTTGTATGATTTACGAAAAGACGGGTGTGATTGAGCTTGAATTTCATAGTACCAGCAGTATTTGCAGTAAAGGTACCTACAGATGTGAGGTCAATACAGTCGCCCTTCTTTGTTGTAAGGTCGCATCTGTTGAGCTGGAATGTTGAATTGTTATATACACTGCAATTTCCCTGACCGGGGTCAATCATAATACAGTCAGTAGTGTTTTCAGCGGAAGCGCTGTTAACTGTGATATCAGACTCATACATTATAAAGTTCTTGAAGAAATCAAGACATACAAGAGCCCACTTTGAGCTACCCTTGATTTCAACACCGGGTCCGATGTAGCAGGATGCAGTCTCGTTTTCAAGATAAATAAAGGAAAAGCCTGTTGTAACACCGCCGATTGTGGCTTTTTCGTCACCGTGATCATAAACACTGTTTATAATGTAGAAATTTGAATTTGAGCAATAAAGGTCAATACCCTTGAAGTTTGTATTCTGAAGTTGGGTGTATGTGATGTCATGGCCGTTAAGGTCAAGCACAACGGTAGCATTTGTCATATCAGGCTTTAAGGTAAAGTCCTTGGAATCTGCACCTACAGTAAGATCGGCTGTAAGCTTAAGAACCATTCCATTATAAGCCTGTCTTAAAGCTTCGTCGAGATCCTGGTATGTGCCTATTTCAATAGGCTCATACTTGGCTGTGGGGTATGTTGTTGCAGCTTCTGCAATAATATCGGTTTCAGGTATGATATTCACGGGAACAAACACACTGAAGACAAAAACTAAAGCAAGAAGCAGACTCAAAATTTGCTTTTTCATAATTTTTCTCCTTTGCAGAAAATTGGTATAAAATTATATATTCATACATGTTAAATTGTAAATCAAACTTCTTAATTTCTCCACCTACATTTGTAGGGGGTAAATATACAAAAAACTCAGATAATATTTATCTACTATCCATAATTCAGGGACTGCAAGAATCAACAGTTTCCTACAGTCCCGCAGAACTATTCTATTTCAGAAAGATAAAGTAAGCCGTCCTCACCGCTCATATTAACAGAAAAGGCTTTTTCTATGCCGTCTGTATCAATATAGGAAATACCGTAAGCGGGAATTGAACCCTCTGCCGTAAGATGAACGGCAAGATTGAAATCAGGACCTATCTCATCAACGGCATAAAGCACTTCCCTATCAAATGTGACATTACCGTTTTCATCAGCATCGACAAAGGTAAGCCCCAGCACTTTCACGTCTGTAATTTTCACATCGCTTCTGAAAACTGCATAAAATGCATATTCCTCGGCTGATGCATTAAAAACAGCACCGAATTCACCTGCAATATCATCAACCTGTTCAACTGTAAGCGTTGCAGTTTTTACAGGATCAGAGGTTGATTCTGAGGAAACCTCTTCTGATGCTTCTTCCGAAGAAGTCTCCGCCGCAGAAGTCTCCTCTGTGAATGTAGCGTCCATATTATTCGTTGTCTCTCCTTCGTTATCACTACATGAAACTAAAACATAGCTGAATAATGAAAGCAAAAACAACGCAAGAATCTTTTTTAACATACTAAACTCCCCTTTATTATTTAAGATCTTCAAGTCCTACAGTATGACGGAGAATAAGACGGGCATCATTTGCTTCAATAATACCGTTTTTATCTGCATCAGCAGCCTTGCTCTGTATATCGGAAAGACTATCAAGCTTTACTGCAGCTCTCAGCGCAAAACGAGCATCGGCTGCATCAACAGAACCGTTCATATCAACGTCACCGAGGATATATTCGGGCGCAACATAAGGAACATTTCTTGTTGAAATAATCTCTTTACAAATTGCACATTTCAGAGATTCAACACCGGGAGAGGCCGGAGACGGAATTTTTGTTATCTCCCAATTGCCGGGGGTGTGCTGTGCATCAATCCACAGAGCATCGGGAGTTGTAAGCGTTCCCGTGTCATCAGAGAAATAGAGTCCGCAGCCCGTCTCACATCTGTAATGAGCTTTAACACCTTTCGTTGTGCAGGTAGGCGCTTCTTCTTTTTCAAAATAGAGGTTATGTTCCTTTATGGGGTCCGTTACATCTGCAACAGGAACGGTACCGGCTGCATCAAGGAATTTTTCGCCACAACCAAACTGTCCCGAGCATTCATAATAAGCTATTGTACCGGACGCTGTGCATGTTGCAGGCTTTGCATTTCTGTAAGAAAGCGAATGTCCTCCGAGAGGATCTATATTTTCAGTATAGAAGTCACCGCACCACTCGTTTGAGCAGGTGATTTTTCTTGTTCCGTTACCCGTACATGAAGGAGGAGTTACAATAGTGATATCATCATACTTGTGGGGTACCTCGGGATATGATTTTTCATACTTTCGAGTATCACAAAAATCACATTTATATTCTTTTACATTAAGATCCTCACAGGACTGATAAATAAATGTGCCCTCACTGAAATAATGTCCTTCTGCTTCAATAACCTCAAACTTTTCATATCCGCAGGTTTTACATGTTGCTTTTGTTACGGTAGAATCCACACAGGTAGCGTCGAATACATATTCAAAGCCATCGGAAAAATCGTGACCGAGTGCGGGAATATCAAGCTCATCCTCCGTGATTTCCTCGGTAAGAGCAGAATCCTTATACATAGCACCGCAGGCATCATTTTTTGAACAAGTATAATATGTTCCGGAATAACCCTTGGTTGTGCAGGTAGCCGCAAGACCGTCATGAGTTGATACTCTTATAAGACCACCGATTGAAGAATGTCCCGTGGGCCATTCATTGTTATCATATGTAGTCTTTCTATAATCACAATTTTTATTGCTGCATTCCCATATTCTTCTTGCAAAGTCATCACAGTCAGGATCAAGTTTCTCAAGAAGGATAACGCAGTTATGTTCTGTTGCAGGTGAATAGAAATATGAAATATCTCTTTCTGTTTTGCTATAAGGACTTTCAAATAATGCTCCGCAATCACGGCATTCATAATATTCAAAATATCCAGCCATCGAACAATCGTTTTTCGTTGCGGCAACATATTTCAGATTATGTCCGTTAAAAGAAATCACACTACAGGCACCGCAATCACAATCATATTCACGGTAAACATTCATTGAACAGCTTCCCTCTTCATCGGGAACAATTCTGTCATGTTCAGCTCTTTCTGTAACATTATCGCAAAGGTCGCATTTCAGATAATGGAATCTTCCGTCAATAAGAATTTCTCTTGTCTGATGCTCCTCGCATCTTGCATTTAAGCCTCTTGAAATGATTATTTCACTGTCTGCATTTAAGGTATTGATTGCTTTTGAGAATTTTACCTGCTGTTCAAAATTAAAAGCATAGCAAAGACCCTGATTTTTAGCAAGAATATCACCAACGGTAATATCACCCGTTGCGGCAAGGCGGGGAGTATTGCCTTTCACAGTTGCCGCAAAATATGTATCTGAAGCATCAAACTGCGGGAAATTATCTGCAGATAAAGCATTGAAATTTATACAACTGCCTGCAGAACGTAAAACGGCAGAATTGATAGTAACACTTGCTTTTGAGTAATCTGTATGTGTGGATGAAAAATTAATACAATTTCCGTCGGGGGTATTGTTTATTATTTCAGCGCCGTAGATTTCAAACTCATTAAAGCTATAAAGGCTTACGGTATTAACACCGATATTCATAGCAGCTACATAATCACTTATTGAGAGAAGCTCATTTGTTATTTTTACATCCGGATAAATATACAGACCTACGGCGGGGTGTTCAAGAAGGAACATCGCAAAAGCATATTCATTACTTCTGTAAACGATTTCCGATTCAGCCTCAGGCTCAGAATTAACAATATGAAGTCGTATTGCACCGCTTTCGGAAGCACTGTTAAGTCTGAAAAGATAATAGCTTTTTGAATTTTCAAAATAAATGCTGTTACCATTAAGATCTATTGTAAGATCACCTCTTGCCTGAGGACAAAGCACAAGACCGTCATAAGAATCAAGATTAATGAAAAGGTCATTTGCAAGGCACAAGGTAAGCCCCGGCTCTGTAAAATACATAGCCTTGATAAGGTCCTCGGCAGTATTGATGTATATCATATTTTTTGTATCGGCAATATGATTTTTTGCAGGAATCGCAACAGAGCTGTCATAATCGTGCTTTGAATCAATGCAATATTCACCTGCTGTTCTGCCCTCGGTATTTTCACCGGGAGCAACATAATCCGTTTTTGCTGTTATGTGTGCGAATGCATACATTTCAGTACATTTTGTACACTGACGGAAATGTGCAAAGGGGGAATGAAGAATTTCCTTAAAGTTTCCGTTTTTAATATGACCGGCACCTGCATATTCACAAGAATCAGCGGAAGTAAAGCTACCGTCAGAATCACGGTCAATAACTGATTTTACATCACAATCAATATCATAAAGAGCTGTTGTGCCCGAAATCACACTGTTATCAGAAGCTCTGAGAACAAGTGAGTTTTCAGGAAGAATATCAGCAATAGTAACATCGCTTACTCCGTTTGTGTCAAAAATATAACCGGAGCCGCCGGAAACACTTTTAAACTCATTCATTTCAACACAAAACGAAGCAAAGGAATCCTTCATAAAGAAATCATCGAATTCAGGATTACGGGTAAAAGTGATACAGTAATCATAAGCACTCAGCTTTGCATCGGTCATATAAACAGATGAAGAGGCAAATTCATTTTCCGACACAGGCTCAAAGCTTATTGCACTGCTGTCGCATGCACCAGCGGATGCGGAAATACCGTACGCAGTGAAGCTTTTGAATTGCTTGAACTTGATTATTGCGCTACCATCGTTGTCAGTGCTGCCGGAAGCACCTGTAAGACCTATTGAAACACCATACATATGAAGTTCTGCATTTGGGTTTTCAAGAGAAATTATACTCGCATTTTCCTTATCGTTTATTGTAACACCGAGATGTCCGTTGCCGTCAGAGCTATCAATAAGATAAAAATTGGTACTGTCGGTAAGTCGGATAAACGATGCACCGTTATTTTCAGCTGAAAAATACATACCGTTGAGATCAAGAGTCAGCATACCGCCGGTTCCGACTTCAACCTCCATATCCAGCGAGTCGACCATGATATCATCATCAAGGACAATAACGGAATTTTCTTCGGCATACTTCAGTGCATACTTAAGCTCTGCAAAAGTATTGACTTTAATAACTGAATTTCCTGTTGAGAGAATTTCCGAAGCTGCATCAACAGTAAATGCCGTCGGAAGACATTGGAAAACAGGCATAGCTGTCCCGCATATCATTGCGACGGCAAGTAGAACACTTAACAATCTACGTTTCATAAATTTAACTCCTTCTTCTTTATGAAACGATTATATTAGATATCAAATATATTAGACACCCTACATTTGTAGGAATTTTACTGATTTATAACAAGTCCGCTTTCCCTTGCCTTGACGGCAAGCTCCGTGCGGCTTCGGAAGCCTGTTTTTTCAAGCATACTCTGAATATAGTCTCTTACGGTGTACTGCGACATATTCAGTCTGTCTGCAATCTCCTTGTTGGTGTCGCCCGTTATAAGCTCCCTTAAAACGTCAAGCTCGCGATCTGTAAATTCAATGCTTAAGGCACAGCCCATTTTGAGGGTGGGAGTCATTTCGGGGTACACATGCTCCCCTGCCACGGTTCTGTCCATAACGCTTAAAAGCTCACTTTCAACGGGAGACTTATACCAGAAGCTGTCAACGCCTATGCTTTTTGCCCTTTCAATGAAGCTGATTTCAGGCTGACTTGTGATGATTATAATCTTGATTTCGGGGTAAGCCGCCTTGATTTTTTCTGCAGCATCAAGCCCTGATGCATTCATTGAGGTACATACATCCATCAGGATAAGCTCACACATACCCTTACTGCAGAAAAGCTCCGCCATTGAGGCACTTTCCACGGTTGCCGCAACCTCATAGATTTTACTGTCCTGAAGAAACATTTCAAGAAGCTTACTCGCCATACGGTCGTCTTCAACTATGAGAACGTTAATCATAAAAATCTTCCTTTTATTTAGGTAATGTTATTGTAAGAGTAAATTCGGGGCTTGTTGTAACAGACATTCTTCCGCCTGCCTGCTCGGTCTTTTTTCTTATAGAGGAAAGACCTCCGCCCTCACTGATTTCACCGGAAATATTTTCAATGGAATTGGAAAATGAGGCGGAATAACTGAAAAGGTCACTGTAGAATTTTACTGTAAACAGCTTTGCATCGGCGTGGCGCACCGCATTTGTAAGTGCTTCGGCAGTAGCCTCGATAAAGAGCTTTCGAGCCCTTTCCTTTTCGGGGATTTCACCTGTCATATCAATAGTGATTCCCACCGCTTCTGCGGCTGAAAACAAACTTTTGAGTGCATCGTACTCTGTCGCAACGTCATTTTCAACACCGAGAACAGTTATGTTTCGCTTCCAGATATTTATAATTTCATCTGAGCTGCCGTCGTTATTCTGAAGATAAAGACGTGTGGCAAGAAGGGCCTTTCCGAGTTCTCCGTGAATACGGTACTTGGTTTCAAGTCTTTCCCGGGATTTTGTAAGCGCATCAACATTTTTGCCGTATTGCTGAAGTCTTTCGTTCATTGCCTCAAGCTCGCTGTTGGAAATTTTAAGCTCCTCTGTTACACGGTATAAATCCGTAGCATCAGCAGCAGTTATCTCGTACATTGAGTTCATTTCCTTGACCGAAAATGACCACACGCTTAAATCGGGCAATCTGACAAGAATATTTTCATCAGCGGTCACAAGCTCAACTCCGGGCTGAAAGCTTCCGTTTTTAAGAGAAGCAATAAACTCAAGAGCATTGCTCACTTCTTTTCCCGTTATGATTCTTCCAAGCTCATCCATCTTGTGATTGATAAGCTTTATCATTCCGTTTTTAGAGGAAAAGCAGATACCCGTTTTAAGCTTATCAACACTTTCCTTGACAGAGAAGGGTGAAATTCCCTTTCGCATTCTTCTGTAATAAAATGCGAAAATAATGAGCATTACAGCAAACAGCCCCACGCTTGCCGCAATCACACTGTGAGCAGGAAGTGAAATAATCGTATCGTAAAACGGATTACCGACAATGGGTATATCGTTTCTTTCAACCACCAGAAAAGCGGATAAGGGCAAAAGCAGAATAAATGCACCCATACCGCAAAGAGGAGTTAAAGCTTTGGCAAAAAGCGGCTTCTGTGAAAAGCCCCAGAAGGACAGACAAACCGAAGAGCAGAGGGTTACGAAAAGCATTGTAAGGAAAAATGCTCTCACGTAGGTATGAAGCTCTATAAAAGGAATCATATCACGTTTGCTCCTTTTTCACAAGCACGTCAATAACGATGTCCCCGTCACTGCAGTCGATACGGGTAAGCGTGCCGTTGAGAACAGTGCTTTCTGTATCAACAGAAATATCCGAATGCTCTGCACCTATCATCATACGAAGGGATATTCCGCTATCGGCAGGTGAAATTTTCACAAGCACTGCCTGAATTTCATCAGTAAGCTTTTCCGTAAAATATTCGAACACGTCGTAAAGCTTCAGAGCAGAAGCAACGCTTATCTCCTCGGGCAGAGAAAACACAAAGGAAGTATCAATGCCGAGAAGCTGAAGATTACTCAAGGATTCGTTTATACAAAGCTTAATTTCCCTTGAGCTGATGTTATTTTTATCCTCGGAAATAATGAAAAGATTTCCTCGCCTTTTTATGTATGCACCGATAACGGAAAGACGGGCAAGAAGCATTTTTCTGTTCTTTTTATCTGCAGATGCCTGCGCAATAATCTCCTTTGCCCTTTCAAGCTGAGGAGAAATTTCAAAAATAAGACGGCTGAAAAGTCTGCTTTGCTCCTCGGTTTTTGCCTGATTTTCCTTTAATTCAAGCTCTGCCTGCAAAAGGAAATTATTTTCACTGAGCTGAGTCTGCGTTTCCTGCAAAGTTTCAATAAGCTCACTTATATGCTTTATATCATCCTGCCAGTAAACAAAGCCACCCGTTATTGTGTCACAGTTAAGAATATAATCACCGAGATTCTGGGGTGCAGCCGACGCATTTCTCATAACGTCCTTCGTAAAATCCTCAGCCTGCGAGGAACGAACCACGGAATTGAAATCACTGTCAACAATCTGTGCAGTAACGCTTGAAATCTCAAAAAGCGTCTTGTAATTGGTATTCGTTCTTATAAGACCGCTCTGAATTGCGCTTTCAAGAAGAAGGGTTATAAGCGTACAGTCAACTGCCGTAAGGTCGGCATCGATAAGTCCCAGTGCATAAATAATCCAGAAAACAACGGCTCCGCCGAAAATGACAATATGCATCTTCTGAAAGGAACGGCTGCCCGGCACACGGCTCTTGAGAAACAGCTTCAGTCCGAAATAAAAGCCGAGCACTGTAAACCAGCCTACAGGAACAAAGAAAAGAATATTATGGGTATAGCTGTCGTTGAAATAATAAATTCCGTCAGGAAAATCAAAAACAAGTCTGTGCCAGTCGTTTGTGAAAACGAGTAATATTACCGCCGCTGCAGGGATAAAGAAAAGCTTATATTTTGAAGGTAGTGTGTAATTATCGGGCTTTCCTATGTGCATTGTAATGAAAACACCCAACAGCGGAATCAGAATCATAGGAATATAAAAGGCATACCAGAGATATCTTGTGAGGGTGTCGGTAGTGTAAATAAACTCCCATTTGCAGGTTCTCACAACAAGCCAGGCTACCATAAGAACACCTACGGCTATAAGCATATTCCTTATCTGCTTGCTTACAACGCGCATATATATGGAAACCGTCCACACCGCAACAATTGATATATGAATAACGTTACGGACTATCGTAAGAAGAGCCGCAAGAAACATATCTTCAGTAGAAAAAATTATAGTTCTGCACACATATGCAGTAATCATCAGCACCGCAACAATCACGATGTTTCTGATATTTTTCTTCGTTGAGTTCATTTTTTCACCACCATTTGCTTTATATTACCACAAAGCCTTCCGCAAATCTACATAATTTTATAAAGTCACATTCAATATAAGAAAAAAAGCCTGAACCATACCGACAAAAAAAAGAAGCAAGTCGATGACTTGCTTCTTTTTTTGGTGGAGACGGAGAGGATCGAACTCTTGACCTCTTGAATGCCATTCAAGCGCTCTCCCAGCTGAGCTACGCCCCCAAAATTATTACGCTGTGAATTATACACAATTTTTTTGGGGTTGTCAATATTAATTTTATTTTATAGCAAAATTTCTTCTTTTATAAAACCTTTTTCTTTATAAAGCATATAAGAATATATGTCCGTACCGTGGCCGTTTTCGCTGCTAAATTCTTCAGAAAACAAAAATTTGTTATCCCCAAGAGAAATCAGGCCTGTACTGCCGTAAGGAAAGTTACAGCCGCTGATGCGTCCTCTGCTCTTAAAAAAATCAAGTTTCTTTAACGGAAGAAGCTTTCCGATTTCATTAATACCCTTCAATTTTACATATTCGGCATCAGTTGATATATCAACTGCATACATAAGATAATTAGGGAATCTGAGTTTTTTGCCCCGATAAACAGCGGCAAGCAGACATTTATTTTCTTTTACGTATTCCAAATTTTGAATTCCGTAGGTTGTATTACCGGTATATACATAATATCTGTCATCAGCGGAAACAGGACCGCTTGTATGCAAATTATTCTGATTAATAGGTGCTTCATAATTTACAAAAGAATCAATATTATATCTTAAAATGATCTGATGATCATTATCGCGTCGTTTTGTATCACCGTAAACACCGTAAGCAACGTAAAGGGAATCAATTGAATCTTTGCCCGGCTTCGGAGCAAATGTTACGCCGTCAATACCGCTGCAACCGTACTTGTGGCCCTTGGCGTTATAATCATTAACTACCTCTTTAAGATATACAGCTTTCATAATTCCGTCTTTTTCTGCATCCATATCAGGACGGGTAATTTTATCAACGTCAAAAACAGCAATATAAAAGGAATTAGGCAAAACATCCTTTCGGTTAAGCTTTTCAAGTATTCCCGTTCCTATTGCATCATCATTATACTCGAGCGAAGCATAAACCCGTCCGTTCGCAGGATTAAGAGCAAGACATCCGAGATGTCCGATTATCCCTTTGACACTTCCGATAACATTTCCTTTAAGATCTGTTTTCAACAAGCTTGTTGTAAACGAATGATAAATATATTCTCTTTTTGTATCAATCGCAATACCTTGAATATGACAATCCGAAAAACCCTCTATGCGGAGATGAGAAAACGTATTCATAAAAACCTCAATCAAAATATATTTCTCTTAAAGTTGCAATATCCGTCGCAATTTGTATTTTGTTATTAACAAAGCCTTCAAAATCCTTATGAATATGGCCGGTTATCAATGCTTTTATTGCATCGCAATTGACAATATAATCATATACCCTGTATGTGATTCCGTCAGCTTTTTGTTGCTCGTATCTGTCGCGAGAATAATCTGCCATAAGTTCCTCGGGAACTGCCATAAGATAAGCGGGTATCGGCTCTCCCGCCCTTGAATAATCATAAAACTCACGTGTATATAAGGGCGTGTGCATACATAGAACTACAGGCAAGCCTTTTTCACATTCTTTTTTCAGAAAATCAAATTGTTCATCATCTATAAGATAATATGAATTATCAAGCGCAACAAATATAACGTCATTTATCACTCTGGAAGAAAATCTTATATTATTTTTGAAAACTGCCTGAACCCTTGAAAGGCTTTTATTTCTGTAAGCTGCATCCTCCTTTTCTTCTCCGAGATAAAGGCTGAACTCATGATTTCCTGCCGCCATAAAGCAATCAACTGCATCCGTGAATTTCCTGACATATTCCAAATTAAGCTCAGACACAAAATCAATCATATCTCCTGTATAAATTACAGTTTTATTTTCAAAAATTGCTTTATCCTTTATAAACTCTAAATTTCCATAAGCATTACCGAATCTTTCCGTTCTGTGCTGTGAAAGATTAAGCTTTCTATTGTCATCTCTGTCATCAGCAAACGATATATGGGTATCGCTTGCATGGAGAACAGAAAAAGGCTTATCCAAACCTATATGTATATGATTTTCTTTAAATTTCAAATCAAACTCCCCTTTCGGATTTAGCTTTGCGTTTATACAGTAAATTTGCAAGAAGCAATGCTGCAACACCTGAAATAAGCTTTGATACAATCATAGGCAAGATATACTCTTCATTAAAAGAAACTGTAAAAGCAAGATGATCTACAAAAGTAAATGATGCCGCAACAGAGAACGCTGAATTAAGCACGATACCCTTCTTATCCATCTTATCCATCATCTCATAGGTAGGAACAGACGTACCGACAGTTGTAAGAAGACCAAACGCCGATGTTTCGTTAATATCAAGTTTTGCACCAAAGCTTCTGAGCACAGGTTTTAACACTTTCTTCAGAATAAAAAACAACGGAAGCGCACCTGCCATAATACACATAATGTTTATAATAATATCCATCGCGTTATTAAGGTTATTCATATAAGGAACCAAAGCCTTACCCGTAAGATATTCTATAATTCCCAGAATCAACCCCACTGTTATAACAGCCTTAAGAATCCAGGCTACAACACCAAAAAGCTTAATCGTCGCTTTTTCGAATCTGATTATGCCGAGAGCGATTACACCAACAAGTATCAGCAATGGAATAAAGTTAATAATCAATTGCATTATGGGGATTTTGCATATCAATCCACCTACAACAAGACCGACAGGTATAGTTATCATACCGCACAGGATTCCAAAGAAAATATCGCTGTGATTTTCTTTTTTTGTAACCTGAATAGAAAACGGGATAGTAAAAGAGACAGTGGCACCCATCATAGATGCGGTTACGAGACCGTTAAAATATCCGATATTTTCATTAGCAGAAAGGTCTTTTGCCAGATGAGCTCCTCCCATATCATTAGCAAAAATCAAAGACGGAATAATTGAAAAATCCAAGAACTCAGGAAAATACACAGAAACACCCTGTAAAAGATGCGAAATAGACGGTGCAAGAATGATTATTCCCGCCATAGACAAAGCAAGAGGAGCAATCATTGAAACAGATTTTTCAAGCTCTTCTCCAAGGCCGATTTTATTACCCAAAATTCTGTCTATTGCTGATATTGCGGCAACCGCAATCATAAAATAAGTAAAAATTTCCATATAGAACCTCTATAAATATTATAAAATTATAATATCACAATAAGTGCGAATGTCAACAAAAAATACAACCCCTGAACAGAGTTGTATTTATTTACACGCTATTTATTCAACAAAATCGCCGCAGCCATTGACGCTCTCGCAGCATCAGCATTATAAAGCGGATATTGGCGTTCGGCAGCATATTGCTGATATGAATTTATATACGAGAGAACGCTGACGGTGTCATTCATCTTTGCGGCCGCCATAGCGATCACGGCCCAACAGAAATCAGAGGGAATTTCCAGATCCTGCCAATTATAATTTTCACAAAAGCTATGATAAAGAGAAACCGCTCGAATACTGTCAGCATCTATACAATTGTGCACGACCGGAAAAAGCTGTGCAGCGGCAGAGGGATAAAATTCCTGCCACGAAAATTTATAAGCAGGATCCCCGTCAGCGAGAATTGCGGAATGATAATATCCCGCATCGGCGTTCCATAGTTTTTGCTCAATGCTCTGCTCTACCCTCTCGTAAGCATATTTAAATTTCTTATACGTCAATTGTTCCGTATTATCCTTAAATATAACATTATCAAACAGATTTATTACGGCACGTAAACCGTCATACACCTCACAATTGTCCATAAGATATTTAACCTCATAATCGGGCTTAGCATAGGTCAAGCCTTTGTTCATTGTTGCCATAATAACCTCTGCTATCCGAATTATATCATCAGCATTTTCCGTAATATAATCCTCGTCACCTGTAGTTGTATAATACTTATCCAAAAGTAAAAGAAACGTTGCGGCATACGAATCAGTTGAGTCGTACGATTTTTTTCCGTCCTTAACGGTGATTTCTTCATTAACGACAAGCCTATTAACTACTGTAACAGTATAATCATAGATCGTACCGTCAAGTCCGTTGTGATCATTATCAGATGAATTAAGATGATCAAAATGCCAATCCATATATTTCTTAACATTGTCGGAATATTTCTCCGGTCTGTCAAGTAAAGCCAAAGCAGAAATATCTGCAAAATAAGGATTAACAGTTAACTTTCCGTTATCCGCTGTAGTCATCGGAATCGCGCCGTTATCAAGCTGCAACGAAGCTATCCACGCCGTTTCCTCATCGATAAACATTTCAAGAAAGTCTGCTTGATCGATTGTAAGCTCGTATTCGGAATATACCGAGTTCTTCTCTTTTCTATCAGATGCATTGTCTGTTTTCGAACAAGAAGCACAGGAAAGCATCATTGCAATTATAAGAAATAACGATATTATGCTTTTCATTTTATCACCGCTGACATTTTTTTACAGAATAACATAAATTCTAATAAAATTCAACTTTTTAAACATCTGAAAAAATTGATCACCGACAATTGCTCAACGACAATTATCGGTGATTATGTTACTGAATCAATTAAATATCAGTATGTATATCTGAGATCATCTATCCACTCGCCTGTTATAAAATTACGGCTTCTTACAACAATTTCATCCTCATAAACCTCTACCACAATTCCGTCGCCTGCCTCATAATCTGTAGTCTCGGTAATACGAGGAAGATTTATGCAATTTACTCCGTAAGAGCTATAGAAATTATCCGCACCTAAATCATTATGAATATGTCCGTGCACAAAAAGCTCTACACCGTATTCCTTTAACAGATTGCCAAGTCTTGCAGGATCATTGTCCTTAAGATAACGAACAGGAAAATGATTAAATACAAATATGCGGGCATCATCCGCTCTTGCTTCTTGCAACACACCTTCAAGCCATTCAAACTGTTCCTCACTCATACGGAAATCCGATGTTAATGGATCCTCTGAATTAAGAACGATCATATAGCATCCGTTTATTACTCTGTAATAATAGTCATTTTTTATATTATTTCCGAGATAAACTGCGTTATTGAACACGTATTTCTCTCTAAGAGAATTATAATCACCTTCACCGTTTCCGAGATCGTGATTACCCGCAAGAACAATATTATTCTCAGCAGGCTTCACTGAGCTGATAGCAGAATAGAAGAAAAAGTCCTCAAGGAATTGACCGTTCATAACATTATCACCTGTATAAACGACAGTATCTATATGTTCACCTGCTTTGATACCATATAAAACATCGTTGAGATTCTGATAGCTGACGGGATTGTTTGTTTCTACGTGTATGTCCGATACAACAGCAAAGCTTGTAATAAGTTCATCAGGTCTTTCAGCGGTAAAAACCGCAGCACTATTCTGGGTAGAGGCCGATGT
>JAZOOE010000150.1:0-2716 GCA_045654865.1 Acutalibacteraceae bacterium | reverse complement strand
AAAGTAATGCATTGTGAAGAAGAACAGCTTTTATCTTGTGTAAAAAGGCTGACAAACGTCAAACTGAGTATATCTTCCGATGAATCAGATAAAATTTCTTTGAGATGGAACAGTAATATAAAGAATTTTGATCGGACTCCCGGTGGATTTACCGTTGAAGAAGCACGATTGGCGCTGTGCGCTCTGTCTGAATAACTATTTATCTGATATTGTCAATTGCAACGATTTTTGTGAACAGAGAGGCGTATTTGTCGGTAATGAATTTATCCTCATGCATATTTCCGAAAAACCATCTTTTGTACTCTGTTTGCTGAGACAACTCATCAAAATAAGCACCGAGGGCAGTTACACGCAGATTTTTATTTTCAGACATACGTAAAAAATCACGTATTTTGGCGGGCGGTTCGTGAGTGATTATATAATCTACCTTAAAGCCGTGCTTTTCGAGGTTTGTAACACCGTTGAGCATTTCCTGTGCAGTAGGTATTTCTTTTTTTATAACGGAATCATCCGATTCCTGAAAATCATACTCAGGCTGTTCACCACCGCCCATTGTGAAGATCCTTTTGTTTTCAATCTCGTAAATCTGACCACGCATAAGATGAAAAACATTAGGACGTATTTTATGAACTCTTCCGCCGTTCCATATTGCAACGGGATATTCGTTCAATATGTCAAAATTTTCGTAAATACCGTCAATAAAGCAAATGTTATATTTTCTTTTTTCAAGTCTGTTAAGAAATTGCTTTTCCTTGGTATCGTCATTCCATATATATCCAAAATCTCCGCATATGATTAAAGTATCCTTAGAACTGAGCATACTTAATGCGGTTTTGCTGAGTCTGTCGGTATCGCCGTGAGTGTCTCCGGTAATGTATATCATTGTAAATCCTCCGCAATATTTTCTACTTAATATAATACATCAAGAAGTCGGTGTTGTCTATGAAAAAAATTATTATTTTATTTTTATCTGTCCTTTTGATTTTTAACAGTATTGTTTTTTCCTCTGCTGTTTTTACGATTGATAAAAATTTGCAATCAAAAATTGCTTATATGGTAAGTGCTGATGATAATGAATATGTTATTTATGATTGTCGTTCTGAAGAAAAATGTGATATCGGCGAGATAGTTAAAGTTGTAACTGCTATTCTTGTTTTGGAAAATTGTCCCGATCTTTCAGAAAAGGTAACAGCTTCAGGTACTGCAATCAGAAGTGTCGAGAATTTAGGTGTGACTACCGCAGGTATTCTTGTTGGCGAAACAATATCCATAGAAGAGCTTTTATATTGTCTTCTCGTTTATAATGCAAATGATGCCGCAGCTGTGCTTGCGGAACACGTTTCCGGTACGATAGATAATTTCGTTGTTTTAATGAATGATTTTGCTGCCCGTCTCGGTCTTTCTTCAACGTCCTTTTCAAATCCCGGAGGCTACAACCACACAAATCAGTATTCTACGGCAAGAGAAGTTGCTGCAATTTTTAAATATTGTATGAAAAATCCCGTCTTTGAAGAAATCGCATCCACATTTTTATACGAAATGCCTGCAACTAACAAGTACAAGGAAACAAGATGGCTTAAAAATACTAATTATCTTATTAATTCGGGTATCAGTGATTATTATGTCAAATCAGTAAGAGCCGGAAAATCAGGATACACACAAAGCGGTTCGTGTAATTGTGTTTCAGTTGCTTCACAAGATGGTTATGCTTATATTTGTGTCGTTCTGGATGCACCGATGGCTGACGTTGATAATGATGAGGTAATTGAAAATAATTCATTTTTTGAGTCAAAAATTTTGTATGATTGGGCGTTTAATAATATAAAGCTCAGGTTAGTAGCCAATACATCAACTTATGTTGGTGAAGTCAAGGTTAATCTTTCAGATGATTATGATTACGTCAGTCTTGTTCCTGCTGAAAACGTCAGTGCTCTTGTGCCGTCAGGAGTAAATGCTCAAAGTGTGCTTATTGAGCCTATCAGTGAGCTGACGCGTGAACATGTAGATGCACCCGTAAAAAAAGGTCAGGTTCTTGGTCGCGCTGAAATTAAATATGCAGGCGCCACTGTTGCTGAGGTAGATCTTGTTGCTGCATTTGACGTCGAGTTGAGTCCTTCAAAGTTTATTGGAAATAAGCTGTTAAATATTATTAAAAGTCCCGTTTTTATAATTATCGTATTGGTAATTCTTGCCGCTGTGATCCCTCTGGCAATCATTTCATATAGAAATAAGCAGTTGAACAGACGAAAGAAAATTAAAGCAAAACAAAATGAAAGAAGAGGATAAATTATGGATTCAAAAGTTAAATATTCTATGTTGCTGGGACTTAGCGCCGCACTTGCTGTAGTTCCTGTTAAGGCATTCTTTTTCAAGCCTCAGAAGGTCAACGGCGAATCCCTTACAGACGAAGCAGTCGATCTTGATCGATTCAGAAAAAACCTTTCCGATGCCATAAAAATACCTACGATTGCAAGCAAAATTCCTGAAGAGACAAATTGGGCTGTGTTCGAGGAATTTGCAGAGTTTTTGAAGGAAAGATACCCTTTGATTCATGAAAAGCTTGAAATGATAGATGTGGGAAAGGGGCCCTTGCTTTACCGTTGGAAGGGCAGTGATTCATCTCTTGATCCTATTGCCTTGCTTTCCCATCAGGATGTTGTCCCTATATCCGAAGGTACTTACGATGATTGGGAACATGCACCCTTTGACGGATATG
>JAZOOE010000149.1:0-5160 GCA_045654865.1 Acutalibacteraceae bacterium | reverse complement strand
GGATTCGGAGTTGAATTTCTCGGTACTGTTGCTAACGTACGAGATGCGGCTCCTCTTTGCGCAGGACTTATATTCGGAGCACCTGCCGGTGTTATTTCAGGTGTAATTGGCGGACTTTATAGATTCTTTTCCGTGTTCTGGGGCGGGGGAGAATATACACGTATAGCGTGTACCGTTTCAACTATTCTTGCCGGCTTAATTGCTGCGGTGCTCCGACGCTTTATGTTTGATAATAAAAGACCAACCTGGAGCTATGGTGTATTTATAACCGTAGTTTGTGAGGTTCTTCATATGCTGATGATTTTCTTCACTAATATGAATGATTCAGCTTATGCTTTTGAGTTCGTTAAGGGTGCCACAATTCCGATGATAATCGGAAACTCGGCAGCTGTCGGTGTTTCGTTGATTATTTTATCTTTATTTAATCGTGATGAAAGAAAGTCCGGTAAAAAAAATGAGCGCATATCTCAGACGTTTCAGAGGAATCTGCTCGTTCTTATTGTAATAGCTTGTATTATAACAAGTACCTTTGCTTATTTTCTCCAGAGTGGTATGGCGAAAATTGAAACTCGTGAGGTTTTTACCTCTGCGATGACCGACGTTATATCAGACGTAAGAGGAAAATCAGATGAAAGTCTATTAAGATTAACCAAAGAAATACGTGCTGAATATGAAGCAGATAAAGCTATTGATCTTAATGATCTTGCGATAAAATACAACGTTACTGAAATTAATATAGTATCCGTCGAAGGTATTATTATTAATTCTACAGAACCGAATCATATAGGTACCTTTGATATGAACAGCACAGAGCAATCCCAAGCTTTTATGGTGCTTGTAAATGAAAAAACCGAATTTGTGCAAATGTATAGTCCTATGGGGTATGACGGTGTAACTATGAGGAAATATGCCGGTGTCAGACTTAGCGACGGCGGATTTATACAAGTTGGTTATGATGCTGATCAATTTCATGAGATTCTTGATGATTTTGTAATTGACGTAACTAAAAATCGGCACGTCGGAAGCTCGGGCTTTGTTGCTGTATGTGATGAGAATCTCAATCTCGTAACAAATACCTCGAGAAACGGAAAGCATATTTCTTCCATCGGAATAATACCTGATGAAATAATGCTTCAGGGAAAAATGGCGACACAGCTTTATGAAACAACAATTATTAACAATGAAACTGATTTCAGTGAAGAATATATATATGTTTTCTCTTTTGTTGAGGGGTACTGTATTATAGCCGCAATGCCTTCATCTGAGGCTATGCTTATGAGAGATGCTTCACTTTATACAAGCGTATTTATGCTGATACTTATATTTGCGGCTCTATTTGTATTTATTTATTTCCTGATTAAAAATGTTATAATTAACAATCTTCAAAAAATAAACAACACACTTTCGGAAATTACAGGAGGTAACCTCAACGTAGAGGTTAATGTACGCTCTAACGCTGAGTTTTCTTCACTTTCAGACGATATTAATTCAACTGTTGCTACACTTAAACGTTACATAGGAGAAGCGGCGGCAAGAATTGATAAAGAGCTGGAATATGCAAAGCAAATTCAGATCTCGGCGTTACCCTCAAGATTTCCCGATGAAGAAAATTATGCTGTCTTTGCTAAAATGATCGCTGCAAAAGAAGTTGGCGGAGATTTTTATGACTTCTATGCTCTTGATGAAAATACCGTATTTTTCCTTGTGGCAGACGTCTCGGGTAAGGGGATACCTGCGGCTATGTTCATGATGACAGCAAAAACAATAATTAAAGATCTTGCAGAAAGAGGTCTTTCTGTTGATGAAATTTTTACAGCTGCAAATGAAAAGCTGTGCGAAAATAACGAATCCGGAATGTTTGTTACAGCATGGATGGGGAAAATTGACCTTTCAACGGGTGTGCTTTCCTTCGCAAATGCCGGACATAATCCTCCGATATTGGTTCATTCTGATGGAAAATGTGAATATCTGAAAAGCCGAAGCGGTTTTGTTCTTGCCGGAATGGATGGTATGCGATACCGATTAAATGAATTGACTCTTAAAATAGGTGACAGAATATTCCTTTACACTGATGGTGTAACAGAGGCTACCAATGTAAGTTATGAGCTTTACGGCGAAAGCAGATTGCTTTCCTTTGTCGAAGAGAATAAGCTTCTTGATCCCGAGTCGCTTCTTACCGGACTTAAGAATTATATTGATCTTTTTGCAGGTGAAGCACCTCAGTTCGATGACATTACAATGCTGATTTTTGACTATAAAAATACTGAAACCGCTTCGGTTAAAGAGAAAGTTTTTACCGCTAATAATGACGTTCTCGGTGAAGTTATTTCCTTTACTGAGGAATGTCTTTTGAGCTATGATTGTCTTATGAAGAATGTAATGCCCATTTGCGTTGCGGTTGAGGAAATATTCGTTAATATAGCTAACTATGCCTACAAAGATGAAACGGGTACGGCTGTTCTTTCCTTTAGCTTTGACAAGAATGAAAGAGTTATGACTCTCGTTGTAACTGATGAGGGAATACCATTTGATCCTCTTCAAAAAACCGATCCCGATATCACGCTTTCTGCAGAAGACAGAGAGGTTGGCGGACTTGGTATTTTCATTACCAAAAAGACGATGGATACGATCTCTTATAGCTATAACGATGGTAAAAATGTTCTTACTATGACAAAAAAAATATAAGGGAGTTTTGATGATGAATATTGTGATTAATAAAGAAAACGGCACCTCAACTTTTAAAGTTGAAGGCAGACTTGATACAATTACTGCCCCTGAGCTGGAAAGTGCTATAAATGAGCAGGGTAGTTCTCTTAAAAATCTTGTACTCGATTTTTCCGGTGTGGATTATATTTCAAGCGCAGGATTGAGAGTTCTTCTTACTGCACAGAAAAAAATGAATATTCAGGGAAGCATGGAGCTTATCAATGTCAGCGCTCCCGTTATGGATATTTTTGAAATGACCGGCTTTGCCGATATCTTGGTGATCAGATGATGGATAAAGTTACTAAGGCTATAATTTTTGCCGCCGAGGCTCACGACGGTATGGACAGAAAAAAAGATAAAACACCCTATATTTTACATCCTCTTGAGGCTGCAACTATAGTTGGTACAATGACCTCCGATAAGGACGTGATATGTGCGGCTGTGCTTCATGACGTTGTTGAGGATACCTCGATTACTATCGAAGATATTGAAAATAACTTCGGTGAAAGAGTAAGACGTCTCGTTGAATCCGAAACTGAGGATAAGCGTATTGATTTACCCCCGGAAAGCACGTGGAGGATCAGAAAAGAAGAATCTCTGATGGTTCTCAAAAATTGCGGCGATACAGACGTTCTCATACTGTGGCTCGGGGATAAGCTTGCTAATATGAGATCATTTTACCGGATTTGGAAGAGAGAGGGTGAGGCTATGTGGCAGACCTTCAATCAGAAGGAGCCCACACAGCAGGAATGGTATTATAGTACTATTGCAGAGCTTACGTCATCGCTTTCTAAATATACGGCCTGGCAGGAATATAATGAGCTTGTAAAAATTGTGTTTGGAAGGAATAAATCAAATGAACAAAATTGAATTCAGAACAGATAAGGATATTTTATACATTAATCTGGACGGCAGAATTGATGCTGCGAATGCCGCTGAGGTTGAAGCAGGGATAAATGAAATAAGACTTGCACATAAGGAATATCATACCGTTCTTGATGCAGATACACTTGAGTATATTTCAAGTGCGGGACTCAGAATAATTCTTCGTCTCAGAAAGGAAGAGCCCAAGCTTGCTGTTATAAATGCATCTCCCGACGTATATGATATTTTTGAAATGACAGGCTTCAGTGATATGATTACAATCGAAAAGAACTATCCTCGTATCAGCATTGAAGGTTGTGAATATATTGCTAAGGGTGCAAATGGTGCAGTTTATCGTTATGATAGTGAAACGATTGTTAAGCAGTATTTCAACAGAGATGCTCTTCCCGAGATTATGCAGGAGCGTGAAAATTCAAGAAGAGCTTTTGTACTCGGAGTTAATACAGCAATACCTTACGGCATTGTTCGTATCGGTGATGGCTACGGAAGCCTTACGGAGCTTCTTAATGCTACATCGATCACAAAGCTCATCAGAGCAAATACTGAGGAGCTTTCACAGAGCGTTGCATATTTTGTTGACGCAATAAAAGAGGTTCATTCCATTGAAACTAAGGAGGGAGACCTTCCCGATTTCAAAAAATGGGTGCTCGAATGGGTCGATTTTCTTGCAGAGTATCTTGATGGTGCACATGCACAGAAGATGCGCGAGCTTGTAAATGGAATTCCTGACAGCAATTACATAATTCACGGAGATTATCATACAAATAACGTTATGGTTCAGAACGGTGAGCCTATACTTATCGATATGGATACGCTTGCTGTAGGACATCCTGTTCTTGAGCTCGGCTCAACATTTAATGCATATGTTGGCTTTGGTGAGTTTGACAGAGTCGGTGCTGAGAATTTCTTCGGTTTTGATTATGAAACCGCTAAGCGCTTCTGGAGACTTTCTGTTGCAAGATATATTGGCTCCGACAATGAAGCTGATATAATTGATGTTGAAAATAAAGCTAAGGTTATCGGATATATGAGACTTCTTCGTCGCGGACTCAGACGAAACGCTGACAGCGAGGGGATCGAATATTATAAAAATCAGCTTATAAATGCAATAGATAACGTTGATACCTTGGTATTCTGAGTTTTGAATTAATCTTAACGCTCGTATTGCCTCCTTAAATAAAGATATTAGTGCAATCTATGCAAAGTATGGAGCAATGGCAATAAGCGGAGCTCTTGGTACATGCTTCGGTTTATGTGTTATGGCGGTAATTAAGCGCAAAAAGACTACTGATAACTGAACAGAGAGTTACATTAAAAGCATCCGGGATTAATGCGCGGATGCTTTTTAATTAATTAAGAAATAATTTTAAAATTTCATAAAAATATAGTTTATATTTACCTTTGTTTGTAAGCAGTTTGTAATAGTATGTGTGTATAATAATTTATGGAAACATTACTTAAATAGTATGTTTGAGCAAGTTGAATCTGCTGCATATTACAAACATGGTATTAATATGATTTCTGCTCTCATATCATTAGCTTTTCTGTAAAGAATTAAGGTAACGAGTA
>JAZOOE010000148.1:0-1346 GCA_045654865.1 Acutalibacteraceae bacterium | reverse complement strand
GCTTGCTATGACAGCATCGATGACGCACGGTGCAACAATAATGCCCTTGCCCTATTTCTCACCCAAGCCTGCTCTTGCTTGTATCAATAATGAGAAGATTACTGCTTTTCACGGTGTTCCCACAATGTTTATTGCGCTTCTCGGTCACGATGATTTTCCGAAAACGGACTTCTCTCACATGAGAACGGGTATTATGGCAGGCTCTCCCTGTCCCATAAGCGTTATGCAGGACGTTGTTGATAAAATGAATATGAAGCAGATCACTATTGTTTACGGTCAGACCGAGGCTTCCCCCGGCTGTACTATGAGCAGTACGGATGATTCACTTGAGGTGCGTGTTTCTACCGTCGGAAGAGCGCTTCCCGAAATAGAATGTAAAATAGTTGATCCCGAAACGGGTGAGGAATGTCCCGATAACGTAACGGGTGAATTCGTAGCCCGTGGCTATAACATAATGAAGGGTTATTACAAAATGCCCAAAGCAACAGCTTCTGCAATTGACAAGGACGGCTGGCTCCATACAGGTGACCTTGCCTGCCGTACCCCCGAGGGCAATTACAGAATTACGGGACGTCTCAAGGATATGATCATCCGCGGCGGTGAAAATATTTATCCCAAGGAGATAGAGGAGTTTATTTACACTCATCCCAAGGTCAGTGACGTTCAGGTTATCGGTGTTCCTGATGAAGCAATGGGTGAGGAGATAATGGCGTGTGTTATCCTCAAGGAGGGTGAAAGCATGACTATTGAGGAAATGAAGGACTATGTACGAGCCAATATGGCAAAGCATAAGGTGCCCAAATACGTTGACTTTATGGATGCCTTCCCCATGAATGCGGCGGGAAAGATTCTTAAATATAAAATGAGAGAGGATGCCGTTAAGAAGTTCGGTCTTCAGAAGGCAGATTCAATAGAAACCGCCTGATCATCAGTGATAAAATATAATTCTTGAAAGCCTTAACGTATGAATTAAGGCTTTCAGGTGTTTCGGCTTTATCGCTTTTTGCGGCAGCTGAAAATAAAATTCAGGAAAATTAATTAAATTATGAAAAGAATTACTATTATAGCCGGACATTACGGCTCAGGTAAAACCAATATTGCTGTAAATATGGCGCTTGATATGAAAAGTCGGGGAATGGATACCGTTATTGCTGACCTTGACATCGTCAATCCCTATTTCAGAACAAAGGATTCGCTGGACAGATTGAATAAAGCAGGAATAAAGCTGATTTCCTCTGAATATGCCAATTCAAACGTTGACATTCCCGCAATTCCGCAGGAAATGTATTCCGTTATCGATGATAAGGACAGATTTTATATCATAGATCTTGGCGGCGACGACAGAG
>JAZOOE010000147.1:0-3617 GCA_045654865.1 Acutalibacteraceae bacterium | reverse complement strand
AAAAAAAAATAACAAAAAAAAAGCCCCCGGGAGGAGGAAACCCCCCCCCCCCGGTCGCTTTGCTGTTTATTTGCTGTTATGGGAATTCTTATTCTGCAGTTGAATCGGAGATTGAGATAAGGCCGTTGAATACGCCGACGTATGCCTTACCGTTGGGGCCGATGGTGATGGGGCCGTAGGAGTTATTCCAGTTCTTGCCGCAGCCTGTGAATACCTTGAATACGGTTTCGCCGGTCTCAAAATCAATAGCGGTGAAATACCATGCTACCGCACTGTCGGGGATACCGTTACCGTACTCTCTTGTGTAGAGGTAAACAAGACCGTTCTTTGTTGAAAGCTTGGGAACAACCGTACAGGATGCTTCGCCGCTTTCCCAGGCAATATATGCATCTGTGCAATCTGCATTAAGATCAATTCTTACAACACCGGGCTCACTTGTGGGATCGTTTACAAGGAAGCCTGAGCCGGACTCTGAATAGTTGTTTTCAACAATAAAGGATCTGCCGTGAGCAATAAGGCTGTTTTCGCTTACGCTCTTGCCGGGTGTGAATACGGGAACCTCTGCAATTACTTCACCGGTAAGACGGTCATAAATGCAAACGTGAACCTGCTCATCAGCATTATCGGTAATTGCAACAACCTTTCTTACACTGCCGTCCTCGCAGGGAACGTCAAGAAGGGTGGGTGTTGTACCTGAGCCCTGGTTGATAGCACCGGGCTTGAGGGTTGTACCTCTGTCATAAGATGTTTTCCATGTGTATACGGGAGTTCCGTCTGCACCGATCTCAAAGCGATACATAGCATAGTCGGAAACGATGTAGATACCGTCCTCGCAGATAGCAAGAGTATTCTGAATTTCCTCTCCTGTGAGAGTCATCATATGAACGTCACCTGTATCGGGATCAACGTAACCTACCTCACCGGGACGTGTTACGAACCAGATATTACCCTCAAAGTCGGGGATAGCGTCCGTGATATAGGAGCCCTCGGGAAGCTCATCGCTGATATCCCATTCCTTTTCAACCTTCCATTCAGGCTTACCTGAGGATTCGTCTACGTAGTAGATCTGAATGATATTGTCGGAGTTACCGATGATAGGTCTGTCACCCTCAAGAAGATGGCAGTAAGCACCGCCTGAGGTATCACTTGAAATAGCGCTGAAGTTGAAGGTCTTGATAGCCTCAACTGTTGAGGGACGCTGAGGAAGTCTTGTTTCGCAGAGAATTTCAAGAGTGTCAGCATCAAGGAGAAGAAGTCTGAAGCCAACAACGTTACCGCTGATGCACATAATTCTTCCCTGAGAATCAAACATAAGAGTTGCAACGAGACCGCCGAAAACGTTCATTGAACGTGAATTTACAACGGGATCAATGCCGATGGGGCCCATAAAATTATAAGAGCCTGTGTTATATGAGTTACCGTGCATACCGTTTGTGCCCTCTGCTGCGAGGTAGGGATGCTGAGGAACCTCTATGGGATCAAGCTCATTTACCTGAGCGGTCTCACCCATAAAATCGGGACAGAAGCTATCATAGACAGACGTGCCGATATGACCGCCGGGGCTTAAAAATAACATTAAAAATGCTGAGAAAAATGAAAGAACCTTAACAAACAAGTCGTACATTTTTATCTCCTCCGTTTATTTTATTAACTTTTATTATATATGAACAAAACATAAGAGTCAACATCAAAAGTATGTCCGAAATGTAAAAAAGAGAGGACGGAATAAAACAGAGCCGCAAAAACTCTCGCTTTTACAGCTCTGCTTCATATAAATTATTTCATTTCATCAAGAAGCTCAAAATATTCGCCTACAAGGAATGAGCCGATGTGCTTACCTACGGAGAGAACCTCGTCAGCGATCTCCTCGCCGATGATATGTCCCATAAATGCGAAGTTATTATCGGTAAGAACGTAGCCGATCTCATCGTTTGCAAGGGAGATACAGTAAACGTCCACGCCCTCAACTGAGCCGAAAAGGCTGTCATACTGCCACTCGGTGCCGTCCCAGTTGGTGTTGTTTGTAATTTCTGTGCCCCAGAAGGTTTCGGGATATAATTCACCGGGGAACATAGCGAAGCCTACACGATTTCCGAATTCGATATAACCCATTTCCGTTGCCATAAATACTTCGTTTCCGTCTGTGAATACGCGGTTATTTACAAGATTGATTTCACAAGCAAGAGTGAGAATGCTGTTTTCGGGAGAGATGAAAAGCTCTCTGTGCTTAACGTTAAGAACGGGAGCAAGCTCCTCGGAATAATCGCCTGCAAGAATAAGCTTTGCAAATGCCTCACCGAGAGTCTTTGCGGATGCGCCCTTTGCCTCCCACTCTGAAAGACCTGTTTCGTCAACGGCAATATCACGTGAAAGCTGACCGAGAGCACCTGCAACCATCATAAAGTTAGCGCCCGTCTGAGCCTTGATATAGTTATCAAGATGCCAGATATAGTCAGAGCTTACAAGTCCGTTGGAAGCGGAGAATGAGGTAGGATGACAGCTGATGTCTGCAATATAGGTTGCAGCCGCACCCGAAGCGGGAACAAAGTATAAAACAGCAGTATCGGGAATATCCTCGCTTGAAATAAGCTCGCGCTTATCGCGGATAAAAGCTGAACAGTCAACAGCGTCAAAGTAAAGAGCGCCCTCTTCCATATTTTCGATTGCTTCAATTACAGCAAGAGCGGACTCGTTGATAAAGTGAGCCTTGAATTCATCTGCCTTTTCAAGTCCGGGATAGGAGGCTGTGATACCGAATACGTTATAAGCACCTGCAAGGGCAAGCTTTGTGAAGAATCCCGTGCTTACGCCCTGAGTATCAAGAGCGGAGTGTGAATGAGTTGCCATAATGTTGATGCTTGCGATCTTAACGTCCTTGCCCTCAAAATATTCAAGAACAAGCTTTCTGACAGCTCTTGCATCGGTTGACGTAACACCGAGAGCATCAACAGCACCGAGAACGAGAAGTCCCTCTCCCGAGCCGTCGTCAATTGCGGCAACACGGATTCTCATATCGTCGTATACACCCTCGGCATATTTATTGGTAAGATCTCTGCCGAGATTATATTTGCCGCTGTCAATATCAGCGGGAACCAGCGATCTTGAAGCATAGCCGAGAGACCATACGTTACCATCCTTTGCTTCGGTAGCATAGGTGTCTCTGCCGGGGAGGAAGCCTATTTCCTCCTGAGAATATTCGCTGATGTCAAGCCATGAGGGAGGATTAGGATAAATGGAGCATATTGCCTTTACAAGAACCTCAACAACTACGTTGAGAGCATTATAAAAGCCTTTTTCAATAGCGGCGCCCGCATCGTCAAGAATATCGGATCCGCCGGCATCCGCAGCAAAGGCGGAAAAAACGGAGCCCGTAAAAATACACGACATACAAAGCACAAGTGCTATAATTTTCTTTACCTTGTTTTTCATTGATAAGTACCTCTTATTAAATATTGTTTATTTTGACAGCTTGCTTGCCTTGAACTTCTCTTCCATTTCCAGAACAGCATCGATATCGCCGTCAGAGGCAGCTATAGACGCCTGCTTTCTTCTTTCAAGAAGCTCTGCATACATCTGTTCCTTCTTCTTACCGTGGAGGTCATAGAAGAGCATGGGGA
>JAZOOE010000146.1:0-4760 GCA_045654865.1 Acutalibacteraceae bacterium | reverse complement strand
CCTCCGATGTTCTCGGCGGAATAATCGTCGGTCTTATTGCCGGTGTTGCCGCGTTCTTTATCGTAAATCTTATTATGAATAAGCTTGAACGTTCAACAAGTCCTAAGGCGATGAAGGTAAATTCCTTTGATCTGTGCGCGGTTATTAAAGCTAAAAAGGGTTAATTGAAGCTTAAACTGTCTTTTTCCTTAGAAGAAGACAGTTTTTTTTGTTTAAATAAAATAATATTAAGTTGAATTATAAAAATTAATGTTATATAATTAACATAATTGTGAGGTGATTTTGTGCTTGTTTCAATGAAGAAACTGCTTAAAGATGCAAAATTGAATAATCGGGCAGTCGGAGCGTTCAGTGTAGGTAATATGGAAATGGTAATGGGTGTAATAAAAGCAGCAGAAGAGACTGCAACTTCTGTAATTATTCAGATTGCCGAAAAGAGACTTAAAAACTCTCCCCTTGAATTGATGGCGCCTATGATGGTCAATGCAGCAAAAAATGCTGAGGTTGAAGTGGCTGTGCATCTTGATCACGGTTTAACGCCGGAGTGTATAACGGCTGCTTTGGATTACGGCTTTTCTTCTGTTATGCTTGATTGTTCTTTAAAGCCGCTTGATGAAAATATTTCTTTAACAAAAGAAATTGTTACTGTAGCCGCAGGATACAATGCAAGTGTTGAAGCTGAGCTCGGCGTTGTTGGTGGTAATGAAGGAGATACGGAGGAACATATAATAAATTGTACCGATCCCGATATCGCAAAGCAGTTCTGTCAGGAAACCGGCATTGATGCACTTGCGGTTGCGATAGGTAATGCTCACGGGAATTATCCGATTTTACCCGAGCTGCGTTTTGACGTACTTGAACAAATTAATAAAAGAACGGATACTCCTCTTGTTTTGCACGGCGGAACAGGTATTACGGATGAAATGTTCAGAAAAGCGATTTCATTGGGCATCAGAAAAATCAATATAGCGACGGCAAGCTTTGATGCACTTGCTTTATATTCAAAAAATTATCTTTGCAATTCGTCGGAATACGACTATTTTACCCTTTCCGATAAAATGGTGCAGGGTGTCTATAAAAACGTAAAACGACACATTGAGATATTTAACAACAAGGAGAATTAATATGAGTTACATTGAGTTTGACAAAACTAAAAAATACGATCTTATTTTAGTCGGCAGAGTTGCGGTTGACTTTAATCCTGTTGATTATTATTGTCCTCTTAATGAAAGCACGACGTTCAAGCGCTATCTTGGCGGATCTCCCGCTAATATCGCAGTCGGACTTGCAAGACTCGGAAAGAAGTGCGGATTTTTTGCAAGGGTATCTGATGATCAGTTTGGTACTTTTGTTACGGACTTTTTTGAAAAAGAGGGAATAGACACTTCAAGAATCGTACGTTGTAAGGATGGATCTAAAATCGGTTTGACTTTCACTGAGATCAAGTCTGAAACCGAGAGCAGCATCGTAATGTACAGAAATGAGGCTGCGGATCTTAAGCTTGAGTGTGAGGATATCGATGAGGAGTATATAAAAGAAGGTGCAGCGGTGCTTATTTCCGGTGTAGCTCTTGCTGAAAGCCCCTCAAGAGAAGCATCTCTCAAAGCGATGCAGCTTGCAAAGAAAAATAATATTCCCGTTATCTTTGTACTTGACTACAGAGCATATAACTGGAAAAATAAAGATGAAATATCTGTTTATTATTCACTTGTCGCTTCAAATGCGGATATGATTATCGGCTCCAGGGAGGAGTATGATCTTGCGGAAGGACTTTTGGGGCTTGACGGAACGGACAAGACTTCTGCAGCATATTGGCAATCCAAGGGCGCAAAGATCGTTATTGTAACTCACGGCAAGCAGGGCTCAACTGCTTATACGAACGACGGTCAGGATTTCTCAATCAAGCCTTTCCCCGTAAAGCTTCTTAAATCATTCGGCGGCGGCGACGGATACACATCTGCTTTCCTGTTTAGCCTTTTTGAGGGCAAGGCGATTATTGATTGCCTTGAATTCGGTTCTGCATCTGCGGCAATGCTTGTAGCAAGTCACGCTTGTTCTCAGGATATGCCCACGGTTAAGCAGGTTGAGGATTTTATTGCAGCCGAAAAAGCAGAATACGGTGAAATGGTTGCAAGAGTATAAGGAGAAGATATTATGTTTGAATATCCTGCTTTTGACAGCAACAACGTTCGTCTTCTTTGTGAAATGAACGGTAAAAATGCCGATATGAAAATGACAATTTATGTCAAAAGGCTTCTCAAGGGCGAAGAATTCAGCCTTTGTGAGGAATTAAATGAAACGGCTGTTCTTCTGTTGTCGGGAAAGGTTGTTTTTTCCTGGCAAGAGCAGAATAAAGAATGTGAAAGAAAAAATCCCTTTGAGAAGAAGCCTTATGCTCTTCACGTCTCAAGAAGAACCGCATTTTCAATAAAGGCTCTTGAAGACAGTGAATTTATAGTTGAACAGACGGATAATGAAAGAGAATTTGAGCCTCATTTTTATGCACCCGAAAACTGTCTTTATCAGGAATTCGGTCTCGGACAATGGGGCGGTGCAGGACACAGAATAGTATCTACCATGTTTGATTATGATAATGCCCCGTATTCCAATCTTGTATTGGGCGAGGTCTTCACTCAGCCGGGTAAATGGTCAAGCTATCCTCCTCACCATCATCCTCAGCCTGAGGTTTATTATTATCAGTTTGATAAGCCGCAGGGCTTCGGAGCCTGCTATATCGGAGAAGACGTGTTCAAGAGCAAAGATGGTTCATTCTGCTGTATTCCCTCAGGGAAGGATCATCAGCAGGCGGCGGCACCGGGATATGAGATGTATTATGTCTGGATGATAAGACATATTGACGGCGATCCTTGGTATAAAACCACAAGATTTGTTCCCGATGAGCACGAATGGCTCACACATTGTTAAGATAAGGAGAAAATAAATATGGCAATAATGACTACAGCTCAGGCACTTGTTAAATTCCTTAATAATCAGTACGTTTCCTTTGACGGTAAGGAATCCCGTTTTGTAGACGGTATTTTTACCGTGTTCGGTCATGGAATCGTGTGCGGTCTCGGTCAGGCTCTCGATGAGGATCCCGGTGAACTCAAGGTTTATCAGGGAAAAAATGAGCAGGGTATGGCACACGTTGCTGCTTCCTTTGCTAAACAGCACAACAGACGTAAAATAATTGCCTGTTCATCCTCTATAGGACCGGGTGCCGCAAATATGGTAACGGCTGCAGCTACGGCAACGGTTAATAATATACCTTTGCTTCTTTTTCCTGCTGATACGTTTTCCTGTCGTCAGCCCGATCCCGTTTTACAGCAATTTGAACAGTCACATTCGCTTGCTATAACAACAAATGATGCATATAAGCCTGTTTGTCGTTATTGGGACAGAGTTGCTCGTCCCGAGCATCTTATGAGTGCTATGATCAATGCAATGCGAGTTCTTACCGATACAGCCGCAACGGGAGCAGTTTGCATTTCTCTTTGTCAGGACGTTGAGGGTGAGAGCTATGATTTCCCTGAAAGCTTTTTTGCAAAAAGAGTTCATAAGATTACAAGAATAAATCCCGCAGATGATGAACTGCTGGATATTGCCGATATTATTCTTTCAGCTAAGAAGCCCCTGCTTATTGCGGGCGGAGGTGTCAGATATTCTGAGGCCGGCAAGGCTGTTGAGGATTTTTGTGAAAAATTCAATATCGCTTTGGCTGAAACTCAGAACGGCAAGAGTGCGGTGCTTTCTTCACATTCTCACAATCTCGGTGGTGTGGGCGTGACAGGAAATCTTGCAGCCAACAGAATAGCAAAGGATGCCGACGTTGTTATCGGTGTCGGAACCAGATTTTCAGACTTTACCACTGCTTCAAAGTCTCTTTATCAGAATCCTGACGTTAAATTTGTTACCATAAATACGGACAGATTTGATGCTTATAAGCTTGACGCGGTAAAGTGTGTCGGAGATGCTAAGCTTACTATAGAAAAGCTTGATAAAATACTTTCCGAAAAAGAGTATACGACAGCGTATACTGATGAGATTATAAAAGCAAAGTCTGATTGGGCAAAGGAAATGGAAATTCTTTCAGAGTATGCATACGATGAAAATTTTGTGCCTCTTATCAAAGCAAGAGATGAAAGAACTATTCCCGAATTCGTTGATATGTATAAGGGTGCTGTCACACAGACTGCCGCGCTTGCTTATATCAGAAACAATATTGATGCCGATGCAATTGCGGTTGCCGCTGCAGGCTCTCTTCCCGGATGTATGCAGAGAATGTGGACGTCTGACGTAAGAGATACTTATAATATGGAATACGGATTTTCCTGTATGGGATATGAAATTGCCGGCGCTCTCGGTTCAAAAATGGCTGATCCCGACAGAGAGGTATATGCATTCTGCGGAGACGGCAGTTATCTTATGCTTCACTCTGAGCTTGTTACGTCAATACAGGAAAATAAGAAAATCAACGTGCTTCTCTTTGATAATGCCGGCTTTGGTTGTATTAATAATCTGCAGATGTCCAACGGCATCGGAAATCTTGCAACAGAATTCAGAAAAAGAGACGAAAACGGTAATCTTTTAGGTGAACTTATGCCTATTGACTTTGCTATGTCGGCTGCAGGTTATGGAGTAAAGACTTACAAGGTAAATACCATGGAACAGCTGGCACAGGCACTTGAGGACAGTAAAAAGCAGACCGTTTCAACTCTCATTGATATCAAGGTGCTTCCCAAGTCTATGACAGACGGCTA
>JAZOOE010000145.1:0-9535 GCA_045654865.1 Acutalibacteraceae bacterium | reverse complement strand
CCTGCACTGCATTCTCAGTTCGCAATTCTGCCTTAAATGCCCCCCCCGAATTATCACAAAAAAATACATCCTCTCCGAAGAGAAGATGTATATTAAAGCATTATCAGGAACGGATTTCTGCACCGAGAGTCTTTGTAAGCTTCTTAAGAACAGACTTTGCGGCAGCTTCGATTTCCTCACCCGTAAGAGTCTTTTCGGATGAACCGATAACAAGACGGATGGTTACAGACTTCTTGCCTGCGGGAATCTGCTTACCCTTATACTCATCAACGAACTTAACGTCACGCAGAAGACTGTCGTCACTCTTCTTTGACATACAGGCACCGTAGATATCCTCCCACTTTGTCATTGAATCCACGAGGAATGAAAGGTCATATTCATTCAGCGGGAACTCGGGAATATGAACAAAGCGGTTTGTTCTTGACTTAAAGGGAACAAGAGCATCCATATCAAGCTCAACGAGAACTGCGGATACAACCTTGATTCCGCAATCTGTCTTTGCCTTGTGAGAAAGAAGAGCAAGGTCACCGATCTTCTTTTCGCCGAGGAATATGTTGAGCCAGACTGTTTCGTCTGCCCAGAAGGGCTTTTCTTCCTTCTTGAATGTAAACTCCTCCATGTGAGTATAACGAGGCATCATACCGATAACACCCTTTGCTGTTCTGAAAAGCTCTGTTACGTTATCGGGAGAGCCGACGAATGCACAGCCGAGATGTCTTCTTTCATAGGGAAGAGCCTCTTTTTCGTCATATTCACGGGTATAGCTGCAATCACGGAAGATCTTTGCCTCCTCAAAGACAGCAAACTCTGAGAAGTTACGCTCATTCTTTACAATAGCCTTACAGATATTGGGAAGAAGAGTTGAACGGATATATTTTTCCGAGGGTGAGGGAGGAGTTGAAAGAGCAAGCACCTCACTCATATCGGGAATAAGAGCATTAACGAAGGTATCCGTCATCCAGGGATATGTGAATATCTCCTGCATATTGCAACGGAAAGCAAGATACTCCTTGATCTTTCTTACGAGATCAACGTCAAGCTGATTTATTGCACCGTCAAAGGTTGTTGTGATGGAGGTGGGCTGGAAGTTTTCATAGCCGTACATACGGGCAACCTCTTCCATAATGTCAGCCTTGATGGAAACATCTCCCGTTGAACGCCATGTAGGAACAACAATGTGCATTCCGCTTTCGGTAAAGCTTACCTCGAAGCCGAGTCTTCCCAGCTTATCGGCAACAACTTCCTGAGGAATTCTCATGCCGAGTCTTCTGTCAAGCCACTCAAAATCAACGTCAATCTCCTTGTTGACGAGCTTATTTACATAGCTGTCTGTGTATGCCGTAACCTTCATTTCGGGGAAGAGCTCCTTGAAAAGCTCCATAGAAAGAGTTACTGCCTGATCGCATCTTTCGGGATCAATAGCCTTTTCATATCTTGCGGATGCCTCTGTTCTGTTATCATAGCGAAGAGCCGTTCTTCTTACGCCGTGAGAATTGAAGTTTGCAACCTCAAGAACAACGCTTTCGGTGTCGGGGAGAACCGAATCCTTGGCACCGCCCATAACACCTGCAAGGGCAACTGCACCCTCCTTATCTGCAATAACAAGGTCATCACTGCAAAGAGCAATTTCCTTATCGTTAAGAAGCTGAAGCTTTTCATCGTCACCTGCACGTCTTACCTCAATGTGGTCAATGATGTGATTTGAGTCAAACACGTGTGTGGGCTGTCCTACTGCCAGCATAACGTAGTTTGTGATATCAACAAGAGCATTGATAGGACGAAGACCTACTCTCCAAAGACGGCTCTGCATATAGAAGGGAGAGGGCTTTACGGAAAGATTCTCAATCTTTGCACCGATATATCTGGGGCATCTTTCCGAGTCTGTAATTCTTACGTCGAAAGCAGCATCTGTTTCGGGCTCATACTTTTCAAGAGTCCTGAGGGGAAGCTCATAAAGAGCAGCGAGCTCTCTTGCGATGCCGTAATGTCCCCAAAGGTCGGGGCGGTTTGTCATAGACTTGTTGTCTATTTCAAGGATCATATCATTAAGCTCCAAAGCATCGGCAAGATTCACACCGGGCTTTACGTCAAGATATGAAATATCCATAATCGCATGATCATCATCTGTGGGGAACAAATCAGCAAGTCCAACCTCAACAGCGGCACATATCATACCGAAGGATGCCACACCTCTGAGCTTTGTATTCTTGATCTCTACGGGCTCTCCTTCTCCGTGCCAGCGCACCATAGCACCGGGACAGGCAACAACAACCTTCATTCCTGCTTCAAGATTACTGCCGCCGCATACGATTTCTTTAATATCCTCTGCGCCGATATCAACTCTGCAAACACGAAGCTTATCTGCATTGGGATGAGGAAGAACCTCATTTATAACACCGACAACAATGCCTTCAAACTGCTTTCCGAGATCGTGAACACCCTCAACCTCAACGGTCGACATTGTAAGATCAAAAGCAAGCTGAGACATAGTAAGATCATCGGGAAGCTTTACAAAATCTTTAATCCAGTTAAGTGATAATTTCATCGTCAGTCTCCTCCTTATTTGAACTGTGTGAGGAATCTTAAATCGGTGCTGGGGGACATACGGACGTCGTCAACACCGTAACGCATCATAACAAGTCTGTCAAGACCGATGTTCACATAAAAGCCCGTATATTCATCGGGATCAACACCTGCGGCTCTGAGAACATTGGGATGAGGTGTGCCGCCGGGCATAATTTCAATCCAGCCTACGTGCTTACAAACACTACAGCCCTTACCTCCGCACACAAGACAGCCCATATCGATTTCAAAGCCGGGCTCAACAAAGGGAAAGAAGCCTGCTCTCATTCTGACGGGAACGTCCTGACCGAAAACCTTGGAAAGGATGCTCTTTATCATAACCTTACCTGCCGTATAGGTAAAATCCTTATCTACGATAAGAGCCTCATACTGGAAGAATGCTCTTTCGTGACGTGCATCGGTCGTCTCGTTTCTGTAAACTCTGCCGGGGTAAACAAAGCGATAGGGAGGCTTATGAGTCTGCATATAACGAACGGAATCTCCCGTAAGATGGGGACGAAGACAAAGCTTTTCATTAGCCTCGCCCGAATCGTGTCCCTCAAGCCAATATGTATCCATACTCTCACGTGCGGGATGGTTGGGAGGGAAATTAAGATTATCGAATGCAAAATATTCACTTGTGATCTCGGGACCGCCGAAAACCTCAAAGCCCATTGAACGGAAGGCATCATTAAGGTCATAGCACATCTGTGTTATGGGATGAAGTCCGCCGATTCGGGGAGCAATTCCGGGAACGGAGCAGTCGAAGTCGGGAGAGATGGCAAAAGCCTTATTTTTGATTTCCTCTCTTCTGACATCAACCTTTTCACCGAGAGCGTTTTTTACAAGATTTACAGCCTTACCCATTTCGGGGCGAAGACTTACGTCAAGCTTGGGAATTTCTTTCATAAGAACAGTTACGAGACCTTCCTTGCCGAGGTACTTACCCTTGACAACCTGAAGCTCGTTTTCGGAGGCAGCAGCAAGAATTTCCGCAGTGCCCTCCTGCAATAAAGCATCTAATTTTTCTTTCATTTTTTATTCCTCATTCCTTTTGGGATATAAAAGATTAACATTCGAATTATATCATAACGTGTATTATAATGCAACAATAAAAATAACAGCATTTTCACACAAACATATTAACAGATATCATTGAATTCCGTTACTTTATGCCCTGCTGTAATGCCATTCTGCTGACAGCCTTCTTATTTTGCTTCATCATAAAAGCTTGTAAGAACGATGCCGTCTTCAAGAGTATATTCAACATATTTACCGACAGCGTCAGCAGGTATGTTTGCCGTACTCTCTTGGGCAGACAGCTCAAGAATATTCCATTCCTGCGCCATATAGAAGTTTTTATCACGGTGCTTTTCCCTTAATTTATAGGACATTTTTTCGGTGATGTAAAACAGCCGTACCCGTTTTACGGGAGAGGAGCAGCAATAATACACCTTTTCATCGCAAAATCGGGTGAAAATTTGGGGAATCGGATTGCCGTTTACAATATTAAGAGCAAACCAATAGCTTTCCTCGGGAGTATATGCCTCATTGTGAGAATGTCGCATACCGTGAACAATTGAAAGGCGGGTGTCGGGATTATTGTCTCTTGTTGCCAGATAAGACAGAGAGTTTGTATTTACAGAGTTATTGCAATCATCATTCCAGCAAAGCCACATAACGGGCATATTCACTCGGAAAAATCTTTTTTCGGCAAGCCATTCACAGTCGCCCAGATCTCTGAAAAGACTGTTAAGAGGAGAAAGTCCGTGTCCGAGAAAGCCGCCCGCATATATGGGGACAGCAAAGCGGAATCTGTCGTCGAAGCCGATGGCAACACCTGATATAACCCCGCCCCAGGATATACCGCATATACCGATGCTCTCCTTATCAATCCTGTCATCTGCTCTGAGCACGTTATGAGCAAGAATCACGTCGGCAACCGCGTGGTAAAGCCATTGGTCCTCTGTCTTCTCTGCCATATCGCCCATACAGGAATTATCGGGACCGACCGTATAGCCGTCCTCGGAAAAAGGCTCCGTCAGCTCTCTTTTCAAGCCCTTGTCAAAGCCCTCGTAAAGCGCCTGTCCCTTTTCCGAAGGGAAAAATCCCGTCGTATCCATAGCGATGGCGGCAAAGCCCTTTTCGTTCCATTTTTTTATCCATATATCCTCGGGATGTCCGCCTCCGCCGTGAACCAGCACAACAGCAGGCACCTTTCCCGCCGCATTATCGGGAAAGCCGATATGAGCGAAAACCTTTGTGTGCATTCCCATATAATCCGCACCGTCATAGGTGATCGCCTTTATACCGTCAAAGCACACGCCGCAGTGCTCCCCCTCAGCATCAAACTCGGGATAAAGCTGAACACGGGGCATCATATTTTTAATATTTTCAAAGGAGATCAATACATTCACCACCAAAAAGCATCAAAATAATACTTCAACGCTTTGCTATCAAAAAAAAGCATCAGCGGTATGCATTAATTAAAACACATACCGCCGTTTATTAATCGGGATACGTTACCTGTCTGCCCGTAAACACCTCAACGAGAGTTTTAAAAAGACCTGTAGCAGCCTTCTGAACTCCACCCTTAACGGCAAGCTCAAAGGCTATTCTCTTTGAATACTTATCGCCGTCTTCTGCGAAGAAGTAGCCAAAATCGAAAAGATCATAAAGTCGGACAACGCGCGTTTCATATACCGAGGTATCATTTTCATCTATCTCAACCACACGATAGCCGTACTGAGTAGTATAGGCAATTCCCTTATATCGGGTTGTGGGAGAGGTATAGATATCTATATCTTTATGTCTTACGCCGAATGCGTTTGTGTGATCGTGACCTGTAAACATAGCAAGCACGTCACCCGTTTCAACAAGGGCGTCAAACTGTCCGTCGTTGTAATATCCGGGACAAGGCTTTTCGTTCAGAGTTCCGTAATTCACCACGTCGGGATTGAATACGTAATATTCATCCTCGTTATATATGTGCTCGACAGCAAAGGGCTGAGAAAAATCCACCTTTTTCAGAGCGTCATACACCTCGGGAACGATTATATGCTGAAAAACAACGGAGTTTACCTTTTCGCCGCCGTTTTCAGCCTGAAGCTTTCCTGAGACCTCCTTATACCATTCGATCTGATCGGTATGCACACGGTCATAGTGTCTCGGCTCGTCATTGTCATAGTCTCCCGAATCAAAGATCCAGATATTGAAGCTCACCTTTTCACCGTCGGATGAAAGCACGGGTATATTATATGTACCACAGCCGGAAAGCTTCTCACCGTCATCAACTGAAACCGAGCAGGAGAAAGAGTTATAATATGCCATAAGCTCTTCTCTTGACATAGCCCCCTCGGAGGAATCGTGATTTCCGAAGGTAACCGCAACGGGAATATTCCTCGAATCAAACACGTTCATAAGTGCATTTATGAGCCTTTTGGTTTCCGCGGGATCGTCATAGTTCTTAAGATTGTCACCTGTAAGCACAACCATATCGGGCTTTTCCTCGTCGCAGGCGCGCTCAATCACCCATATAGAAGCGTCAAGGTTTTTGTTGAATTCCAGATGTGTGTCGGCAACGTGCAGTATTTTAAGCTTACCGTCAGAGTTGAACTGTATAGTTTTATCCGTTACGTTTTGCGAAGCGGCAGGCTCGTAATTCACAGCCGTATTTTCGGGATCCAGCTCAAAAAACACTATTCCGAAAACTAAGATTGCAACCATAGTCAAAGCAACTGATATTATAATCCGCTTTTTCATTTTTCTTTACCCCTGCTAACAATAGCTTTTTTCGGGAAATTAAAATAATTTCTCCGCACTTTTACATTTTACCTCTTTTTTTTCAAAAAAACAACATTAATGTTCAAAACAAATTCCCGATTTTCCGAAATACGAATTTCCCCGTTTCAAGCATTGCTTGAGTATGATACAAAGATTGGTTTATTGTGTTTTTTACTGCGGGGCGTTATTATGTATTCAGGCCGGTCAACAAATATAATCTGAGGTGATAAGAGTATGACTATTTATTTAAGTGAAAATATAAAAAGATTAAGACTCGAAAAAGAGCTTACTCAAGAAGCTCTTTCTGAATTTTTAGGTGTTACTTCTCAGAGCATCAGCAATTGGGAGCGTGGAGAAAGTTATCCCGATATAACAATGCTTCCTGAAATTGCAGGTTTCTTTAAGGTAAGTGTTGACGAGCTGCTCGGTGTTAACAGAGCTGAAGATGAAGAAGAAATCATTAAAGAACTTGAAGCTTATGATAATATCAGAGACGAGAAATTAAAACTGGAAATAATAAACAGACTTAAAGAAAAGTTTCCTAATGATTTCCGTATTCTCTTGAGATATATGTCTTGCCTTGTTCATTTCAGGGAGAACACACCCGAAAATATTGCAAAAATAATTGCAATATATGAAAATATAAATCAAAACTGTAGCAATGACAAAATACGAATTTCTGCTAAAAGACACATTATTGAACTCTATAAGGGTCTTTCAGAAAAGGAAGAGAGCGGAATAACTTTTGAGGACTGTGAAAAAATCATAAAAGAAATGCCAAGGATGAGAGATTGTCAGGAAATGTTCTGTTTTTATTATCCTCAAAACTACCCGAATGGCGATGAGATAATAATGAACACTATCGAAGAACTGCTTCTGTTACTCAATACAGTTTTTTCACATTATTTTCATTACAACGGATTTTTCTATGACAGAAGCTTTTCAGACGAATGGGTGCTTTCGGCTTTCAAAACAGAACTCGACTTTTTGAATTTTGTGTACGATGACGGTCATTACGGCAAAATGTGGCGAACCGTAATTTATAATTACGGACATTTAGGTGTAAGATATTTCAAGCTTGGTGATACTGCTAACGCATTGGAAAACTTTGGAAAAATGTGCGAGTTGGCAATTAAATTTGATAATTTAGACAGAATAACCACTATGCACTCGGTAATGTTTGAATGCAATAAATTTGACAAGCATACTTTAGGCTCTACTTACAGCGCAAAGGAACAGATCAGACAGCTTCTGACAAAGAGCTATCCTCTGTCCGAGGAATTCAGACAATCCGCCGAATTTCAGAATATGCTGACTGCTCTGGATTAATTCCGAGCATTCCGCGCCGAACTCACACACGTGCCGACTTCATAAAAGATCGACATAAGCCCGGCAAATGATTTTTATATTAAATTTTTATGCCCGTGTTCATAATTTCGTAACAACATTGAGATATAATACCTTGCGTACGAAATTACTACCGAAAAGGAGAACTCAATATGAAAAAACTGTTCTGTTTACTTCTTGCAGTTGTTCTTGCTTTGAATTGCTTTTGTCTTATCGGCATAGGAGATACCGGCATAACCGCTTTTGCACAGAGCTTTGAAACAGCTCGCGGAGTTAAGGTTGAAATGGCACCTTTCCTCTACAAATCCACTCTTTACCCTATGGAATATACCAGTCATCAAGCCTATGAAATCAAGGAAAAGAGTACTGAGGGCGACTATGCAATTTCCCGTGAGCTTAACGACCTTTCCTACACTTTTGTATTCCCTGCGGGAACCACAAAGATAGAATGCAAGCTTTCTCTTGACGGAGAAAATAATTGGGTTGGCTTCACAATAAACTCCACAGATAACCCGATTTATTGGGCAAAGGATGCTGACGGCAACATTGACTACAGCAAGCCTCTTACCTTCAATCGTGACGAGGCAACTGCTGAATGTGACGAGTACGGCGTGCTTTACAGAGATTTCCTCAAGGATGCTCAGACAGAGGGCTTCAGAGATTACAGCAAGCTTTACTGGAGACTTGCTTACACCTGTAACGGTGAAGCAATCACAGAATATTTCGATATTAAGCTTTACGAATACGATGCGGCTGAAAAGTACGATGTAAAGATTGTAAACTTCAATGTTTCCGGTCTCCCCTTCGGTGCCATCAGCGGTGAAAACGTCCCTGCAAACCAGACGGCTGCAGCAAAATACTTTTCTGAAAATGATTTCGACATCGTCGCTGTTCAGGAGGACTTCGGATATCACAATAGCCTTGTTGATAATCTGACAGGCTTTAACTATCTTACAAATCACACGGGAAATATCCCCGGCGGCGACGGACTCAACGTTTTCACAAAGGATATGACTATCTATAATGAAACCCGTGTAAGCTGGAATGAACAGAGCGGTATTCTTACTGACGGCTCTGATGAGCTTACTCCCAAGGGCTTTGTTTACTCGGTTATAGATATAGGCAACGGTATTTACGTGGATTTCTATAACCTGCACGCAGATGCATACGGCGGCGCAGGCTCAGTTGCTGCAAGAACAAGCCAGTTTAAGCAGCTTGCTGAATTTATCAAGGCAAGATCTGCTGAAAACGACAGACCTGTGATCGTAACGGGAGACTTCAACAATCACCTGCACAGCGGTGAAAACAACAACGCTCTTTACAATATCCTTTGCGTTGAACTCGGAATGAAGGACGCATGGGTAGAATATCACAACAACGGTGACTATTTTAATATGTATAAATGGCACGTATCAGGCCTTCCCTCTTGGGGCAATTGGGATTCAGTTGAAAGATTTATGTACAGAGCAGGCGGCGGTGTTGACCTTGTTGTAAATGATTTCAGGTACGTTGAGGTTTATGACAGCAATGAAAGTGTTATCTCTGACCATGCTGCTGCGGAGTGCGACTTTACCTTTATCAAAACAGAGGATTTCGTTGAAAACACTCAGGAGCTTACTGTAACAAAGACTTCCGGTAACAACTTTATTCATAAGCTTATGTGGTTCTTCAAGGCATTATTCAAAATTCTTTCAGATATCGGCAATCTCCCTGAATTACTGAAGGATATCGGCTGAGTCCGAAAGGGAACGCGTTAAACTAAAAGAAAAAAATCCGAACCTTAAACCTATCGGACAGGGTTCGGATTTTTTATTATATATGGAAAGCTTCGGATGTTCAGACA
>JAZOOE010000144.1:0-5771 GCA_045654865.1 Acutalibacteraceae bacterium | reverse complement strand
GGTGCTTTCATCGGTGTTATGTCTATGGCTATTGCCGGCATCAACGCAAGAACCTATGAGGTTGAAAATCCCGATGCTGACTGGACTGTTCTTACCGTTTCCGGTGATGTAAGTATGTTTGCCTGCGCAGTTCCTATGTTCTTCTATACAATCGCAGAGAAGAGACAGAAGGAAATGATTGCTGAGATTGAGACAAGAAAAAAGGCCCAGAGAAAGTAATCCGAAATAAATAAAAGTAATCCGTCTGTCGGCTCTAAGGGCTCGGCAGACGGATATTTTTCGTGCTTGCTTTATAACGCTCAGACGAAAAAATTAACGGCATAAGCTGATCGGTTCGGTCAAGGCTTATGCCGTTTTTTTATTCGGTTACAGCTTTGCTGCAAATATGAACTCGGGCTCTATTGCTTCAAGTCCTACGGAAGCGCGAAGGATAAGTCTTGCATCGCTTGAGGTTACACTGCCGTCGAGGTCAGCGTCCGCAGCGGCAAGAGCTATATTGTCGGCAGCTTTTTCAAGACCTACGTTTATACGAAGAGCAAGTCTTGCGTCTGCTGATGTAACAACGCCGTCAAGGTCGCTGTCACCGAGTAAGACCTTTGTGTTTGCCTTGATGATAGCAAAGGAGTCGATTTCGGAGACTTCCTCGCCATCAACGGTGTATGCGTTGAAAGCAAGCTTGTTGTCATCGATGGTGATTGCGCTGAATACGGGAAGTGAAGTAACGGCTGTTTTTTCGATTATTGCATCGGAGGGAGCGGAGGCGGTATTCTCACCGTTTGCGCTGCCGCTTATTACTGCAACACTGCCCTTTGCATCCGTATATGCTTTATACGTTCTGCCGTCAATGGTAACGTTGAGAGTATCACAGGGAACGGCTGCACCCTCGTTGATATACGAGGTTCTTACGTATACGCTTTCACTGCCCTGAAGAATAACGTCGACGTCATATTCTGCCATAATTGCTTCAAGCTGAGTACGGAGCTCGGCATCGCTCACAGCGCCGTAAATGCTCTGATGTAATGCGATTATCTTCCAATCGGCATTGCTGTTGGCAAGGTCGGCAATAAGCCATTGTGCCTGCTTGGAATTGAGAGTTCCGTCCTCGTTTATAAAGTTTGTATTGAGTATCGCAAAATGAGCGTTTGAATAGTCAAATGAATAGTAAGCTCCCTCATCATCCAGCTGCTTGGGGGCTGTTGAAGCGGGGAAGTATTTGATTGCAGTGCTTTCACCGCCCTTGTCATTAGCTCCTGCGGCATAGGCTACGGGCTTGCTCATAAACTGCTCACGTGCAGCATCGATTCCCCATGACCACTGATTCTCATTTGCGGGTGTCTTTACAAATGAGCCTGTATGAACAGCGAAGCTCCACTCGGGATAGAGTGTATCTGCGGCATCCATAACGTTGCCGAAGCCTTCAAAATGAGAGGGAATATAACCGGCGGTGTCTGAAACGTGGATAAACGTGAATTTACCGTTCTTGTCGGGAGCGGTTTTTACCGTACCTGAGCAGGTGAAGCTTTTTGTGAAATCACCTATCGTGTAGACGTATTCGGTGTCGGGTGTAAGTCCCGAAACGGTAACTGTATGCTGTACCGCCTCGTGAGTCCAGGGAAGGATTGCAAAGTCGCCTACGTCAAAGCCGGGAGCCGTATAGGTTGTCTGCTTTGTTTCCTTGGTGATAACGGCATCGGTGACGGGAGTTCCGTCCTTTTTTGTGATTGAAATGTCGGTGCCCGTTACGGAATATTTTGTGAACCAGTTGATTGAGAATGACGTGCTGTTATCCTCAGTCATTCCGAGGGTAACGTTTACGGGTAACTGCATATTTTCCCTTGTGGGGACAACCTCGACAGGACCGTTGTTCGTGTACGTTACGTCCCAGTCCTTAGTGTCATCGGTAAGCATTCCGCCGATAACCGTATATGCCTGATAAACAGCGGTTTCTCTTACTGCATAAGGCAGGAACTGCTCAAGAAGATTATCTATAAGACTGTCAATGGACGTGCCGTAGCTGATAAGGCCCGTGCCGAGAACTGCGTTGATAAGACGCTTTAATGAAACGTCGTTGAAGTTGTTTATAATTGATACAAGTGAATCTATAAACTGCTCGGGGCTTTCAATATTGAAAATGCCTGAATCAATTACAGCAAGAACTATAGTGTAGATCATCTGCACGTATTGACCTATTGAAACGGTAGGATCAATGAAAAGAGCGGAAATGTTGAAATCTATTTCTCCGAGGATCTTATCAACAAGAAGATCGTTTATGATATGCTCTTTTACTGCACCGAGAAGCGTGTCAAGGAATTCAACCTGACCGGAATACTCTTTGATGAATTGGGCGAATTTATCTCCCGAAATATCTTCGTTACCGTTATACATATGAGCTATTACCGTGAGTATTGCTTCTCCGAGTGTGCCGCCTTTTTCGGTGCTTCCGAAGCCGTATGTGTCAATGAAATACTCGCAGGGGATGTCGGTAAGGGGAGTTTCAAGCACGTTTCTGAGAGTTTCCTTTATAAGAGAATAGGTGTAGCTCTTGTTGTAAATGAATTTTTCCATAAGCTGAGTATCCAGATCATAAAGGAAGCTCATTACGTTTGCGCCGGAAAGGATGTTCGTACCCTCAAAGGAAAGCCCGCCGAAAAGATAATTGTTGACGGTTTTTTCAATGTCAATGTCAAGCTCTTTTTCGATGTATGCTACGATGCTTCCCTCTGCACGGATACCGCCTATATAAGTATCAAGAGTACCCTTGAGAACGCTGAAAATATATTCAGTCGCATCAGCCGACATACCGCCGTGCTGCTTTGCAAAGCCCGTTTCCTTGTAGGGAGCGGGATATGTGCCCGTGCCCGAAACGTTTTCTACTGCTGAATATTCATCACAGCTTCTCTGATTGAAGGTAACGTCAAGACCGCCCTCAGAATTCTTTTTGAAGTCTGTAACTCTGTATGAGAAGGGGAACTGTGTGAGCGGAGGAGTTATTACGGAATGCATGGGGTTTCCTGAATCGGTGTATGTAATTGCCACGTCGCTCGTGTGCTGATGTCCGCCGAAGGAATAGTTGATTCCTGCATCTGCAAGGATCTCCTGAAGCTTGTATACGTCGTCGATTGCGAAGCCTTGCATAACGTATTCGTGGAAATAGTTCATACCGGAAAGATTCCAGTGAGTAAAGAGAATGGGTGTTTCTCCGTCCTTCTTTGCATCCTCAGCCTCTGCTAAGATCCATTCAAGAAGCTCGGGTGTGAATGTGCCTGAGGTTTCCTGCTTGTCCTCTCCGGATTTTGTTACGTCTCCGGTGAATTTTCCGCCGTCAGCAAGAATCAGTCTGTAGCCGTCCTCGGTTTTTACGGAGTATGAAAGACTGCCTGCCTTATTCTCTCCGAATTCTGAGAACTGATGGTAAGCATCGGAAAAGCCGAGCTCATTGTAGATCTCGTAAAAGTCAGCCATTGAGGTGGTTTTTGCGGGCTGCTTTGTGTTGTCGGTAAACTGAGATGCTCTGGGATTGTTTATGTCGTGGTTACCGGGTGTTACGAGGATGACAGCACCTGTTTTTTCTTCAAACTCAAGAAGCTTGCTTGCAAGCTCCTTATGTCCCTCATATTCACCGTTTGTGGTAAGGTCACCAACCAGAACGATGTATTTTACACCGTTGTTTTCTACCTCATACTCAAATGAGGCTAAAGATGCGTTGAGAATGTTGTCAAGATCATCATAAACGCAGTTGTGACTCTCAACGTAGGTATAGAACGCTTCTCTTTTATCGCCTGCAAGGCTCTCGGGATAATAATGAATATCGCTTGCTGTAGCTATGGAAAATACCTTTTCCTCAGCCGCCGTTACTGCAAACGGTACCGAGCATATTATCAGAGCGAGGCTTAAAAGCACAGATAAAATTTTTACGGACGTATGTTTTTGCATAACCGTTCCCTCCCGTGTTTTATTTATACGGAATAATTATATATTAAGGCGAAGATATTGTAAAGGAAAAATTATTATTGTTAGCAATCATTTTACAATTAGAGGGTGACTCAGCGAAAATTGCGGTGCTTCTGAATTTTCAGACCTGTACGGTATCAAGATGCTGTCAGCGGTTTTGAAAAAGAAAAAACCGGCACACGGAGTGTCGGTGAGCTGATCATTACAGAGGTAACAGCTGAACGAGGAAGAAAATCAAGGGAACCAAAAGCAGGGCGGGCAGAAAATTTGCCACCTTGATTTTTGTGATTCCGAGAATATTAAGTCCCAACGCTATAATCATAACAGAGCCCGCACAGGTGATTTCGGCAATAATTTCGCTGTTTGTCAGAACGTTTTGCAGAAGTCCCGAGAGAAGCACAAGGCCTCCCTGATACAACAGCACGAAAACTGCGGCAAAGAGAACGCCGATGCCCAGTGTGCTTGCCAGCATACACGAGGAAATAAGGTCGAGTATGGATTTTGTTATAAGAAGCTCGTTATCTCCCGAAAGTCCGGCATTGAGTGAGCCTACTATGGTCATAGCCCCCACGCAGAAAAGAAGAGATGCGGTAATGAAGCCGCGGGCAATATTGCCCTCCGATTTTTCTCTCTTCATCTTTTTCTCAATAAAACCTCCCAGACTTTCAAGACGGGAATCAATATCAATGATGCTTCCGAGAATAACTCCCGTAACCATTGAGAGAATAAGGACGATGGTGTTACTGCCCTCCAAAGCGCCGTCGATGCCAATATAGACGGTACAAAGACCTATTGCGGTCATCGCCGCCTTTGATATTCTTTCAGGTATTCCTTTTTTCAGAAGAAGTCCCAGAAGAGAGCCGATGATAACTGTGATTGTGTTGATTAATACACCTGACATTTACTTTTGCTCCGTTAAAGAAAATAGATTTTTGACAATATTAGCACATTGTAACACAATTTGCAAATATAAAGTGCTAAAAATGAGCACAAATTCAAATAAGAAATACTTGAAAATGTTGTTGGATGCTTGTATAATTATATAGACGAAAAATTGAAAGGAGTTAATTCCAATGAACTATTCACATGAAGTACAGAATATGTGCGTTGTTGCAAAGGGTGTAGGACATAAGTGTGCTCCCATCCCTCAGGAAGGCGCATGGACTCATTCCACACAGATCACTGATATCAGCGGTCTTACACACGGTGTTGGCTGGTGTGCTCCTCAGCAGGGTGCTTGCAAGCTTACTCTTAACGTTAAGAACGGTATCATCGAAGAAGCTCTCGTTGAGACTCTCGGTTGCTCAGGTATGACTCATTCAGCTGCTATGGCTTCCGAAATTCTCCCCGGTAAGACTCTTCTTGAGGCTCTTAACACTGACCTTGTTTGCGACGCAATCAATACAGCTATGAGAGAACTTTTCCTCCAGATCGTTTACGGCAGAACTCAGACTGCTTTCTCCGAGGGCGGACTTCCCATCGGTGCAGGTCTTGAAGATCTCGGCAAGGGACTTCGCAGCCAGGTTGGTACACTCTTCAGCACAAAGGCTAAGGGCGTAAGATACCTTGAGCTTGCTGAGGGTTATATCACAAAGATGGCTCTTGATGAGGACGATCAGGTTATCGGTTATAAATTCGTTCACCTCGGAAAGATGATGGAAGCTATCCGTAAGGGTGTTGACGCTAACGAAGCACTTGTTAAGGCAACAGGTCAGTACGGCAGATTCGATGATGCAGCTAAGGTCATCGATCCCCGTGAAGAATAAGAGAGGGAGGATATAACAATGGCTTTATTTGAAAGTTACGAAAGAAGAATTAAT
>JAZOOE010000143.1:0-5891 GCA_045654865.1 Acutalibacteraceae bacterium | reverse complement strand
TTTGTTCTCATATTAAAATTATCGCGGTCAAATCAATTTATGTGTAATGCGGGACGTCGAGTCGCCGTCCCCTACATCAGCATTTATTATATTTTTTCGCTTGCTTTTTCCGTGTGTTAAGGTTATATCATTTTGCGTTTTCGGAACGGAGTTGAATATTTTGTACAGAGTTTTATATCGTAAGTGGAGACCTAAGGTTTTTGCCGATGTAATCGGACAGCCTCAGGTTACCGTTACTCTTTCTTCGCAGATAAAGGAAAACAGACTTTCCCATGCATATCTGTTTACGGGCTCCAGGGGAACGGGTAAAACTACCTGTGCCAAAATTTTTGCAAAAGCAGTAAACTGTCTTGCTCCCGTAAACGGAGACCCTTGTAACGAATGTGAGATATGCCGCGGTATAGATGCGGGCAGTGTGCTTGATATTTTTGAAATAGACGCGGCAAGTAACCGCAGTATTGACGATATCAGAGCGCTTAAGGAGGAGGTAAACTTCACACCCTCTCAGGCGAAATTCCGTGTCTATATAATCGACGAGGTTCACATGCTGACGATAGAAGCCTTCAACGCGCTTCTGAAAACTCTTGAGGAGCCTCCCTCACACGTAAAGTTTGTGCTTGCAACAACGGAGGTGCACAAGCTTCCCTCTACAATACTTTCCCGCTGTCAGCGCTTCGATTTCAGAAGAATCGAGCCTCAGGATATAGCCGAAAGGCTTGAATATATAACAGGGGAAGAGGGTGCCGTGATTGAGCACGAGGCGGCACTTCTGATAGCGAGAATATCCGACGGCGGTATGCGAGACGCGCTTTCTCTGCTTGACAGATGTATAAGTGTTTCTGAAAGAATAACCGTAGATACCGTTTCTGCCTGCGCAGGTCTTATGGGCAGAGAGCATATATATTCGCTTGTAAGAGCAATCGGAGCGGGAGACACAGCAAGGTGTCTTGAGCTGCTTGATGAGCTTCATAAGGGCTCTTGCGACACGGAAAGGCTTGTGTCCGAGCTTATTGACAGGTTCAGAAGCTTTCTTATTGTCAAAACGGTGGCGAGTCCCGAAAACCTTATTGTTTCCACAGCCCAGGAGCTTGAGGAAATAAGGGAAATTTCCCGTCTGTTTACAAAAGAGGCAGTGCTTTATGCGCTGGACGTGCTTACCTCAGCATCTGAAGCCATGAGAAAAACACAGAACCGCAGAATTGAGGCGGAAATGGCACTTATCAGACTTTCACGTCCCGAAAGTGACGATTCATCTGCCGCACTTCTTGTAAGAATAGCTCAGCTTGAAAAGGAAATAGCCGAGCTTAAAAGAAACGGTGTGAGAGCCGCTCCCGTTAATACGGGCCTTGAAGGATACTCTGCACCACGCACTCCCGCAAGGGATGTTCAGCCTCCCGTGAGAAATGAAGCGGTCACAGCGGTCGGTGCTGAGCCGAAAAAGGACGAAGCTCCGCCCTTTGATGAGGACGTACCGCCCTTTGATGAAGCACCCCCCTTTGATGAGGACGTACCGCCCTTTGACGAGGCGCCCCCCTTTGAAGAGGATGCACCGCCCTTTGACGATGAGACTCCGCCTTTTGACGAGTCTTCCGCAAAAAGCGCGCCTGCAAAAAGCAGTTCTCTCGGTGAGTTCAAGGGCTTCGGCTCGGAGGGTGCGTCCATGGGCTTTGCCGATATGTTTTCTGCGGCATCCGCCGCGGAAGGCGACAGTGATTTTGATTTTGATGCATTTATGAAAAAGCATCAGGGTGCTCCGAAGAAGCCGACACCCGATCCGCGATACCCTGCCTTTGCGCCTGAGGAGCCTGATCTTAACAAATACTCCGCTACCTTTGAGGAATCCTTACCCGAGGAGGGCGGTGAGGGCAGAATCGATAACCGCACATGGGGTAAGATAGTGCTTGAGACGGAAAGTCTGTTTACTCCGCTTATAGGACAGCTGACGGGCTCAAGAGCAAGAATCGACGGAAATTATATTATAATCACTCTCGGAGAGAAAAATCTGAAGGTGTTTGTAAATGAAAAAATGATGGGCAATTATGTCAGCCGTGCGGCGTTTACCGTTCTCGGCAAGGATTATAAAATAAAGATAGATTAAAGGAGAGCTTAAAATGAAAGCAAGAATTCCCAATCAGAATAATATGTCAAGAAACGATATGATGGCAAAGATCCAGAAAATGCAGGAGGATATGGCTAACAAGCAGACGGAAATCGAGAACGCCGAATTCACAGCTTCCGCAGGCGGCGGTGCCGTTGAGGTAAAGGTCAACGGTAAGCACGAGGTTCTCTCAGTTTCCATTAAGCCGGAGGTTGTTGATCCCGAGGATATTGAAATGCTTGAGGATCTTCTTATTGCTTCTCTTAACGAGGCAATAAGAAAGGCTTCCGAGACTATGGAAAGAGAAATGAATTCTCTTACCGGCGGTCTTAACATTCCCGGACTCGGCTTCTGATAAGCTGTTCAGGCGGTGAATTAAATTGGAAAATACTGCTGTTACCCTGCAAAAGCTTGTAGAACAGTTCAGACGGATGCCGGGAATCGGGGAAAAGACGGCGATGCGCCTTGCCTTTTACGTGCTTTCTCTTACGAAGGCTCAGGTTGAGGAATTTGCCGACGTGCTCAAGGAGGCGGGAGAAAAGATACACCGCTGTCCAGTGTGCTGTAATCTTACCGATGAGGACGTCTGTCCCATTTGCAAAAATCCTGCCAGAAAGCATTCTCTCATCTGTGTGGTAGAGAACGTTGAAGCATTGATGGCAATAGAAAACACAAAGGAATATAAGGGAGTGTATCACGTGCTTCACGGTGTTATTTCACCGCTTGACGACGTGACTCCCGATGATATTGCTCTCAAGGAGCTGCTTGTCCGTGTGGAAAAGGGCGACGTTGAGGAGATCATAATGGCTACGGGCTCAAACGTTGAGGGTGAGCTTACTGCCATGTACGTCAAAAAGCTTCTGACTCCTCTTGGTGTCAAGGTTACGCGTCTTGCCTACGGCATCCCCGTGGGAAGCGATCTGCAATATGCCGACGGCGTGACTCTGATAAGAGCAATCGAGGGCCGAAAAACCATATAAGGCTCTGATTTCTGAAAATTCCGAACGGAATAAAGCACGTCGGACTTCTGCTGTTGACGTCCGACAAAAAACCGAATCAAGATTTATCGAAAGGATGTTATATATGTACGCTATAACGTTTGACATCGGTACGACAGGCGTAAAGACCTGTGTATTTGAAATATCCGATACAATAAAGCTTCTCGGAAGCGCATCCGAGGGATATAAGCTTTACGTGTTCCCGGACGGCGGAGCAGAGCAGGATCCCGACGAGTGGTGGGCTGCTATGTGCAATACCTCCAAGAAGGCAATTGCCGAGGCGGGAATAGACGCTTCTCTTATTGAGGGTATATCCTTCTGCTCACAGATGCAGGGACTTGTTCTTGTTGACAAGGACGGCAAGCCCGTAAGAAGAGCTATGAGCTATATGGATCAGCGTGCCCGTGAGGAGCTCAAAAAAGGTATTGCCCACGGTGTGCAGATTGCAGGTGCGAGCATCCCGATCCTTCTTAAATCTCTTATGATAACGGGTGCCGTTGCCGCATCCGTAAAGGATCCCGTGTGGAAGTATAACTGGGTTAAGAATCACGAGCCCGAAAACTTCAAGCGCGTACATAAGTGGCTCGACGTAAAGGAGGCTCTTATCTGCCGGATGACAGGAAGATGCGTTATGACAAGAGACTCTGCCTTCGGAGCACTTTTATATGACCTGAGAAAGGGACACGAATGCTGGAGCGAAAGCCTTTGCAAGTCTCTCGGTGTTGACGTTAAGCATCTTCCCGAAATCATTAATTCAACGGACGTTGTAGGTCCTCTTCGTGAGAAGGAGGCAATGGAGCTTGGACTCAAGCCCGGTATTGCCGTATACGGCGGAGGCGGTGACGCTTCGCTTATCGGTGTGGGTGCGGGTGCTGTTGAGCTCGGTGACACTCACGTTTATTGTGGTACCTCAGGCTGGGTTTCAACCGTTGTTGATAAGTCCATTGTTGATGCATCCGCTATGATCGCGGCTGTTATCGGTGCAGTTCCCGGCTTTTATAACTATTTCGGTGAGCTTGAAACCGCAGGTAAATGCCTTGAATGGGTAAAGGATCATCTTGCTCTTGACGAGATAAATATTTATCTTAAAAAGGAAGACGTTGCCGACAGCTACGAGACAAAGTACACAAACCTTTACGACTATATGTCTGACGTTATAAGTGAGGTTCCCGCAGGCTCGGGCGGAGTTATTTTCACTCCCTGGCTTCACGGTAACCGCTGTCCCTTTGAGGATCCCAATTCAAGAGGAATGTTCTTTAACATAAGCCTTGAAACGGGCAAGAGTGAGCTTATCCGCTCCGTAATCGAGGGCGTGTGCTTCCATCTGCGTTGGTTTATGGAGGCTGAGGAAAAGAAGGTAAAGGCATCCGAAACAATAAGATTTGTAGGCGGCGGTGCTCTTTCTTATATGACCTGTCAGATACTTGCCGACGTACTCGGTAAGAAAATTGAGGTGGTTGACAAGCCTCAGAACGTAGGCGCTGTAGGTGCGGCTGTTACCATTGCAGTAGGCTCGGGACTTATCTCCGATTTCGGCAAGGCAAAGAGCCTTATTCCCGCAGTCAAGACCTACACCCCCGATGCTTCAAACAAAGCAGTATATGATAAGCAGTATAAGGTTTTCAAGAATCTTTATAAGGCTAACAAGGAAAACTTTGCCGCTCTTAACGGCTGAAAGGAAAAATAAATGGAAAGAATTCAGGTTTTAGATCTTTTATATAAGTATATCTCTGACTCGATGACCGCTTGCGGCTTTAATCCCGAGTATCAGGAGGGGATGAAGAAATCGGGCTCACCCGCTTACGAAAGAAGCGATGCAGCCGTTATGGATTTCTCCGGTGACAAGGGTGTTGCACGTTTCGTTTTCAGCGATGACAGAATACATCTTCTCTTTGCGGGAAATGATGCTCCCAGAGCCGATGACGCGGCATTCTCCAAGGATTCCACCTATCTTTTCGTGCTTGCCGAATACGGTGAGAGCGACGTTAAGAGCATAGCAACAGAGGTCAATGAATATATGACCGATACCTTTGTTGTAAAGAAGAAGACTGCCGTAAAGACCAAGAATATCTCAACGGTTTCCCGTTCAGCTGCAAAAAGCGGACTTCTCTCTTATGACAGCATTACCTTTGCTACAAAGCTTGCGGGTGTATATCCCGAGCTTAAAGAGGAAATAACAAAAAATATCGAGGAATACGGTGAGTTTCTGTGCGAGGATTTCTTTGTAAATCACGCAAATGCATTCATTGAGGGAACCATCCGTGAGAATAATCCTCAGAAGATGAAGAGACTTTTCAATATCATCTGTGAGATCTACGAGGACGGCACAAACGAGGTTCAGAGTCTTATTGCAGTTACTGCTCTCGGCTTCATTCAGAATGATGCAGAGCTTTGCAAGAGAATTATGCCCTATCTTACGGACAGTATGCTTGAGCCCATATTTGCAGTTTCAAAAAGACTTCAGAAGAGCAAGTCTGCAAGAATGAGACTTGAGAATCCTCCCAAGTATAAGCCCCCGAAGAAGAAAAAGCCCGGAATTATGGAAAAGCTTATGGGCGGCACAACGGCTCCCTTACAGTAAGCCTTCAGAAAACAGTATCACAGCGCAAAAATAAACAGAAGCACGCAGAGGTTTGTCTCTGTCGTGCTTCTTTTTTGGTGTCTTTAGACGTGGAAATAAACCCCCGGTTCTACCGGGGGATAATAAAAAGCTTTAGCAATGGAAAAACCTCCTTGATATAATAGTAGATGGTTTGGCGACCGCATTACTATAAATATCAAGGAGGTTTTTAACA
>JAZOOE010000142.1:0-6905 GCA_045654865.1 Acutalibacteraceae bacterium | reverse complement strand
CGACTTCCTCTGCCGTAAATCTTCCAAGTTGTGTCGCTAAGGTCTATGTTAACCTTTGGATTAAGAAGGTCAAGGTTTGCCTCCCAAAGAGAGTCTATTGTACCAACATCCTTCCAGTATCCGTCAAAGCCGTATGCAAAGAGTCTTTCCCCTGCCTCGTGCATTGCGGGAATAACGTTCTTGCCGAAGTCATTGGAGGAGCCGGGAGTATTTTCATCTGCTATAAGATATTCGCGAAGCTTCTTCCAGGTAAATATGTAAACACCCATCGAAGCCTTGTTTGACTTGGGCTGCTTGGGTTTTTCCTCAAAAGCAGTAATGGCTCCGTCGTCATTTACAAACATAAGACCGAAGCGGGATGCCTCTTCCCACGGAACCTCAAGCATAGCAATCGTGCAGGCTGCGTCCTTTTCCTTGTGGAAATCAAGCATTTCAGCATAGTCCATTTTATAGATGTGGTCACCCGAGAGAATTGCAACATATTCGGGATTATATTTATCAATAAAGTTGATATTCTGATAAATAGCGTTTGCGGTTCCCTTATACCACTCCGTTCCCTTTATCTGCTGATAGGGAGAAAGGATGTGCACACCGCCCTCGTTTCTGTCAAGATCCCACGCCTGACCGTTACCGATGTAATCGTTAAGCTCAAGGGGCTGATACTGAGTAAGAACACCAACCGTGTATATACCTGAATTCACGCAGTTTGAGAGCGGAAAGTCAATAATTCTGTACTTTCCCCCGTAGGGTACGGCGGGTTTTGCAATATTCTTTGTGAGAATACCGAGTCTGCTGCCCTGACCGCCTGCCAGCAGCATAGCAATACATTCTGTTTTTCTTGCCATCTTATGTCTTCCTTTCCTGAAATTACTTTTTATTTGTTTTATAGGGTTTGTACTTTAAATATATGCAGGAGAATCCCGGAAGAGTAATCTCAAAGGAATTCTCTTTTCCGTGCATGGGAATCTTTTTCGTAAGGATACGCTGCCTTGTATTTTTTTCGCCACCGCCGAAAATCTCGGCATCGGAATCAAGAAGCACGCTCAGAGAGCCTCTTGCATCCACACCTATACGGTAGCCCTCTCTGGTGACGGGGGTAAAATTACATATTGCGATAAGCTTTTCTCCGTTCCGTGAAATTCTTTCAAATGCAACCACGGAATTTGACGTATCGTCACTTACAAGCCAGCTGAAGCCCTCCCACGAATAGTCGATCTCCCATAGGGACGGATTTTCTTTATAAACCTTGTTGAGCTCCTTTACAAAGCCGTGAAGCTGACGATGGGCATCATAGTCAAGCAAAAACCAATCAAGCTGCTTTTTTTCATCCCATTCGATAAACTGACCGAACTCCTGCCCCATAAACAAAAGCTTTTTGCCGGGGTGAGAATACATATATCCGAGAAAAACCTTCATTCCCGCAAACTTTTCCTCGTAGGTGCCGGGCATTTTGTCAAGCAACGACCTTTTACCGTGTACTACCTCATCGTGTGAAATGGGCAGAACAAAATTTTCGGAAAAGGCGTAGAACATAGAAAACGTAATGAGATCGTGATTATATTTTCTTGAAAGACCGTCAAGAGACGAATATCTGAGAATATCGTTCATCCAGCCCATATTCCACTTGAAGTTGAAGCCCAGACCGTCTGCGGAAACGGGCTTTGTCACAAGAGGCCAAGCCGTACTTTCCTCGGCAATCATCAGCGCGTGGGGATATTCCCTGAATATGCTTTCGTTGAGATATTTGAGAAATGCAACAGCCTCAAGATTCTCTCTGCCGCCGTAGATATTAGGTCTCCATTCACCACCGGACTTACCGTAATCAAGATACAGCATAGATGCCACCGCATCCACTCGAAGTCCGTCGATATGGTATTTATCAAAGAAGAAAGCGGCACTGGATACGAGGAAGCTTATTACTTCATTTTTGCCGAAATCAAATATTCTCGTACCCCAATCGGGATGCTCTCTTTTCAGAGGATCGGCATATTCATAGCAGCATTCCCCGTCGAACTCATAAAGTCCGTGTGCATCCTTGGGGAAATGAGCGGGCACCCAGTCAAGAATAACTCCGATTCCCGCACTGTGAAGCTTATCTACGAAATACATAAAATCGTGAGGTGTTCCGTATCGGGAGGTAACGGCAAAATATCCCGTAACCTGATAGCCCCATGAGCCGTCAAAGGGATGCTCAAGCACGGGCATAAGCTCAACGTGGGTATAAGACATTTCCTTAAGATATTCGACCAGCTCATCGGCTAAAGCCCTGTACGAATAAGGCTCCCCGTCAGGATAGGTGCGCCACGAGCCCGCGTGAAGCTCATATACGTTTACGGGTGAGGAATATATGTCACGCTTGTAGACTCCCTGCAGGTATTCACCGTCATTCCAGACGTATCCGTCAAGACTATAGACCTTTGAAGCGTTTGACGGTCTCGTTTCTGCGTGAAAGGCATAGGGATCAGCCTTCATACGCCTTACTCCGTCCTTTGCCTCAACGGAATATTTATAGCTGTCATACTGTCTGACACCGTCGATATGAACCTCCCATATCCCCTCGGCAATCTGCTGCATAGGTGCGGCATTTTCATTCCAAGAATTAAAGCTGCCGACAACGCTTACGCCTCGGGCCGCGGGCGCCCACACACGGAACACCGCTCCCGTTTCGGTCAGATGAGAGCCGAAAAAATCATAGGCTCTGCAATTTCTGCCCTGCCTGAAAAGATATACGGGTATATCGGAATTGTTTTCATTATGCACGTTCAAGGATAAACACCTCCAAGTGCAATTCTATCAAAAAAAATCCTCAATTTCAAGCAGAATTTTGACTATTTTGTTAGAACGCGTGTTACAATTTTTTTTGCTTTTTTGTTCATTTTGCCGAATATTCATTACAAATGCCCGTAATCGCTTTTTTCTATTTTAAAATTGACAAATTTCTGCTTCGGTGTTATACTTATTGTAAATATCTTTTTGGAGGAATTATACAGTATGAATAAGCGTTTAACAAAAGTGCTCGCAGTTGTTCTTTCCGCAATGATGCTTTTCGGTATTTCCGCAATCGGCGCATCTGCCGATGAGGTTAAGAGAATTTCCTGCGTTATGACAGAAAACGGCGCATCATCAAGAGGCTTCTCCTGGTACACCTACGAGGACGGCGCATCTGATCTTCAGATAGTAAAGACTGAGGAATTTGACGGAACGTTTGCAAATGCAAAGGCATATTCCGGATCAACATCAAAGTTCAGAGAGCAGTATGTCCACAAGGTATACGTAAACGACCTTGAGCCCGGCACCTCCTACACCTACAGAGTGGGCGATGCGGCAAAGGGACTTTGGGGCGAGACCTGCACCGTTACAACGGATGATAAGGACGGCAAATTCTCATTTATCACTATTGCTGACGTTCAGGCAAGCAGCGACGAAAACTTCGCGCAGGCAGCCCTCACTCTTCAGGGGGCTCTCACCGTTGCTCCCAATGCAAGCTTCATTGCAAATCTCGGAGACTACGTAAACGATAACACAAACGACGAGTGGGACTGGTATTTCAAGAACTTCGCATTCGCAAATAATCACTATACACAGGTGCCTGTTGCAGGCAACCACGACGGTAATATCACAAATAAGTTCAACACAAATTGCTTCAAGAACATCTTTGCTCTTGACGAAAGCGACAATCAGTCAGTTGAAGGTGTTTACTATTCATTTGATTACGGCAACGCTCATATTGCCGTTCTCAACACAAACGATATGTATCCTATGACTCAGGCTCAGAGAAACTGGCTCATCAACGATATGAAGCAGTCCGATGCTACGTGGAAGATCGTTATGATGCACCGTTCTCTTTATTCTGCGGGTAAGAACATCAACAAGCCCGACACCGTTATTATGAGAAACGTGCTTCTCCCCATCATTGACGAGCTTGGCATTGATATGGTATATGCAGGTCATGACCACATGTACCTCAGAACCACTCAGGTCTACGGTGACGCTGCAGTAGAAGGCACCGAGTACGTTACAGAAACCATCAACGGCGAAAGCATTACCTTTGCACTTGATCCTCAGGGCACGGTTTACACACTTCCCTCTACGGCAGGCACAAAGAGATATGCTGTTAACGAGGATGCTATGCAGCCCATTCTTCAGGTTGCAGACGTTGCATTGTCAACAAGAGACTGGGGCGGATGCTTCTGCGTAACGGAAATCGACGGTAATGACCTCATTTATAAGGCTTACGTTGTAAATGACACAACAGGCGAAACTGAGCTTATTGATACGTACGCTATCAGAAAGACCGCAGGCAACACAGCAGAGGAATCTGATCTTGATCAGTCTCTTGCAGTAAGCATTTTCTCCTATCCCCTTAACTTCATCACTGCTCTTGCAGAAATGCTCGGCACATACTTCAAGATGCTCTTTGATCTTATAGGCATCTGATCAGACGATTTAACGAAATAACAAGAAAGGATCCGTAGTCCCTCGGGACTTTACGGATCCTTTTTATATTTAACTGTATCAAAAAAACGGAAATCAATCAAAGAAGATCGGATTGGTGAAGCTGTAGATCATATCGGGAATCGGCTCTCCCTCATCATGCATTCCCATCATCCCACCTGCAATCTTCTTGTATACAAGCTGAGCGGGGGCAGGATATGAATATCTTACGTCAGCTCTTACAAAGCCCTTCTCCTCAACGGGAATATCAACGGAAAGATCCTTAATGCCTGACTTTGAAGCACAGCGCTCATATATTACCTTTTCATTATTATAGACTCTGAGAGTCTGTCCCCTTTTGAGCTTATCGAGTCTTACGTTGACAATACTGTCTTCAGAAAATTCGGTTCTGTCTCCGGGAACGGCATCCCCGGCGGTAAGCAGAAGTCTCGAAGCATTGGGAGAATTGGTTACAAACACGTTTCCTCTTTTTATTGCGGCGGTTACGTCCTCAATGGAATTGGATTCGGCATAAACGTACGTAACGGGCACACAAAGAAGTCTCGTAACAACAAAGTCATTATGATAGTCACTGCCGCCGACAGCGGGAATAAATTTTCCGTTGAGAAGATTATCAACCCACCAGTCCATACAATAAACGTTATCTGTATGCATAGGTGAATTCCAGACCTCCACGGAATCCATCTCAAAGGTATCGCGGTCGATCTTCCATGAGAGCTTTCTGTCAAAGGGATGATTGACGCTTATATGAGCACCGCTCTCTCTTGCGGCGGAAATAAGCTTATAATAATCCTCGGGAGTCTGAGGTCTGTCAATTCTTTCAAAGGGCAATCCCTCTCCCCAGATATTCACGTGACCGAGATTTCCCGAAATCTCCATGCCGGGAAAAATTGCAACGCCGCGGTGGTTAAACGCTTTCATACCGGGACTGTTCACGTTATGATCGGTGATATAAGCGAAATCCATTCCGCGCTCAAAAAGCATATCGTAAAGCTCCTCAGGGGTATATTTACCGTCGGAATTACGGGTATGAAGATGACAGTCACCCTTTAACCAATGTCTCTGTTTTTTCATAATGCCACTCACTTTCTGTTATAAACTTGGCGTGCACATTGCACGAATGCTTCCATCGCTCTTGACGGGTATCTCTTCTTTTTATATCCCATAGCAAGCTTTCTTCTTGTGTTATCGCCGGAAAGCTTGTAGAATACACATTTTGATGCGCCTCTCTCGGCTCTTAAAAGGTTGTCGGTGACTATCGTAACTCCAAGTCCCGCTCTCGCCATATTATACGCGGTGAGAAGCTGATCGGGATATATTTTGACCTTGGGAACGAAGCCCGCATTTTCACACAGCTGAATCGTTCTGGTATACATATCATTGCCCTTTTTCAGAACAAGAAAATCCTCGTTTGAAAACTCGCAAAGATCCACACAGGGGCAATCCTTATCAAGGTATCTCTTATTTTTGACATCCTCATCCGTCAGCCTTTTGTCAACAAACCTTTCGTTGACGGGATAGCCCGCAGGCACGGCAAGCAACAGAGTTTCGTCGGCAAGAGGATATGAAATGAAAAGCTCGGGATCAAAATCGTGAGCAACAAGAATATCTACCTTTTCCTCAAGAAGCTGATTTTGCAGATCGTGGGAATGGGATTCCACAAGCTCCACAGTAATGCCGCTGTAGGTATTCATAAATTCAATTATTATATCGGGAAGAATGAAGGAAGAAATAAAGTTTTCCGCACTAACTATCACACTTCCGCTTTTCATATCAGAAAGATCGTTGAGCTGATTGAGCATATTGTGCTGTAATGCCCTCATCTGCTCGATGGATTCGATACACACTCGTCCCGCCTGAGTCAGAGAGATCGGATTTGTGCTTCTGTCAAAGATAGTTATGCCAAGCTGCTTTTCAACCTTTTTTACAGATGCTGACAGCGCGGGCTGCGAAACAAAGAGCTTTTTTGCCGCACCCGAAAAGCTTTTTTCGAGATACACCTCATACACGTAGTCCATTCCGTCAAACATTTTTCTCACCTCTTTGCAGTATATAAACAATTATATATGATTGTAATCAAAAAAACAAGACTTTCAGTTACACACAAGCACATCTTATGTAAAAAAACTTATAACTTTTCACATACTATAAATTTTATTTATAGTAGCTATACAATTATTTGTATTTGCTACACCATTTGTAATATGATAATATATAGAAGACTAATTTTTTAGTAAATAAAAAGAAATGAGGTTAATCAAAATGAAGAAATTTTTAGCAGTTCTTCTTGCACTCACCTTCTGTGTAGCTTGCTTCGCTTCCTGCGGCGGCAACGACGGCACAGAAACAACAATCGGCGGCGAAGAGACCACCGGTGCTGCCGCAGACGTAGTTTACGGCGACACAACATTTGACAACATCAAGGTAGGAACCGGCGGCACAACCGGTAC
>JAZOOE010000141.1:0-9657 GCA_045654865.1 Acutalibacteraceae bacterium | reverse complement strand
GGAGGCCAAGCGGTCTTAGGAGACAAATCCTTGATGCAACTCCTTGGCTCACAGAACGACATGGCTACGATCCGACTTGGAAATTCTCACAGACGGTGATGAATATTCTGCCGAGCTTTCATCCTCATTCCACAAGACTGTAAAGAAAGTAAGCGAAGATATCGAAGCACTTAAGTACAACACTGCAATTGCAGCTCTTATGACACTTCTCAACGCTATTTATAATAAGGGTGCAATCAATAAGGCAGAGCTTAAAACACTCCTTCTTCTCACAAATCCCTTTGCTCCTCACGTTACAGAGGAGATCAATGAGGCTCAGGGCTTCGGCGGAATGCTTGCAAACGGCGAATGGCCCACATTTGACGAAGCAAAGTGTGTTGATGACGAAATTGAAATTGCAGTTCAGGTCAATGGTAAAATCAAGGCAAGAATTATGGTTGCAACAGAGATTTCTCAGGAGGCTGCCGTAGCTGCGGCAAAGGAAAACGAAGACGTAAAGGCTGCTATTGACGGAAAAACCGTTATCAAAGGGCTTTACGTAAAGGGCAGACTTGTCAACATCGTTGTAAAATAAGTTAACCTCTTAAACAAACCAACAAACAAAAGAATTACCCGACCGGCAAACGCCTGATCGGGTAATTTTATTTTATTCCGGTTTCGTCATCCTTGAAGTATCCGAATTTTATGGCAGCACTTCCGAATTTCCGTCGTATATCATCAAGGGTATTTTCTATAATTTCCTGCTTTTCCCTTGAATTTTCTTTTTCTGAAAACAAATCAAGCTGAATTACCTCTTCATTTTCGTCAATTAATCCTGCTGCTGTTACGGATAATAGCCTTACGGGCTGAGTCATACTCCAGTTGCCCTTTACAAGCGACATTGAGATTTCGGAAAGCTCCCTTTGAAGGTTTGTCGCACGCTTGAGTGTCGTCTGCCTTTGCATCGTTCTGAATTCATTGTCCTTGATTCCTACCTGAATTACAGTACACTTTTTATTGTCCTTACGGAGACGGCAGGCAACGGAATCCGCTAAAAATGAGATTCCCGCTTTAATATCATTGTAACCGACAAGATCTCTTTTGAAGGTCATTGAATTGCCTATTGATTTAACCTCATTTTTTACGTAATACGGCTCAACGGGAGAATAATCAAAGCCGTTGGAATTATCCCATAAAGCAAGCCCCTGCTTTCCGAAAAGCTTTTCTATTCTGAGTCTGTCATAGCGGGCAAGGTCACCTATTGTATTGATTCCCAGCTGTCTCAATTTTTCAACAGTCTTTTTTCCCGCAAGAAAAAGCTCTGCTATATCAGCCTGCCAGAAAATATCCTTCATATTTTCTTTTGTGATAACGGTAGTGGCATCAGGCTTTTTATAGTCACTGCCGAATTTTGCAATAACCTTGCAAAAGCTTACTCCCACAGAAATGGTTATGCCTATTTCCCTGCTGACACATTCTCTGATTTCATCAGCAAGCCGACAAGCATCACCGCCGAACAGATGCAGAGAATTTGTTACGTCAAGATAAGATTCATCGATGCTTGCCCTTTCAACAAGATCGGTATATCTTACGTAAATTTCATTTACCTTTTCACATATTTCACGATAGAAATCGTGATGCGCCAAGGTGCATACAAGTGCGGGACACTTTCTTTTTGCGTAAACCACAGGCTCTCCGGTTACAATGCCGTACATCTTTGCATTCTGATTTTTTGCAAGAATGACACCGTGGCGACATTCTGGATCTCCCGTTACAGCCATCGGCACGTCCTTAAGAGAGGGCTCAAGCAGCTCTTCGCAGGATGCAAAAAAAGAATTGCAATCACAATGAAAAATTATTCTGTCCGTAAGCGCCCCTCCTCTGATCAATTTCTTCTAAATTTTAACACAGAAGAAATATTCGTACAAGAAATTTTTAATTACATCTGTTTTCAACATTTTATTTACCTTTGTTTAATAAGCAACAAGCATAAAAAAATTAAAGTCTGTTAAAAACAATTTTTAATCGATTTTGTATTGCAATACTCTTTCTTCGGTGTTATTATATATCTTGTATTATTATATATTAATAATCACCGTAGGAATATTTATTGGAGGAATAGAAATATGCTTAAAATCAACACTTCCTTATGTAAGGGTTGTTCTTATTGCATCAAATTCTGTCCCAAGAAGATTCTTGAACTTGGTGCAGAACGCAATAACCACGGTCATTTTTTCCCTCTCATAACAGATGAAGCATCCTGCATAGCTTGTGCTATGTGTGCAACAATCTGTCCCGAGGGAGCAATCGAAATAACAAAGGAGGAAACGAACAATGGCTAAAGTTCTTATGAAAGGCTGTGAAGCTATTGCAGAAGCTGCCGTAAGAGCAGGCTGCCGTTTCTTCGCAGGTTACCCCATTACTCCTCAGAATGAAATACCCGAGTACCTTTCCTGGAGACTTCCCGAGGTAGGCGGCGTTTTCGTGCAGGGTGAAAGTGAGGTTGCTTCCGTAAATATGGTTTACGGTGCCGCAGCATCAGGCTGTCGAGCTATGACCAGCTCATCAGGCCCCGGTATCAGCCTTAAAGCAGAGGGTATCTCATATCTTGCAGGAACAGGTCTTCCCGCTGTTATAGTAAACATCAGCAGAGGCGGCCCCGGTCTCGGTTCGATTCAGCCCGCTCAGCAGGACTATCTTCAGGCAACAAAGGCCCTCGGCCACGGCGGCTTCAGAGCTATGGTTTTTGCTCCCGCTACACTTCAGGAGGCTGTAGATCTTACATATAATGCATGGGATTATGCAGAAAGAGACCGTAACCCCGTTCTTATTCTTATGGACGGCTGTCTCGGTGCAATTATGGAGCTTGTTGAGTTCCCCGAGATGAAGGAGCCCGACCGTGCCGGCACAAAGGCATGGGACCTTAACAGAAAAGAGGGCGACGACAGAAAAGCCCGTCTTCTTACTCCTTATTTCCCCGAAGCTATACTTGAGCTCAAGAATACCTCTCAGAAAAAGATGATCGAGCGTTGGGCTCAGAACGACGTTCAGGTTGAAGAATTTATGGTAGAGGATGCAGAATACATTATCGTGGCTTACGGTATTTCTGCAAGAGTTTCCAAAGAAGCTATTTTAAGACTCAGAGAAGAAGGCTATAAGGTTGGTATGATCAGACCTATCACCCTTTATCCCTTCCCCAAGGAAAGCTTCGGCAAGCTCAATTACGAGCAGGTAAAGGGCTTTATCGACGTAGAGCTTGCAATTCCCGCTCAGATGCACGACGATATCGAGCTTGAGGTAAAGGGACGTGCTCCCATATATGAATACTGCCGTTCAGGCGGTCTTCTCTTCGATGATGACGGTGTTTATACCGCTGTCAAAAAGATTCTTGACGGAGGTGCAAAATAATGGCTGAGTACAAAAGACCCGAATCATTAAAGAAAACTCCCAGCGGCTTCTGCCCCGGATGTATGCATTCACTTGCAACAAAGCTTATAGCTGAGGTTATCGGCGAAATGGGACAGGTTGATAACTGTGTTCATATCGTTCCCGTTGGCTGTTCCACACTTAACCTTGCTTACTGGCAGGGGGACGTTCTCGGCGCCGCACACGGCAGAGCTCCCGCTGTAGCAACCGGCTTCAAGAGATCTAATCCCGACAGACTTGTTTTTGCTTATCAGGGTGACGGTGACCTCGCGGCTATCGGTCTTGCTGAGATCATGGGCGCAGCAAACAGAGGCGAAAACTTTACCGTTATCTTCTTCAATAATCAGACCTACGGTATGACGGGCGGTCAGATGGCTCCTACAACCCTTATCGGTCAGAAAACCACCACTACCCGTAACGGCAGAGATGCTGAGACCACCGGATATCCTATGAAGATGTGTGAGCTTATTTCTACTCTTGAGGCTCCCGCTTTTGTAGCAAGATATGCACTTAATACCCCCAAGGGCTGTAAGGATGCAAAAAAGGCTATCAGAAAAGCTTTCGAAATCCAGATGGCAGGCAAGGGCTTTACATTCATTGAGCTTCTCGGTAACTGTCCCACGAACTGGGGACTTTCACCCTTGAAGACACTTGAATATATGGAAAGTAACACCATTCCTTATTTCGTGCCCGGTGTTTACAAGGATAAATATAAGGATGAGGTGAAATAATATGAAAAAATCATTAGTTGTATCAGGCTCAGGCGGACAGGGCGTTATGAGCGCAGGTATTATGATTGCTCAGACTGCCGTCAGTGCAGATAAATATGCCACATTCCTTCCCGAATACGGTCCCGAGCAGAGAGGCGGCAGCGCAAAATGTACCGTTGTTGTTAACGATGAAGAAATCATCTCCCCTCTTATGGCAAAGTGTGACACTCTTATCACAATGAATGAGCAGTCATACAAAAAATTCGGTACGTCATTAAAAGCCGGCGGTATCCTTATTGCTAACACAAGCCGTGTTCTTTCAGAAATCACAAGAACTGATATTACGGTTGTAAAGGTTCCCGCTGACGATATTGCAGTTGAGCTCGGAAGCATCAAGTGTGCTAACATCATTCTTATCGGTGCTCTCATCGGTGCTGATGCAGGTATCATCACAGAGGAAGCTATGCTTGCTTCTCTTGAATCAAAGTTCGGATCAAAGAAAAAGGAAATTCTTGATCTTAACAAGGCCGCACTTGCAAAGGGCATTGAATACGGAAGGAACGCTTTATAAAAAAATTCACAAGACCGTTGTTTTCACAGCGGTCTTGTAAGCTTTGGAGATAACTTATGTATAGTATCAGAAAATACACCTCAACTGATAAGGACAGGCTCCGATATATATGCAAGGAAACCACGGGAGAGGAAAACAAAAAAAATCCCGAGCTTCTTGAAAGTATTGTTATGATTTTCAATGATTACTTTACGGAATACGAGCCTGATAATATTTTTGTTGCGGTCAACGAAGAAAATGTCCCCGTCGGCTACGTTATATGCTCAACTGACCTTACATTATTTAGAAAAAAAATGCTGTCTGAATTCGCACGAAGAGTAAAAAACACATATCCCGCTTCCCTCCCTCTTTTGTATGCTTCCGTTATTTCAGTTTTCATTACCAAAAAAAAATACAGAACACACCTTCACATTGACCTGCTTCCGGAAACACAAAGAATGGGGCTCGGAACAAAGCTTATTGACAGCTTGTCTGCTCATCTTAAAGAAAAAGGAATAAAAAACGTCAGCGTTATGACAATCAGCAAAAAGTCTATGGGATATAAGTTTTACACAAAATACGGTTTCCGTAAGGTGTCTCAGATATCCCCCGACAGGATCACTATGACGCTTGACATAAAATAGTGAGGTTATTATGAATATAAAGGCTGTATTAATAGATATCGACAACACTCTTCTTGATTTCAATAAAAGTTCATTCGTTGCAATTCGGAATACTGCGGCAGCGCACGCTGTTAATCTTCCCGTACGTACATTTGACGTGTTTCTCAGAGTAAATGATGAACTGTGGACCGAGCTCGAAAACGGTCAGATAACAAAAGCCGATATATACAAATACCGTTGGCAAAGAATTTTTGAAGAATTACAAATTGAGGCAGATTCATTTTCATTTGAAGAGGATTTCAGAAAAGAAATGAGAAAAACAGCAATAGTCGTTGAAGGTGCAAATGATCTTCTTGTATATCTTTCAGAAAAATATCCCGTATACACTGCAAGCAACGCATCAAAGCTTCAACAAAAATCAAGACTTGAAGCTGCGGGACTTTCTCAATATTTATCGGGCATGTTCACATCAGAGGATATCGGCTTTCAGAAGCCCGCAAAGGAATTCTTTTACAGCTGCTGCAAAGAGCTGTATCCGATCCTACCCGAGGAAATTGTTATGATCGGAGATTCGGCTGATGCGGACATTATCGGCGCAAAGCGATTCGGTCTTAAAAGCATCTGGTTTGATTATTACGGCAAAGCACCTGAAAATCTGTGTTTTACCGATTTCAGAATTACAAAGCTGTCAGAAATAAAAGACATTATATAAAAGCAAAAAAATTCTCCGAGCAAAAAACTCGGAGAATTTTTTTATTTCAAATCTCATCAAACCTAAAAGCTGTTCAGCAGACGGGTTCAAGAGTCACAGTGATCTTCGCAGATTTTACTCCCTCAAGGAAAACCGTGAGTCTTCTGATTCCCTCAAAATCGCCGTCATATTCATTTTTACCGTTAACGGAAATCGGATCGGTTACACTGAAAACACCGTCATTATGTAACTGCGCCCTCATCTGCTTTCCGTTTATTGTCAGAATCGCAGTTTTTCCGTCGGCCGAAATCTCAATCTCTGCTCTTGTGTGCATAAACCAATAAATATCACTGCGGACAAGACATTCAACGGTGTCAGAAATTCTCAGGGAGCTTCTGTTATCAAAAAGCTCAAATTCTCTTACAACGGATTTTGCCATATTCATAGAATATGCATCCGTCATATCGATTTTTGCGGCACCGCCGTCATCGGATTCCTCGAAAGCCACAACCTCTGCCTCAGCCAAAACGTATTGATCATCTATGGTAAAATCAGGATTGATTACAAGGGTATTTTGCCCCTCAGCTCTTTTGGAATAATATTTCCATCTGCCTCCGGCAGGAAGATTCATAAAATATCCGGGAGCATCATAGTTGCCGGGTCCAAGCTCCTCTGCCCAACGTTCACCCATTGAATCAAAAACAAAGGTTCCGATATCAAGATCTCCGTGGTTGATAAAATTGTATCCGCCCTTTATTGCGGCATAAGTGGCATTTTCATCACGGTAATTGCTTCTCATTATAACAATATCCTGCCCAAGCTCTGACTCAAGATAAACAGCAAGAGGCTCCGCGGAAAAATCCGTATCAGAATCAAAGCTTCTGTTATACCATAAAAGGGATAATGCGCAATCCTTTCCCGTTCCGTTTTTCTCGGTGTTTTCGGAAGCATCAGAACAAAACTCACCGGGGACATCGTCCGACTGATATGCCGAGAGTAAGGGACTGTCATAACGGGCGGCGTACCAATGAAGAGAGGGCGTAAAGCATTCTCTGTTTTTGTTATCACCGAAATTAAACATTCCCTTGCTTCCGTTTATATATACGGGAAAATATCCAAGCTGTCGGAAGCCGTCTGTTTCCGACATTCCGTAATCCGTTTCAAAATAATTAATTGAGCTGCAAATAAAATATACAATCGAATTCATACCCGACTGACAATACCCCGGTCCCTCGGCATAAACTCCGTCGGGCACAAAGCTTTCAAATGCAATGGGCATATTCTTATAGCACATTGAAAGGAATTCTGCCGCCTTTTCCGTATCATAATCAGCAAAGGTCATACATGCAATTCCTATTCCGCTGTAGCAAATACTGTTCCAGTTATTCTTAGACCAGATAAACCAGTTTTTAAGATAATTTTTGGAAAGAGCGGGCGTAATTGCATATTCCCAGGTTTTATTGCATAAAAGAGTTTTTTGCTCAGAAGAAAGATAATCAAAAAACCAATCATAACCGATAGAAACAGCAAGAGCCATTTCTGCCGTTGCAAGAAAATGAGAGGGACACCAATCATCATAAGAGCATACGTTTTCAAGCTCAGCCCAGGCTCTCTCGGCAAATCTTTCATCGCCGGAAACATTATAAGCAAAGCCGAGAATTATCATTCTGTTGATAACCTCGCGGGAAATAGGCAATATACTGTCCTCTTCATCAAGAACGTAAGGCAAAACGGGATAGTTTTCCGTATTCAGAAGCGCCTGCGCATTAGCAAAAACGTAGGAATACAATGAATTTACGTATTCACTGTCAGGCTCTCCGCTATATTCCCTTCTCAGCGCACCAAAAAGCTCCTCATCAGCAAAAATGAAAGGATGCTCAGTCTCTCTTTTTTCAATATCGCTTATCAGTTGATACTTATCGGGAGCATCCTTCCGGCGGTTAAGAGAAATATAATCAACTCCAACCTTAACCATATCGGGAATAACAGAAAGATACGGCACGGCACCGCCCGGACCTATGACAGCAAAAATAAGCACAAAACAAATACCGATAATCAAAATACGCTTGAGATTTTTGGTATTAAAGGCTTTTTTATTCTTCGCCTTACTCATAACGTATAGTTACACCCCTTTGACTGAAGCAATTATTTCATTGTACGCGGCGGGTTTTCTTGTTGTTATATTGTCTGCCCCAAGCATCAATACCTTTTTCATATCAAATTTATTGTTTACTGTCCAGACTGAAATCTCCAAATTATTTTCATGGCACTTATCAACAAGCTTCTTTGTGCAATTTCTGTAATTTATATTCAAGCCTCTTGCACCGAGAGCAATAACCTCTTCAATCAGCTCATTGATATAATCGTCGTCATTTTTACGCAGAAAATCAATATCTTTATTAAGGAAATACGAAACCTCAGGTGCACTCTGCTTTACGGCATCAACAAACTCAGAAACCACTCCCGTAAAAAATATTCTGTCCATAAGTCCGTATTTTTCCGCAAGGCTGACAACCTGTGCCAGATCATCCGTTCTTTTAACATCAATATTTATACCTAACTTCTTGTACACACTCAACGTTTTGAATGCATCCTCAAGAGTCGGCTCACTTCCCTTGGGTTCATCGTGAGAAAGCACGGCCACGCCGTTTTTATCAAAAAACAAATCAAACTCTACAATATTTGCACCTGACACAAATGCAACAATAATAGAATCAAGAGAATTGTCCTTTGTACCCTCGCAACCCGTATGAGCAGTTAACGTAAATCTTTCAGGTAAAGCAATTTTAGCCGCAACAAAACCATCTGCGAGCGACTTGCAGATTGATGCCGCAACCCTTGTAAAGCCTGCCGTTGAATTCTTTTTTTTATTCATAAAAGCACCACCACAGAATATTTTTATTAATAATTAAATCTAAAAGATTCCCTCTGCACATCGCATTGCTGCACAGAGGGAAAAACTAACTATATTAATCGGCAAATTCTTCGCTTGCAATCTTTGCAATCTCTTCAACAGATGAGTTCTGAATAAGCTCAGCCTTTTTCTTTCTGCGCTCATAAAGCTCTGTATACATCTGATTTCTCTTCTCACCTGACAAGGGATAGAAGAACTTGGGAATAATTCCGAGAGAGGATGAAATTATCGGAATACCCGTTCCGAGAGCAAAAATCCACCACTTTGTCAAGTCTGTCTGAGTACCGATCTCCTTACCCTGAATATAACCGATCTTCTTCATTACGATGCTGTTGATACTGCTCATTACTGCACTCTGCAGCTTCTGAATAATTGACATCGTAACACCGGTCATAGCCTCTGAACGATAACCGTTTTTCCATTCACAATAGTCCATTGTTTCGTTATTAATCTCAGCGGGAATAACTCTTCTGAGACCGTAAACACACATTTCAAAAATCTCTTCAATTCCCATAAGGGGAAGGATTATGTGCTTTTTCTGGAAGTTATTGTTTATAGAACCTATACCGAAAACTACCATCCAGAGCATATCTGTCCAGGCATCCTCAAGTATCCACAGAGCCTTTGTTGAAAATCTCTTTCTCAAGGGCTTAACAAAGCTGTAACTGATAAACTTTACGGGAAAAGCAGGAATACCTACAATTGTTTTCCATGTTATAGAGCCGATAACGTCTATATAGAAGTTTGTTCTGCTGAGTCCTACA
>JAZOOE010000140.1:0-34442 GCA_045654865.1 Acutalibacteraceae bacterium | reverse complement strand
CATCACAATCCCCGAGGGCGTTACCTCGATCGGTGAGCATGCATTCGAAGACTGCACTTCTCTTGAAACCATTACCTGCCCCGGGCACCTTGAAGAAATAATAAAAGAGCTGACAGAAGGGCTCTATGTAAAAATCATAATCTCAGATTAAGATACTATCCTGCAAATCCACCTCGGGCTTCTGAGAGCCCCGAGAGCTCACTCACCATATATCAGAAACAGAAAGGCGATTATTTATGAGTATTATAAACGGTCTTGAAATAGAAAACGGCGTGCTTATCGAATGCCGCTCCAAGGAAGCACACATCACAATTCCCAACGGTGTTACCGAAATCGGATATTCGGCATTCTGCGACTGCTCTTCTCTTACCTCCATCACAATTCCCGATAGTGTCACCTATATAGGTGAGTATGCATTCGACGGCTGCTCTTCGCTTGTCTCCATCACAATTCCCGATAGTGTCACCTATATAGGTGTGTATGCATTCTACGGCTGCTCTTCTCTTACCTCCATCACAATCCCCGACAGCGTGACCGAAATCGGAGACGGAGCATTCTGCGACTGCTCTTCTCTTGAATCCATCACAATTCCTGACGGCGTTACGTCTATCGGGGCAGATGCATTCAGCGGCTGCACTTCTCTTACTTCCATCACAATTCCCGACAGTGTTACCAAAATCGGATATTCGGCAGTCGAAGGCTGCTCTTCGCTTACTTCCGTCACAATCCCCAAAAGTGTTACCAAAATCGGACATTCGGCATTCGTCGGCTGTTCTTCTCTTACATCCGTCACTATCCCCGACTCCGTTACCGAAATCGAATATTCAGCATTCAACAGGTGCTCTTCGCTAACTTCCATCATAATCCCCGACGGTGTCACCTCAATCGGTAAGTTTGCATTCTACGGCTGCTCTTCGCTTAAGTCCGCCACCATCCCCGACAGCGTGACCGAAATCGGTGAGAAAGCATTCTACGGCTGCGAATCCCTTACTTCTGTCACCATACCCGACGGTGTTACCAAAATCGGAAATTCGGCATTCTGCGACTGCTTTTCTCTTGAATCCATCACAATTCCTGACGGCGTTACGTCTATCGGGGCAGAGGCATTCCATAGATGCTTTTCTCTTACTTCTGTCACTCTCCCAGACTCCGTGACCTCTATCGGGGATTCGGCATTCGAAGGCTGCTCTTCGCTTACTTCCATCGCAATTCCCGACGGTATTTCATCTATCGGGAAAAATATATTCAAAAGATGCAAGAAGCTTACCGATGAAAAGGGGCTTGTCATTATAAATAATGTTCTTTATGGTTATTTCGGAAAAAACACTGATGTTGTTATTCCCGACGGCGTCACCAAAATCAAAGAATGGGTATTTGACGACTGCACTTCGCTTACATCTGTCACTATTCCCGATAGTGTCACATCAATCGGCGAGTATGCATTCCGCGGTTGCTCTTCTCTTACAGCTGTCACAATCCCCGACGGCGTGACCAAAATCAAAGGAAGGGCATTCTCCCGCTGCTCTTCTCTTACCACCATCACAATCCCCGAGGGAGTTACAGTTATCGGCGATTTTGCATTCATCGGCTGCTCTTCTCTTACATCCATCACTATCCCCAACTCCGTTTCCGAAATCGGAGAAGCGGCATTCAAAGCCTGCTCTTCTCTTACATCCGTCACAATTCCTAACGGCGTTACGACTATCAGAGAGCGTACCTTTGAATACTGCTCTTCTCTTACCTCTATCACCATTCCCGACTCAGTTACAAAAATCGAAAAAGAGGCATTCAATGACTGTTCCTCACTCGAAACAGTCGTTTCTCCCCGACATCTTAAAGAAAGCTTAGAATGGCTGACACAATATAGAAATATAAAAATAATAAACGACCTTGTAATAGAAAACGGTGTGCTTATCAAATGCCGCTCCAAGGAAGCACACATCACAATCCCCGAGGGAGTTACATCTATCGGAAATTGGGCATTCTACGGTTGCTCTTCTCTTACTTCCATTACAATCCCCGAGGGCGTTACTTCTATCGGAGGTGAGGCATTCTGCGGCTGCTCTTCTCTTGCCTCCATCACAATCCCCGACTCCGTTACCAAAATCGGAGTTTGGGCATTCAAAGGCTGCTCTTCTCTTACCTCCATCACAATCCCCGAGGGCGTTACTTCTATCGGGTTTGATGTATTCTACAGATGTATTTATCTTAAAACAATTATCTGTCCTCCTCATCTTAAAGAAACGGTAAGACGGATGACAGCAGAGCTTAAAGTAAACATAATAATTTCGGACGACAAAGACAAAATAACAGAATAACCGACAAAAGCAAAGGAAAATTTTATGAGTATAATAAACGGACTTGAAATAAAAAACGGTAAGCTTATCAAGTGTTATTCTATAAAAAACAGCATCACCATCCCCGAGGGGGTAAGCACCATCGGCTGTAAGGCCTTTGCAGACCGTACAGCCCTCATCTCGGTCAGCATCCCGTGCTCTGTCAGAGTTATTGAAAATGAGGCATTCAGCTTCTGTGAGGCACTTGAAGAAGTCTCCATCCCCGACGGTGTTATTTCCATTGAAAAATTCTGCTTTACCGGCTGTCGGTCACTTAAAGCTGTGACCATTTCCGATTCCGTTATCTCCATCGGCAGCGGAGCATTCACCTACTGCACCTCACTTAAAACCATCACCTGTCCTAAGCATCTTGAAAAAAGAATAAAAGAGCTGACAGCAGCTCTTAACGTAAACATAATAATCAATCCTCCATCTGTCAAAGAGGACTTTGACGACAGAATCACGGAATCCTTTGACGGACGAATTACAGAAAGCTTCGACGGACGGATTACAGAAAGCTTTGACGGACGGATTACAGAAAGCTTTGACGAACGGATTACAGAAAGCTTTGACGAACGGATCACAGAATCCGACTCCGACAAAATAACAGAATAATAGTCTCTGAAAAAAAGGAGAATTTTTTATGAGTATAATAAACGGGGTTAAAATCGAAAACGGAGTGCTTGTCAGATGTCGCTCAAAAAAAACTCACGTTATAATTCCCGAAGGTGTGAAATATATCGGCGAGGAAGCATTTGTCGGTTGCAAAGCTCTTATATCAGTCACAATCCCCGAGGGTGTGAAATCAATCAGCAAGTCCGCATTCAAATACTGCAGTGCACTTACCTTCGTTGCACTTCCCGACAGTCTGACGTCTATCGGGGATGCGGCATTTGAGGGCTGTGCTTCTCTTAGATCTCTCATAGTTCCCCCCGGTGTGACCACAATCGGCAACTGGGCATTTATGAGCTGCGAGTCTCTTTCCTCCATTACACTGCCCGACAGTGTGACCTCTATCGGCAAGGGTGCGTTTAATGGCTGCAAGGCGCTTAAGGCTGTGGCTATCCCTGCAGGTGTCACCGCTGTCAGCGAAAATCTATTCCACTGTTGCAGATCTCTTAAATCTGTCACAATTCCCGAGGGTGTGATTTCAATCGGAGACTGGGCATTCAAGGACTGCAAGGCCCTTGCCGCCGTCACTATCCCCGAGACCGTGAAATATATCGGAATTTCGGCATTCGAGGGCTGCATTTCTCTCAAATCCGTCACAATCCCCGAGGGAGTGGCAGCAATCGGTAATATGGCATTCAACGGGTGCTATTCGCTGGGCAGTGTCTCACTCCCCGAAAGCATTACCCTTATCGGAGCCCGTACGTTCGCCCTGTGCCATTCGCTTACCGAAATCACAATCCCCGAGAGCGTTACCTCCATCGGTGATTTGGCTTTCACTTGGTGCGAAGCGCTTACCTCGGTCACCATTCCCGACAACGTGACTTCAATTGGGAAAGGATCATTCTGGTTCTGCTCATCTCTTGAAGCTGTCACAATCGGAAAGAACGTAACCGTTGTCGAAGAAGATGCTTTCCACGATTGCAAATCTCTTGAAACAGTCACTTGCCCCACACGTCTCAAAAAAAGAATAAAAGAGCTGACCGTGAGTCTTAATGTAAATATAATAAGCGCTCAGGACGAGAGAAGAATCTCAGAAAGCTTTGACGAACGGATCACAAAATCCGACTCCGACAAAATAACAGAATAATAGTCTCTGAAAAAAAGGAGAATTTTTTATGAACATAATAAACGGTCTTGAAATAGAAAACGGCGTGCTTGTCAGGTGTCACTCCGACGAAGCACACATCACCATCCCCGATGGCGTTACTTCTATCGGAGCGTGGGCATTCTGCGACTGTAAGGCACTTGTAAGCGTCAGGCTTCCCGAATCTGCCGTACTGGTGGGCAAGTGGGCATTTTTAGGCTGTGAGGGGCTGGAAAACGTCACTCTGACAGGCAATCCCGTTATCGGGCACGATGCCTTCAAGGGCTGTAAGAGGCTTTTTGACGAAAACGGCTTTTTATGTGTCGGTACAAGGCTTCTCAGCTTCAAAGGAAGCTCTGAAAGAGCACTCGTCCCCGCGACGGTAAAAAGCATCAGCAGAAAGGCTTTCTTCGGCTGTGCCGCCCTCAAGGAGGTTATCATCCCCGAGGGTGTAACTGAAATCGAAAACGGTGCATTCATCGCCTGCCATGCCCTCAAAGGTGTCGGCATCCCCGACTCCGTTCAGCTTTTCGGGGATGAGGTATTTATTGATTGCCCTTCCCTTGAAAGTGTCAGCTGTCCCGACAGCGTATCCGAAAAGCTGAGCAGCTCAAAGGCAGGCTACGTTTTAAGGATGAATTCGGGCAACAAGTAAAAGGAAAGCCTTCGTCATTTTCGTTTCGCGCCCAAGCCGCAAAAGCACCCCCATTTTCTTGACATAATATTTCGCTTTATACTTAAGAAGTAAAAAATTTCTGTTCAAAGGAGAAGTATTATGAGTAATGAAAACGAGCTTATTATCGAAAACGGTATTCTCAGACGCTGTCTGCCTCAAAGCCGTCGGCTTGTCCTCCCCCAAGGGATAACAGCTATAGGTAACAATGCCGTCAGATGGAGTCAGACACTTGAAGAAATCGTCATCCCGACGGGTGTCACATCAATAGGACAGCGTGCATTCATATACTGCAGAAATCTGAAATCGGTCACACTTCCCGAAACACTTAGCATCATCGGCAGCTGTGCCTTTGAGGGCTGTGAGAAGCTTACTGATATCACGATACCCGATTCGGTTACAGCTATCGGCGACCGTGCCTTCAAGTGGTGCCGCACTCTGAAAGAAATCCGACTCCCCTCATCGCTTGATGCCGTAAGTGACAGAATGTTCAAAAACTGCGAGGCTCTTGAAGGCATTGTAATCCCCGACGGCGTTATATCTGTGGGTACAAAGGCATTTGACGGATGCAAGGCGCTTAAAAGCGTCAGAATTCCCGATTCTGTCACCCACATCGGAGAATGTGCATTCACGGACTGTGACTCCCTTGCAGATGAGAACGGCTTTATAATCGTCAAGGATGTTTTATTCAGATATACGGGCTCGGATAAAAAGATCACGGTTCCCGACTTCATTACCGCAATTGACACGGAGGCATTTTTCTGGCGCACTGATCTCACCGAAATCGTCATCCCGCCGTCCGTTCAGACTATCGGAAAAAGAGCACTTCTCTGGTGTAATGCTCTCGAAGCTGTCACCTGCCCGTCACATCTTGAGGAAAGAATCGGCGTTCTTGTTCATGAGGATGTAAAAATAAAAATTTCAGATTAAAGCACAAGACAAACAGCAAATGAAAAAAAGGAGACGGAAAAAAGCGAAGACCGTATAAAACTATATAGAACAAGGGGTTGAAGCAAAATTATTAAGCCTGCTTCAACCCCATAAATTTGTCCAAAAATTAAAAATCGGTAAAAATTTTTGTTTTATACTACGAATAAACCTCGCCATCGGGCGTTCATTGTACGCCCGATGGCAACCAAAACCAAGCCTCACGCCTTGATTCCCCATCGGTTTATCCGTTCTTCATCTTTTTTTCCTATCCACTTGAAAGGGGCTGTAAAAAACTTTCGTTTTTTTACAGCCTCTTTTCGCTTTTTATCCGTACAGTACCTCGTCTAACCACTGATCAAACTGAGCTTTTTCCGAAATTATATCGCTTTTCAGAGCATATCCCCTTGCCACAAGCATACCCGGAACAAGATTATTGATGTCTGCCGTAGCGTTTATCAGAGACTTTTCGTCTCCGTTTACCACGGGAATGACTATCTTATCTCTCATATCGTAGTCCTCGATAAAGGTAAAAAATACCATAGGCATAGTGTTGTCCCAAGCGGGGAAGCATATAAAAATTATATCATATTCCGAAAGATTCTGCGGTGCGTTTTTAAGAGCGGGGCGCACGTTGTCACGGTGATCCTCAGCCGCCACCTTTATAAGCTCTGCCTCATCCTCGGGATATTCCGCTATGGTTTCGAGCTTGTGAATACTACCCTGAGTTTTCTCGAAAATATAGGTTGCCGCCGCCTCAACGCCGTCGTTATGTGAAAAATATACGGTCAGCACCTTTGCAGGCTCAAGCTCCTCAAGCTCAAGGCTTTCCACGGTCGTGACCTCGGGAGGAGCGGTAGTCTGCTCTTCTGCCTGAGTGGTCTCACCGCTGTCCGCAGGCGAACAGGCAACGAGAAACAGCGTCAGCAAGGCTGTCATAATTGCAATAAGCTTTTTCATTGTAAATTACTCTTTCTTTCCTCTATATAGTTTTTAAGCATAAGACACCAGTCCGTCTGTATTATATCAAATTTTTTGTCAATAAGCCAGCCCCAGCCTCTTTCCGCTTCGCCCGTTACGGCAATATTATCCGTATGACCTGCGCTGAGCACCGATCTGTAGTTATATACAATGGAATTTACCCAGACTATTCTGCCCTTTGAATGCATATATTCAATATATTCGTCGCTTGCTACCTTATCCGACTCGGTCTTGAAGATAACCTCAGCACCGATACAGTTCACACCCTCAGCCACAAGACGATCCGTTACGTTATCCTCCTTTGACACAATGGGCATAAACATAAAATCGGGCGCATATTCAGCTACCTGCTTCAGATATTTTTCCGTGGTATCCGTCTTTACGATGACCTGCTTTTCCACGCCCGTTTTTCTGATTATTTCAGAGATTCCCGGAATATCCGTCCAGAATTTATCTATGTTTATATAACACTTGACCTTAAGGAATTCAAGCACCTCCTCAAGAGTGTTTACGGAACACACAGTGGGCACGTTATCCTGATTAAGAAAGCGAAGCCTCTTTATAAGCTTTTCGGGGAGCACCGACAGTAAAAAGGGACTGCCGAGATGTGCCTTTTCCATACCGGGATGAAAAACGTAAAATTTTCCGTCGCGGCTTTTGGACACGTCAAGCTCAATTATATCTGCCCCCTGACTGAGAGCCGCCCTGAAAGCAGACATTGTGTTACAGGGGATATCAGCCCCCGATACTCCTCTGTGAGCGCACACAAGAGGTCCGTTTTTCGCATTTTCAAAAAGTGATTTATTAAAATCTATCATATTTTTCTCTCCTTATTTTACTGGAATAACTGTAATGCTTCCGATATCGGGGGCATAGGTCACCATATTATTGAAGCTGTAGCTTCCGTCATTTGTAAATTCTATAATATGCTCGCCACCCGAAAGATACAGCACCACGGTTTTCGTCTTGTAGTTATCCCAGCTGTATGTGCTTCTGAAGAAGTAGTTTCCCTGCTTTTCACCGTCAACAAATATGCTTATATATCTTTCAACAAGGTCAACGTTATAATCGTGATATCCGCCCTCCTCATTGTTTGCATATTCAAGGGTTATGGCATAATATCCGTCAGCAGGGGCTTTATAGTAAAGAGAAAGTCCGCTTTCCGTGTCGCTTGATATCCAGCCGAATTTTTCACCGCTTGATGAATTTTCATCGGTGGAAATCTGTGCCGCGCCTGCTCCTGCCATTTCCGATGGGGTATATACGTCAAGGAAAGAAATTTCACAGTCAGCCTTTTCGGCACCCGTGAAGCTCACACCCTCGGGAAGCACAATTTTATTATAGCCTCTGCCGAAATAGAAAATGCCGTCACCGTCACCCTTTATTTCGTTACCGTTTATTGTAACAAGGCTGTCGTCCGTAAGGTCGGAAAGCTTATAATATCCGTCCTCGGGAATTATAACCGAATATGCGTTTTCTTCCTTCACGTTGCGCGAGGTAAGCCTTTGGGCAAATATATCCGTATGAGAAAGAGGAGTAATGTCAATAAAATCAAGAACCAAAGTACCCTCTGCGGGCTTTACGGTAATTTCGTTTCTTCCTTTTTTAAGGTCAACGTAAATGCTGACACATTCCATACAGTCCTCTTTTATTGTGGAGGGACATTTTACGGAATTTACCAAACCGTTTTCCGTTATTTCAACCTCAATACACTTTCTGCCGGAATCCCCCGTATTTGCATTTCCGTAAACCATATCGAGCCTGTACGTACCCGCCTTTGCGGCTTTTATATTAAAGGTGACCGGAGCTTCGCTTGTAATACCCTTTACGCACTTACCCTCACTTACGGAATAAGCAACGGCATCCGTAGCATCAATCCCCTCGGGAAGTGACGCATCCTCTGCCTCATATCTCACTGTCCTTACGGAGCTTTTAAAGCTTTCTCCCTCACCCTTTGTAATTTCAATAAAGAAAGCCTGTGATTCTCTTTCGCAGGGTATACTAAAGCTTAATCTGCCGTTTCTGACAGTAATGTTCTTTGTTTCGCACAAAACGGGCGAATATACAGCACCGCCGAGCCCCTTATAGTCAACGTAGCTTATTTTTACGTTAAATTTGTCGCCGTTTGCAAAGGTCTCACCAAGGTTTTCAATAACTATTTTACTGTCCTTATCGCTTCCGCCTGCAAGCACGTAGAATTTTTCTTCATTCTCATCAAAGGATGAAAGTGCAATAAAGCCCTTATTCATAAGCGGATATTTACCCTTGAGCCAGTTTCCGATGTTGGAATGCAGCATATCCCACTCGGTGGCAAAAAGCTCTCTGCCCTTCATTTTTGCATAAAAATTATACACCCAATAGTTAGAGTTAGGCGTCACATCGTCTGCAACGGTATCGGAAAGATTATTCGCAAGCCTCCAATAGGCAACACAGCCGTAGGCATCCTGCTTTTCAAGTCTTGCGATCCATTTTACGCTTTCACCGGGAATACCGTTTGTTTTCATAAGACCATATTCGGAAATGCAAACGGGCAATCTTTCAATTCCCAGCTCGTCACATATAGAATAATAGCCCTCGAAATTGCTTTTCATCCAATAAATCGACTGATCGCTCAGCTCGTGCCACACAACGATCTCGGGAAGACAGCCGTTTTCCTTACAATAGGAAAGAAATTCCTTTATAAAATCATAGTTATATCCGCAATAGCCGGGACCTGCAATTTTTGCTTCGGGATTGATCTCCTTTACAACGCCGTAGGTCTCCCTCCAGGCATCGTAAAATTTATATCTGTTCTCCTCTACCCAGAAATCGCCCAGCCACGCGCCGTTATCCATTTCGTTATAGATACAGTAAACAAGGCTGTCACGGTAGGGAGAGGCTTCCATTTCCGTAACGGTTTTTCTTACCTTTTCGTTATACTCGGGAAGAGAATCAAGCTGATAATACCAGGTATCATACATATCCTGAGTGTATACCATCAGCATTTCACCGCCCGCGGACAAAAAGGTTCCCGAAACGTCCCTTACGTCACCTATGGGGTGCTGAAGTCCGCCCGCGGTTTTTGTTGCAAGGGAATTTATGCCGATGCTTTCGGCAATTCCCGAAGTGGGAATATCTGCCTCGGCAAAGCCGTATAAAAATCCCGATGCTCTTCCGGTAAGCTGTGACTGAGAGGAAAAATCAAAGGTCACGGTGGGTATTATAACGTAGACTGCCGCACACGCCGCCGTAAGCATAATGCACAGAATAACGGAAAGCGTTATTATAATTGCTTTTTTCAGAGTTTTTTTCATAAAATACCTCATTCAAGTAGTGAATTTATCATATCAGAATAATAATCGGGGGAAAACTTCATTCTCACGTACTTATGAGGTCCGTTTTTACCCTCGGTAAAATAATTTCCGCCCGTATCCTTACAAAGCCGTGCAGTACCCGTAACGGTATCATAGCCGGCCTTTTCTTCGTCACCGATAACTGCCATAAGTGCGGTCATGGGATCCCAGGAAAATCTGCCCTTTTCACTTCCGTGGTCACAGAAGCTTCTGTATAAAAAGTCGTCGTGAGAAAGGCGGTCTCCCGAAACCACCTGAATTCCGATTTCAAAGCCGAGAAAGGTTACGGGGACGGGACAGAGACGGCAGAACACCTCTCCGCCTCTTACGGAACGGGGATTATTGCAGAAATTATGCTCGCGTCCGCCCTCTTCATCCCATTTTCCTGCCATTACCCAGACCTTTTTTACCTTGCTTTTCACAAGGGAAAGTCCCGTTTCCGGGGAAATATCATCAGCGCCGCTCAAAAGCAGATCTGCAAATACCTGAAGAAAGCCGACCTCGACAATTTCCACGTCTCCGTCACTTTCGCTGAGAAGTCTTCTGTAAAGGCGCACCGCATCCGATGCATCTTCATTTTTCTTATACCTTACGGCAAAGGGCGCAAGATTCTTCTGATATTTAAGGTGAGTGCCCTCAAAATCCGTAGCCTCAAGATCGATTCCCAAGGGAATATCCTTTACTCCCTCAAGACTCATAAAGCCGTCAACGGATGCCGCGGACAGCTCCATACAGGCGTTTATTCCCACTCCGAGAAGCCTTATCTCGCCTCTTTTGTGAGCTCTGAGAAGTATTCTCATAGCCGCAAGATCGTCACAATCCGTCCACCAATCGGTGCCGAAAATAAATTCTCTCATACTAAGCATCCTTTCCGAAGAAATCAAAGGCTATTCGGCCCGACACCTGATGAGCACCCTGATGTATGTCAGCCGTGAAGCAGTCCTCTGCCCCCAGCCTTTTATAGACCTGAGAAATCTTTTCAACTGCAAAAAGGGAGGCATCCACGGGAAACAGCTTATCCTTTTTGCCGCATTCCATAAGAAGCCTTCGCGGCGCAAGAGCCGCCGCAAAATCATACATATCTCCCGTCTCAAGAATGGAGGGAATGTAGTTATCGGGGCAATGCCACATGGAAAGCACGCTTTTACCGAAGGTGTTTATATATCCCGAAACCACCGTTTTTTCAATTCTGTCCTCAATAAGAGAGGTGTATAAGGCAACAAGACCGCCGCCTGAGATTCCCATAATGCCGATATGAGAGCATCCCGCCTCACAAAGAATATCCACGCATCTTACAGCCTGATATACTCTGAGCGACGCCGCAGAGAAGCCGTACATCAGCGAATGCATGGAAACAGTTTCGCAGGAGGAGATATAAAAGGGCTTGCGGCTGTCCTTTTTAAGCCTTGCCTTGCCGAAAGCCACGGGCTCAAAGGCAATGACCGTATTTCCTCTTAAAGCAAGCTCCTCGGCAAAGTTTTTCTGATAGTTGTCAAAAAAGTTTATTTTTCTGTATTTTCCGCTCTTTGACTGCCTTATTATCTGTCTTACCCCGTAGCCGTGACCGGGAACCGCCACAACACCGACACCGTCAGCTCTTTCGGGTATGAGCATATAGCAAAGCATATTGAGTCCGCTGCATATTTCCACGCTCAGCGCTCTTATCTCATAGGAGCTGCGCTTTTCGGAGAAGATGAGCTGAGGCTCAAGGTGCTGTGTTTTACCGGGTATTTTGTCAATTGCAAGAATATCCCTCATTTTTTCTCTCAGCCGCAGACATTCTCTTACAGTCTCCTCGGCATTTTTTCCCTCAAAGGGGCGAGGTCTTGCCTCATAAGCCGCCTGAAAAAATGCATCGGGTGAAAAATTCTGATCCTTCATAGCCTTATTCACCGAATTCAAAGCTTATTGCTCTGCCGCGGGAATCCCTTTCGCTGTTTCCTACGTATGCAATATAGGTTATATCCTCTGTAACAAAGCCGTTATCAGAATAGTAGGCAAGATCATTTTTTGATACACTGAGAGTTACCTCGCAGGCTTCACCCGCATCAAGATAAACCCTCTTAAAGTCCCTGAGCTCTCTTTCGGGACGTAAAACACTGCTGTTTTCATAGCCGATATAAAGCTGTAAGGTTTCACTGCCCTGTCTTGCTCCCGTATTTCTGACGCTGACAGAGAAGCTGATGCTTTCATTATCAACAGCGCACACACGAGGCTGTGAAATTTCAAATTCCGTATAGGAAAGACCGAAGCCGAAGGGGAACTGCTCCTCCTTTTTATCGTGAAGAAGCTTCTTATAGCCGTGGAAATATCCGTATTCCTGCTCCAGCGTCTGCCACTTCACCTCAGGGAAATCACTGTCTCTTCTGCCCACGACAAAGGGAAGCTTTCCGCCGGGATTCACCTTACCGAAAATAACGTCGGCAACGGCGCTTCCGCCCTCCATTCCGGGATAATACGCCATTATAACGGCGCTGACGTCGTCAACCCATTCGCTCATTCTTATCATATTGCCGCCCATAAGCACAACTGCCGTATTCTTATTGAGAGCAGCGGCTGTCTTTATCATATCGATCTCCTTTTTCTTGAGTCCGAGATCCTTTCTGTCACCGCCGATAACAACGATATATTCACCCTCGTCGGAATGTTTCATTCCGCATACGGCAATTACCGCATCCGCGTGCTTTATTACGTATTCTCTTTCCTTTACCTCGGCGGTGGGAATAAAGAATGCACGGGCATTGGGATAATCCTCCTCTATAGCCTGCTTTATGGTTCTGATGTAAGGAGGATGCACCTGACTTGAGCCGTTGTCACCGATATTCTCCTCAGCCGCAAGATCACCTATAACCGCGATGCTTCTGACGTTCTCTGCATCAAGCGGAAGCAGAGAATTTTCGTTTTTAAGAAGAGTTATGCTCTTTTCTGCAACCTCTCTTGCAAGAGCGATATGCTCACTGCACGCAATAAGGCTTCGGGGATATTCTCTTTCGCCCTTTGCATTCTCAGCGGCAAGGATGGTTCTTACGATTCTTACTGCCGCTTCATTTATCTGAGCCTCGTTTATTTCTCTCTTTTTCAGCGCTCTTCTGATATTAGAATAGGTATACTTTCTGCGGATGTTCATTTCAACGTCAAGTCCCGCATTCATACCTGCCGCGGTGTTGTGAAGTCCGAAGAAGAAGTCCGACACCACGAAGCCGTCAAAGTCCCATTCGCCCTTGAGCACGTCTCTGAGCAGATAGCTGTTTGCGCCGTTGAAGTGACCGAGATAACGGTTATATGAGCTCATTACGGCAGCCGCGCCTGCATCTATACATTCCTTGAAATGACGGAAATATATCTCTCTTTCCGTTCTTTTGTCTGCCGTTACGTTTACCCAGAAGCGTGAGTTCTCCATACTGTTGAAGGCAAAATGCTTTATACAGGCAATAACACTTTCGCTCTGCACACCCTTTACAAGGGCGGTTGCCATTTTTCCGATAAGCACGCTGTCCTCGGAGAAGGTCTCCTGACTTCTGCCGCCGCCCGGATTATAGGGCACGTTTATGCACACACCGCCGTAAAAATTACCGCCGTTTGCTCTTATTTCCCTTGCAATGGCCTTGCCTACCCTCTCCTCAAGCTCCGGATCAAAGGTTGCACCTCTTGCCATTGAAACGGGAAAGCAGGTGGAATTACCGCTGACACAGCCTCTGGGGCCGTCGCAGAAAAGCATCTGCTCAACGCCGAGTCTCTCGTTACCGCCGGCGCCGTAGGGAAAGCTGTTATACGAGCCTATTCCCATACTCTCATACCATTTGCAATGTCCTGCCAGCAGAACCACTTTTTCCTTAAGACTCATCTGACCAACAAGCTTTTCGGCTTTATCGGTGAAAGAAAGTCTGTATTTTTTGTCATTAAGCATAACTGAACTCCCCGCTTTTTATTATTTTTGTATATAATTTATAATAACAGTAAAGAAACGTATTGTCAATAAAAAGTCAATATGCTAAAATACGGATATTACACTCAAAAAAAGGAATGAACTCACCTATGTTAAACGAAAGAGCGGCAGGCGTGCTTATGCACGTCTCCTCCATCCCCTCTCCCTACGGCATCGGAGTATTTGACGAGGGCTGTAAGCACTTTGCTGACACACTTCACGAAATGAATTTCGGCTATTGGCAGGTGCTCCCCTTTAATCCCGTTGACAAGGCAAACTCGCCCTATTGCTCCGCATCCGCCTTTGCAGGAAATATCCTCTTTATAAACCCTCGGGCGCTTTTAGAAAAAGGACTTTGCACGAAAGCGGAATATGAGGAAAATATCTACGGCGGCTCACCCTATACAGCCGATTATGAATTTGCCCTTGAAAAAAGGCTAAAGCTTTTACGAAGCGCCTTTGCGAGAATAGACTCAGCCGCTGCCGAGGCAGTAAGAGCCTTTGCAAAGGAAAATCCGTGGATTGAGGATTTCTCCTTGTTTATGGCATTAAAGGAGCAACACGCCGATGCGCCATGGTGGGAATGGGAGGAGAAATACGCCCGTTTTGAAAGCGCAGTGAAGCTCAGAAGAGATTTCGAAGAGGAATGTGCCTTCTGGAAATTCACGCAGTTCATTTTCTTCACCCAGTGGCAGGAAACAAAAAAATATATAAATTCAAAGGGAATTGCCGTTATCGGAGATATGCCCATATACGTTGCCATGGATTCGGCAGACGTATGGGCAAACGTAAAGCAATTCAGAATTGACGAAAAAACCCTCCGTCCCGAGGCGGTTGCGGGCTGTCCCCCCGACTATTTCTCCGAGGACGGTCAGCTGTGGGGAAATCCCCTTTACCGCTGGGATCATATGCAAAAGGACGGCTACAGCTGGTGGCTTAAAAGAATCAGACAAAGCTTCAATATCTACGATTGTGTGCGAATCGACCATTTCAGAGCCTTTGCCTCCTATTGGGAGATTCCCGCCGACAGCAAAACCGCCAAAAACGGCAAATGGGTTGACGGCCCCGGTATGAGTCTGTTCAATAAGGTCAAGGAGAGCTTCGGTGAGCTTCCCATTATCGCAGAGGACTTAGGCGTGTTCGGCGAGGACGTAATACGGCTGCTTGCGGATTCGGGCTTCCCCGGAATGAAGGTTGTTCAGTTCGGCTTCGATCCCGATGCAGATTCTCTCCACCTGCCTCATAATGCACCAAAAAATTCAATAAATTACTGCGGAACACACGATAACAATACGCTTCTCGGCTGGCTGTGGGAGGCAACTCCCCGTGAAAGAGCCTTCGCCCTTGATTACGTCGGCTTCGAGGATGAAAACTGGGGTGACGGCGGCTATCACTCAAAAAGCTGCCGCAAGATCATCGAGGCTGTATGGGGCTCGGCATCTGATACTGCAATAATTGCATTTCAGGATATGAGCGGCTTCGGCAGGGATGCAAGAATGAACATCCCGGGTGTGCCCGGAAAGAACTGGCGCTACCGCACCACAAAGGAAACCATCGACAGTATGGATAAGGCATATTTCAGAAAAATCAATTCGCTTTACAGAAGAACGTATAAGACAATATGAGCCTCCTCAGACCGATAAAACTGCTGACAGCAGAATATAAATATGCTCGGGACACAAAAGCTCCCCGATGTAACTAAAAACCAAAGCCTCCTATACCGCAGCGGTATAAGAGGCTTTTTTGTTATTTGCATTATTTGTCTTTAAGGACTGCGGCTTTCGGGCTACCCCTTCTGTTTTCTTGCCATAGCAAGAGTCTGTCGCAGTGCGCTGTCCTTTTCTATACCCGAAAGCCTCAGCTTGTGAGCATAGGAAAGAAGCTCCGAAAAGCTCTTATCGGGGACAAGCCCCGCGGCAACGAGATCCGCGCCCTGCACAAAGGGACGGCTCATTATTTCCCGATACTGCTCCAGCCTTTCAAAAAGCTCCTGAGCCACCGACTCGTCTCCCGAATCGCATACGGCAAGATAAATAAGATCAGCAGGCTGACAGCTTTCATCGAAAAGATGATTAAAGGATTTAAGGGATGAGCCTGCTCTCAGCTTCACAACGGGCTTCATATGAAGCTCCGTCATATTAAGGCAATAGTCCTTAAGCGCACGCTCCCCCGTTATGCGCCCCAGCAGCTCCCTTACGAGAGGAAGCCCCTCTGACTCGTGGCAATAGGCGTGAATAACACCGTCCTTCACTGTGGTGGTGACCGCCTTTCCGAGATCGTGGACAAGGGCAGAAAGCATAAATGCAAAGGGGGAAGAGACCGAGTCTCTGTATTTTGCGGCGCGGTCGAGCACCTGCATGGTATGAGTCCATACGTCTCCCTCGGGATGAAACAGAGGATTCTGCTCAACTCCGATGAGCGCCTTCAATTCAGGGAACCAGAAGTCAAGACCTTCGGTATCACGAAGCACCTCAAAGAATACCGACGGTCGGGGAGCTTTCAGCAGAGCCTTCTTCATTTCCCCCTCGATTCTCTCCCTTGAAAGAGTATCGAGTCTTATTTTTCTGCAAAGGCTCACCGTTTCGGGTGCCGCAGAAAAGCCGAATCTTGCGGAAAACTGCGCAAGCCTCAGAACTCTCAGCGGATCCTCGGGGAAGCTTTCGTCGCTGACGTGTCTTAAAATTCCGTTTTTAAGATCCTCCGTGCCGCCGAAATGGTCAACTATTTCCCCCGTCAGCACGTTCTCCATAAGGGCATTCACCGTAAAGTCGCGCCTTGCCGCCGCCTTTTTCGTGCCGATAAAGGGATCCACGCTCACGCTGAAATCTCTGTGCCCTCTGCCCGTTGCCTTTTCCTTTCGGGGCATTGCTATATCAATATCCGTTCCCCTGAGGCTGAAAATTCCAAAGCTTTCTCCCATTTCCAGAATCTGCCCCACGTCGGCAAGAACAGCTCTGAGGGCGGACTCCTCCAAAGAATGTATCTCAATATCTATATCCTTATTTTCGATTCCGAGAAGTCTGTCACGCACAAAACCGCCTACGTAATAGGCGGTTCCTCCGTTTTCTTTTACTCTGAGTGCAATTTCCTCTGCGATTTTCAAATTATCCGTTTTCATAAAGTATCTTTAATCCCTTTAACAACAGATTTTCGTCATATATCGTCTCACGTCCGCACAAGGGCAGAACGAATTTTGCCGCACCGCCCGTTACAACGGTCTTTACCCTTTCGCCCAGCAGCTCGTCAAGTCTCCGACATATTCCCTCAATGGCGGATGCTTGAGAATAGATAACACCGTTATTTATGCCTGCGGCAGTATTTGTGCCGAGAAGCTCACTGGGCAGATGAGGCTCAACCACGGGCAGCAGAGCCGTTCCCGAGGATAAAGCGTTAATACTAAGTCCAAGTCCCGGCATAATGAGACCGCCGATGAAGACGCCCTCGCCGTCAATAACCGAGACAGTTGTGGCAGTGCCCATATCGAACACGGCACAGGGCACTCCGTAAAGAGCCTTTGCGGCTGTCATATCTGCAATTCTGTCATTTCCCAGCTTTTTTCTGTCATAGCCCGAAAGCTTCATTTTGTCGGGATAGGAGGAATCGATAACCCTTACCTCACCCTCTGTCATCCGACTGAGAGCCCGTTTTACAGCCTCGGTAAGAGGAGGTACGACAGAGCAGATCACCGCACCGCTCACACGGGGAAATTCCTTTGAAAACGCCCCGTACAGCTCATCGGAGCTGTGAAAAAGATTATCGGGAAAGCTTTTTATCCTCACTATTTCCATTTCCTCGGAAAAAAGTGCTACGGAAATATTTGTGTTTCCGATATCAGCGGCAAGTATCATACCGTCACCGTATCCTTTGAGGAGCTTTTGCGCCCCATCGCCTTATCGAGGGCAATGCACACGGGAGTTGTTATGACCGCCGCGGCAACAGCCTCGGGAATACCGTTTGTTCCCACGATACCTAAAATTACGGAAAGCACCGTCTGCACGGGAATATTGTTTGCGGCAGCATAGGGCTCCTTAAAGAAAAGATATATCATTCCCATAACGAGAATTGTGTTTGTAAACGCACCCACAACCGCCGAGACTGTTACGCCCGCAGAGCGGATTATGCCGTTGCGCTTTTTTGTCAGGGCAAGCATAGCGCCCTCAACTGCCTTTAAGGTGAAGTAAGGCGTGATTCCCACGAGGATTCTCGGCAGGAAGCATATAACGAGGGAAAGAAGGCTTCCCGTGCCCACACCCGGCAGAGGCATAAAGGGTGAAAAAGCAAAGGACAGAAGGCTTGGCGCAGTGGTGTTCTTTATAAGGCTTGTAAGTCCGAAAACGAAGCCGAGAAAGGCTCCCTTTTTCGGGCCGAGAACCACAGAGCCTATGATTACGGGCACGTGAAGAATCGTCGCCTTGATAACGGGCAGATCAATAAGCCCGATCGGCGTGAATGCAAGAAGCAGTACGATTGCCGTAAAAAGTGCAAGAATAACCTGATCTCTTACCTTGTCGTTTCTCTTTTTTCTGTTCATATTTCCTCCTTGCTGCCGTTCACTGAGGATACAGCGCATAATACAGGATAACAAAACTCAGAAAATTTTTCTGCCTGACATCCGCAAAGGGTATATCGGCACTTCCTCCGAGCTTCACCCTTATTATATAAAGTGTCTATGTATAATTCAAGAATTTTGTGTGTTTTTTTTGTTTTTTTAATAGTTTATGGTTAAAGTATTTACAATTCCCCGACTTTTTTGTATAATTTAAGTTACGAATCTTCGGGAGGTATCATTATGCTCAGAGGAAAAACCGTAATATTGGGAATCACCGGCGGCATTGCCGCATATAAGGCTGCGGAGCTTACGTCTCTTCTCGTCAAGCAGCATTGTGACGTTCACGTTATTATGACAAAGGGCGCACTTGAATTTATGACTCCTCTTACCTTTGAGGCACTGACGGGAAATGCGGTGCATACCGACGTTTTTGACCGTGCCAATGCCTGCAAAATTCCTCACATATCTCTTTCAGCCGCGGCAGATGCCGTCATCATCGCTCCCGCAACGGCTGATATTACAGCAAAGCTTGCCTGCGGTATTGCAGACGATATGCTGACGTCAACGGTGCTTGCCGCACAATGTCCGAAAATAATTGCACCCGCTATGAATACGAGAATGTATGAAAATCCCGTGACTCAGGATAATATAAAGAGACTGGCGGATTACGGCTGGCGCATCGTCACCCCCGACAGCGGCAGACTTGCCTGCGGAGATACGGGCAGCGGAAAGCTCCCCTCCCCTCAAAGACTGCTCCAGCAGGTGCTTCTCACCGTCGCAAAGGAAAAGGATATGACGGGAATGAGCGTCCTTATAAGCGCGGGCCCCACAAAAGAGGCTATAGATCCCGTAAGATATATCACCAATCATTCAACGGGCAAGATGGGATATGCCCTCGCAGAATGTGCCGCTATGAGAGGAGCAAGCGTTACTCTCGTTACGGGCACGGACAGACTTCCCGATCCCTCGGGTGTCAATACGGTGCATATAAGAAGTGCCGCCGAGATGTTCTGTGAAATCAAAAAGTATTCGGATGCGGATATTATTGTTAAGGCGGCGGCGGTTGCAGACTACAGACCTAAGACAGTTGCCGAAAACAAGATAAAGAAAAACGACAGTGAGGCGTCAATTGAGCTTGAGCGCACCGATGATATACTGAAATATCTGGGAGAAAACAAGAAAAGCGGTCAGCTTCTCTGCGGCTTTTCCATGGAAACCGAGAATCTTATCGAAAACTCAAGAAAAAAGCTTACAAAGAAAAATCTTGATATGATCTGCGCAAATTCCCTTAAAACCGAGGGCGCGGGCTTCGGCACCGACACGAACGTGATAACCCTCATAACGAACGTCGGCGAAGCTCAGCTTGAGCTTATGTCAAAGGCTGACGCCGCAGACAGAATCTTCTCGGAGCTTCTGGCACTGAAAAAATAAATTCCTCAAGAAAACTAAGCCCCGGGCGACCGTTTTCGTACAGTCCGTCTGCCGAGGCTTGCCCCGCTTTCCGCTCGGGGGCGCGTATAATCCTTTCGTTTTACATAAAAGACTTTCTTTACAAAGATAAAAGCGGCGTTGTGTCCTTATGAACACAGCGCCGTTCTTGTTTTTTATCTTGTTACGTCTTTTTTCAGAAAATAATGGTATTAACGCTTCGGGGTGTGATTTTTATGTTATCCCTGCCGACGGTTTTTTCAAAAAGATCACAGCTGTCATCAGTAACGGCAAGCTTTACGCTGCCGACGGCATCGGGAACGGACACCGTCTTTTCAAAAGAGGTATCGTTGATGACAACAATTACCGTTTTTTCGTCACTGCAAAAGGCAAGCGCCTTGAGTCCGTCGTCCTCACATTCAACTCCCGTTTTTCTTGCGCCGAAGGGAATATATTTTGAAAAGTTGCCCGTAACGTAATAACGCTTTGTCATTTCAAAGCTCTTGTCCTCAAGATTCACGTAAATGAGGCCGTCGCAGAAATCCACCTCGGATACGGCGATCCAATGCTGCCATGAGCTGACACCGAGAACGGAAATATCCTCATAGATTATATTTGCCGTTACGAGAGCCGAGGTCATAGTCTTATCTCTGCCTCCCTGCATATGGCACCATTCGCTCATTTTTACGGGGAGCTCCTTGTAGTGTCTGTCAAGCCATTTGCGGTATCTCTTCAGAAAGGCAAGTCTGTTGTTGAATCCGGGAACGGGAACGGGCAGATTAAGGCAATAGGAATGAACGTCAACGCTGTCTATGCGCTCACGGACACTCTTATAGTGCATAAGAGCGCGTGTATAGGATTTATTGAACCATCTGAGATCCCCCGATTCAACACCCGAAAGGCGAACGTCTCTCAGCTTCTCTCTTTTGTTCATCTCGTCTGCAAAGCACTTCATAACACGGGCGGCGCTTACGGGATTGTAATGACAACCCTCCTGACCGCCGTTCCATATCCATATAGGCTCGTTGATGGGGGACAGATATTTAACGGGGAGTCCCTCGTCAACGAAGTGCTCGGTAACGTCAAGGCAGTATCGGGCGAACGCCTTATAGTTTTTCGGGGAAAGGTTATCCCTCATTATCTGATGCCTGCAAAGATGCGACCATCCGTTTTTTGTAAGCCTTTCCACGGGCGAATTGACGAAAAGGATGATTTCATCAGCGCCGTCTCTTGCCGCCTGCTCCATCATATAGCGGGCGTTACGGTCACGGGTGAAATCATATTTTCCCTCACCCGCATCAAAGCTCTCTGTTCTTCTCAGAGGATTGCCGATGTCGCCGTTTCCCGAATGTGCGGAGCCCGCACCGATATTATATCTGTAGGTGCGAAGTCCTATGCCCTCGGTCTTACTGTAAAGCAGCTGAGATATTCTGTCCCTTACGGGAAGCTCGCTTTCCGCGTCGATATGCTCCCATCCGCCTACCTCCTGAGCCCACCAGGCTCCCGAGGCGCCGAAGCCCTCAAATGCACCGAGATCCTTTTCTCTTATAAGCCTTATATTCATTTTTCCCTCTCCCGTATTATTCAATCTTCTCTTTTAAGCTCAGCAAAGAAGCTGCCGTCATCATCAAGAAGCGTCAGACTGTCAAGTCCGAGATTCTTAACAACTCCCTGCCAGCGCTCAACCATATCCCTGCCCTCGTCGTCAATGTAGTTTACAGGGAGAAAGCCCGCCTTGATGTACGTTGCAAGAGCAGATAATCTCGCATCTCCCGTAAGCAGGAATATTTTTTTCTTTCCGAGCTGAGTAAGGATTCTTATGCAATCGTCGGCAATAAAGGAGCCCAGTCCCAGACCTCTGAATTCGGGCTTTACGGCAACCATGTGGATATATCCCATTCCCGTGCTCCACATATCGGGCACTGCCGTGTAGGTTGCGATCTTTTTACCGTCCTTTTCTATAAAATACGTATCTCTGAAAGGATCGGGCCCGTCAAGCTCCGTCAGCTCGTGGCGGAATCTCTCGTATGCCGTGGCGGGATCAACAAGAGAGCCGGAGCATATATCAACCCAGTCATCCGTGTCCTTCTCCGAGGAATATTTAACGACCGTGAAGCCCTCGGGAAGAGTCCTGCCCCTCACCTCGGGAGAAAAATTATACATTTTCAGAGAGCTCATAAAAATCAGTCCGTTTCATAAAAATTTCACACATATTTTATAATATATACCCTGTTTTTTCAACAAAAGGGAGCAAATGCTGATATTTTTGGCAAAATACACGAAAATCTCCTTTATTTTTTTATACACAGACACCTTATTTTTTTTATAATCCGTTGATTTTGCAAGAATTGTCTGATAAAATACATAAAAAAGTTTAATATCCTACAGATGTTTAATATCATACAAAGAGGTGCTTACAATGGGAGAAAAAAAGGCAATAAGAACAGAGGACAGACGTGTCAAAAGAACGAAAAGAGTGCTCAAGGAACGTCTGTTTGAGCTTCTTGAAAACAAAACCATTGACGAGATAAGCGTAAAGGAGCTTACAGAGGCAGCGGACGTCAACCGCTCCACCTTCTATTTCTATTATGATGACATCAACGATATGATGATGCAGCTGCAAAACGAAATATTCGAGGTATTTGAGGAAAAGGTGCTGGGTCCTCAGGCGGAATTCGTAACCGTGGAGGATTTCATCGACTATACGAGACGCTTCCTCGAATTTCTCACGGATAATGAAAACATATGCAAATTCGTTATCAGCAACGATCCCAACAACTTCCTTTCAAAGAAGATCAAGAAAACTCTTTTCGGACATATTCCCGATTCCACGAAGGTATTTCCCGAAAACACACCCGGATATTATCTTACCTGCTTTGCCCTGTCCGCATTCTGGGACACCATAATCCAATGGATGTACGACGGAATGAAGGTGCCCACGGAGGAAATGGCTCATTTCCTTGCAAGCGTCTATTTCTACGGCGGCAGAACCTACCTTGAAAACAAGCTGAACGGCGACGACAAATAACACTTGCACTCGGACGGTGTATGTATTATAATTATTATGTATAATTCCAATTCCATTCCGACGGAGGGAAAACTATGAAAAACACAGTTTCTAAAATTACGGCGGTGACTCTGAGCATTGTGCTTATACTGCTTTGTGCGTTCTGTGCTTCTGCTGCCGCTATTGCGGGAGAGGGCACCAAGGATTCACCGTATATCATTTCAACTGCCGACGAGCTTGACGAGTTAGCACAGCTTGTTGCACAGGGAGAGAGCTTCTTCGGCAAATATTTCCTGCTTTCACAATCCTTAACGGTAAATGCAGGCTTTGCTCCCATCGGTACCGAGAGCACTCCTTTCTCAGGCACCTTTGACGGTAACGGCAACACCCTTTCGGGAATAAGCCTTGACTGCGACAACGCAGCTGTATTTGCCTTCACCGACAGTGCGGTTATCAAAAATCTTGCAGTAAGCGGAAGCTTCTTTGCAGAAAACTATGCGGGTGCCGTTGTCGCTTACGCTGAAAACACCATCATTGACGGCTGTACGGGCTCTGCAATTGTTTATGCAGACAGCTTCTCGGGCGGCATTGCAGGCTTTATTGAATCGGGTAAGATCAGTAATTGTAAAACGACAGCCTCCGCTATGACGGGCGGCTATGAAGAATACTGCGGCGGTATTGCAGGCAAGAGCGGCGCTGATATAACCGGCTGTACGAACAACGCTTACACCTACGGCAAAAAGAACGTAGGCGGTATTGCAGGTGAGTCGACCGCTGCGATCACACTTTCAACAAACACTGCAGCCGTTTCCGCCTCCGGCGAGAATCTCGGCGGTATTGCGGGCATCACAAGAGGCACTGTTACTCTTTCAAAGAATTCAGGTGCCGTATCTGCTTACTTCAATGCTCCTCTGAGCAAGGTAGGCGGTATTGCGGGTGTCGGCTATGAGGCTGAGATCTCCTCCTGTCACAATGCGGGCAGCGTTACTGCTACGGAGAGCTTTGCGGGCGGTATTGCCGGCTATCTCACAGCAGGAAGCATCACAGATTGTCTTTCCTCTGCCACAGTCAGCGCAGGCACGGATTTCGCGGGCGGTATCTTCGGTTACGCTCTGAGAACGGTGGTTGACGGCTGTATATTCACCTCATCCGCAAGCGCATATAACAATTCCGCGGCGGGTATCGGCGGCCTTGCACAGTGCACCACAACGGATTGCTATTATAATTCCGACAGAAATTCAGCCGCCGTATACACAGGCACGGCAACGGGAAGCACAGCGGTTACAACAGCCGAGCTTACAAACGAGACTTCATTCTCAGGTCTTGACTTTGAGACCGCCTGGGTAATAAATACATATCACGCAAGCTATCCCATTCCTCAGGGCATTCCCTATCACAACGTTCAGATCATCAACAGCACCGAGGGTGACTGCACCACAGACAGCGTTGTAACGGGACTTTGCACTATTTGTCAGCAGGAGATCGAAACGGTTACTCCCGCTCAGGGACATTCCTTCGTCGTTCTTTCCTCAAAGCTTCCCTCCTGCACGGTTGCGGGCTATAAGGATATGAGCTGCTCCGCATGCGCAGAAAATAAGACCGAGATTCTTGAGGCACAGGGACACAAGGATGCAGACGGAAATTCCTCCTGCGACGTTTGTGCGGCAACCTTGAACAGCGAAGATACTCAGCAGGGCGAGAAAAACATTTTCGAGAAGATCGCAGATTTCTTCAGAAGCATTCTTGAATGGATAAGAAGCATCTTCGCATAAGCCGGCACCCTAAGTTGAAATTAAATTACGGGATGTAAAAGCAAAGGCTTTTACATCCCTTTTTTGCAGACAAAGGGGCTCACAGCAGATCGATTTTCTGCCCTGAGCCCCTGTTGGTCATTGATTATCCGTTATAAGCTTCTCCCCCAAAACGAAAGCATCACTTCCTGCTTCATCCGACAACCCATTGTGACACGATACCGAGATATTCTCTCATCCAATAGGTGGGAAAAAGCGTCAGAGGTGTGTCGGCGCTGACGGAATAGAAATTATAGCCCGCCTCCTTAACCACAAGGGAGGCTCTGTAAAGATGGAAATTGTTTGAAACCACGGCAATATTTTCGCTGAGTCCCTGCTCCTTAATTATCTCAGCCGAATAGCGGATGTTTTCTCTTGTGCTTGTGGAGCGGTCCTCAACGTAGAGACGGTCGGGAGAAATTCCTCTTGCGGTAAGCTCGTTGAACATACACTGCCCCTCGCTTATATCCTCATCGTCACCCTGACCGCCCGAAAGAACTGCTACCGCATCGGGATTTTCACGAAGATATTTTTCCGCGGCATCAATACGCAGAGAAAGCATCTGACTGGGACTTGTTCCCTTTACCGCACAGCCCAGCACCACAACCGTCGCGTCCTCGGGAGGACGGGCGTTGATGGCATTTATCATAAGCACCGTTTCAACGCTGAAAAGCAGAATAAAGGAGGCGTAGCCCGTTATAAGTATTCCTCTTAATGCCCTTGCCCACTTTTTTTCTTTGGCAAAGCTCAGAAGCTTTTTCTGAAATACGCCCCACAAAAACAGCACGCCGAAAAACAACAGTCCCGCGGCATTTCCGAGAGAAAATATACCGCTGAAGACAACGGGTATCATAAACCATATCCAGCCGGCGGCACCGATCAATATTTTTAATATCCTTATCATTTTCATCACCGACATAATAATACAGCATTTTACAATGCTAAACAAGCAATTTTAACAATCCTTAATAAATACTTTAAAAAATACTTGATATTTTTGATTCTATCAATTATAATAATTTTGTTATCCGCTGGTGTGGCTCAATGGCAGAGCAGCTCATTCGTAATGAGCAGGTTGCAGGTTCGATTCCCGTCACCAGCTCCAAAAAAATCCTGAATGCGAAAGTGTTCAGGATTTTTTACTTTTTACCTCTTCACTCTTCACTTTTCACTAATATTGAATTTTCGGCATTTTGCAACTTTGATTGTAATTCCGATTTACATATGTTATAATTAATAAGATTAATAACAAATGGTGATATAATGAAAAATATTATTCTCATCGGTATGCCGGGGGCGGGCAAAAGCACCGTCGGAGTTCTGCTTGCAAAGAGTCTGCTTGCGGATTTTACAGATACCGACCTTTTAATACAGAGAAAAACGAAAAAAGCTCTTTGCGACATAATAAACGAGAACTCAACCGAATATTTTATAAGGCTTGAGGAGGAAATAATTTCAGGAGAGGAATTTTCAAATTCCGTGGTTGCCACCGGCGGCAGTGTGGTGTACGGTGAGCGCGCTATGAGACACCTGAAGAAAGACGGAATCTGTGTTTACCTCAGAGTGGAGCTTGACGAGCTTATCAAAAGACTGGGCGACATTACCACAAGAGGTATTGCTATGGATAAGGACACGGGCATTTCACAGCTTTACGAAATACGAAGCCCCTTATATGAAAAATATGCAGACGTCACCCTCGACTGCACGGGACTTACCCCCGAGGAATGTGTCAGATGCCTTTATAAAATTTTAACCGACAAAACACAGCAAGGATGATTTAATATGACTAAGATACTTTTCGTCTGCCACGGCAATATTTGCAGAAGCCCTATGGCGGAGTTTATTTTCAAGGATATGCTTGCAAAGCGCGGCATTGAAAATGAATTTTACGTGGAATCCGCCGCCACAAGCGACGATGAAATTTTCTGCGGCAGGGGCAACCCCGTTTATCCCCCCGCACGCGAGCAGCTGCTGCTTCACGGCATCGATCCCGTTGGAAAAACCGCCCGACAGCTGACAAGGGCTGACTATGACCGCTTTGACCATATAATCGGTATGGATAATATGAACGTAAAAAATATGAAGCGTATTTTCGGGGAGGATAAGGACAATAAAATAAAGATGCTCCTTGACTACTGCGGCGGCGGTGAGGTATCGGATCCGTGGTACACCGACCGCTTCAAGGAAGCATACGAATGTATAGAAAAAGGCTGCCGCGCCTTATTTTCTGCGCTGACAGCCTGAATCGTGCTTGCCTTGTGAGAGCCTTTCGTAAAAAGGGCGGGCAGAATACCCGTCCCCTTTCGGGAAGACCTCGGCAAAATATTAAATTTCTCCCTTGAGAAATGCGGTGCGAAACCATACGTCCTCAGCCTCAAAGCTTTTATCCTTGAGATAATTGAGAATTCCCGCATCCGTTTTCCACGTAAACACGGTTTTATAGGAATACAGACATTGCTTTTTATAGCCGCCGTATTTCTTGTTCAGTGCATTTGTGCCGTACTTGCCGTCACCGAGAAGCGGACATCCCATAGAAGCAAAATGGGCTCTGATCTGATGAGTTCTGCCCGTAAAAAGCTCAACCTCCACAAGGGACAGCTCACCTCTCGATTCAATGACGGTATAGCCCGTTTTTATGCTCTTCCCGCCCTTTACGGGATTTTTCAGAACACTTACTGTGTTTGTTTTCTCGTCCTTTACAAGATAGCCCTCAGCAATCCCCTTTTTTCCGGGAAGCCGCCCGATGGTTATGCAAAGGTAACGCTTGTCGATCTCTCTGAGCTTGATCTTCTCATTGAGAATACGAAGAGTCTCGGCATTTTTCGCCGCAACGACGATTCCGCCCGTGTTTCTGTCAATACGGTTTGCGAGAGCAGGAGCAAAGGATGCCTCGTTTTTGGGATCATACTCCCCCTTTTCGTAAAGATAACGCTGAACCCTCGTTATGAGGGTATCCACGTATTCGCCCTCGTCGGGGTGGGAAAGAAGTCCGATTTTTTTATTGAGAACAAGAACGTTCTCATCCTCATAAACGATGCTCAGCTCACGCCCTGCATTCATAAAGGAATAGCGCTCCTCACGGGGGGCAAAAAACTCATCGTTTATATACATTTCAACACGGTCGCCCTCTTTAAGCCTTGTGGAAATTTCCGCTTTCTTACCGTTAAGCTTTATGCGCTTCGTTCTCAGGTATTTATACAAAAGGGATTGAGGCAGCAGAGGAACCGTCTTGGTGATAAATTTGTCAAATCTCTGATTTGCATCATTTTTAGCAATAATAAATTCCTTCATAATCTGTAGTTTACAATATATAAAGTTTTTTTTCAAGAGGTGGCAGATATGAAAATCGTAAGCTTCAATATTCTCCATTGTATGAACTATCTCACAAAAAAAATTGATTTTCCTCTTTTCGCAGAGGAAATAAACAGCTTTGATGCCGACATTATCGGTCTCAACGAGGTCAGAGGAAGGGGCTTTATCAAGGACTATTCCGATCAGCTGAAGAAGCTGTCCTCTCTCACGGGACTGAACTTTTATTTCGGCAAGGCTATTTCCGTGGGCGGTCTTGCTCCCTATGGCAACGGACTTATGGCAAAGGGCGAAATAAAGGATGCCGTAACCGTAAAAATTCCCGATCCCAAAAAAAAGACGGGCTCCGAGATGTATGAATCAAGGTGCATAATAAAGGCACTTGTGGGGAAATATACCGTAATAGTAACTCATATGGGGCTCAACCGCGACGAAAGAGAGAATGCAGTTAAAACGATTCTCGAAAACGCTCCCCACGAGAGGTGCATCATAATGGGAGACTTCAACTGCACACCCGATGCCCCTGAAATACGTCCCCTCACGGAAAAATTCCGCTGTGTTGACACCGAGGCGCCTACCTTCCCCTCGGATAAGCCGAGAATAAAGATAGACTATATTCTCCTGTCAAAGGACATTAAAATCAAAAATCACGGAGTATCACATAGAGTGGTTTCCGATCATCTTGCTCACTTTGTGGAAATTGAGGATTGAAAATGACTAAAGAAAATGCAAAAAAAAGAATAGACGAGCTTTGCGACAAACTTAATTTTTATTCCTACAAATATTACGTGGAGAACGAAAGCCCCGTAAGCGACTATGAATACGATATGCTCCAAAGAGAGCTCATTTCCCTTGAGGGGCAGTATCCCGAATTCATACGCGGGGATTCCCCCTCGGGAAGAGTAGGTGGAGAGGCGGAAAACAGCTTCCTGCCCGTAGCATTCCGCGTAAGGCTTGAAAGCCTTCAGGATGCCTTCGACTTTTCGGAGATCGATGATTTTGACAGAAGAGTGAGTGACGCACTGACGGAATACTCTTACGTGGTTGAACCGAAGATAGACGGACTTTCCGTTAATCTTGAATACAAAAACGGCGTTCTTGTCCGCGGAGCCACCCGAGGTGACGGAAACGTGGGCGAGGATATTACGGAGAATCTGAAAACCGTCAGAAGCATTCCTTTAAGACTTCAAAGGGACGTGGATATCACCGTAAGAGGCGAGGTATATATGTCAAGGGCTGTATTCCTTGATATTGTCACACGTCAGCAGGAGGCAGGCGAAGCCCCCTTCAAGAATCCCCGAAACGCGGCGGCAGGCTCTTTAAGGCAGAAAAATCCCCGAATCACGGCAGACAGACGTCTTGATATATTCGTCTTCAACGTTCAGGAATACGAGGGCACGGAATTCTCCGACCATAAGGCTTCTCTTGATTTTCTCAAGGAGCTGGGCTTTGTGACAGTGCCCTTTTACACTCCCTGCAAGGACGTTTCCGAGGCAAAAAGGGAGCTTGAGAGAATCGGTGAGCTGAGAAGCTCTCTCCCCTTTGATATTGACGGCGCAGTAATCAAGGTTAACAGCCTTTCGGGAAGACGCACCCTCGGAAGCACCGCAAAATTCCCCCGTTGGGCAATAGCATATAAGTATCCTCCCGAGGAAAAGGATACGGTATTAAGAGATATAGAAATAAGCGTGGGCAGAACGGGTGTTCTCACCCCCACGGCAGTTTTTGACAGCGTTGCCCTTGCAGGCTCCACGGTTTCAAGAGCAACTCTCCACAATGAGGACAGAATAAACGAATTCGCCCTTGCATTGGGGGACACGGTAACCGTCAGAAAGGCGGGAGATATAATTCCCGAAATCGTGGGTGTAAAGCAGCGCTCGGGCAACGAAAGATTCACCTTCCCGAAAATCTGTCCCTCCTGCGGCGAGGCTGTTTCAAGAATCGAGGGCACGGCGGCTCACCGCTGTACGAACCTTACCTGTCCCGCTCAGGTGCTGAGGCTTCTCATTCATTTCTGCTCAAGAGACGCTATGGATATTGAGGGACTTGGCGAAGCTCTGCTTGAAATATTCTATAATAAGGGTATAATCAGAAGTATAGAGGACATATATTCTCTCAAAGCGGAGGATATTTCCGTTCTTGAGGGAATGGGCGAAAAATCCGCCGCGAATATTCTTGCAGCAATCGAAAAATCAAAGAGCAACGACCTTTCAAGGCTGATTTTTGCGCTGGGCATAAATCATATCGGCGAAAAGGCGGCAAAGCTTTTATCCGTACACTTCGGAAGCCTTGAGGCACTTGCCGGAGCAACCGCCCAAAGCTTACTTGAAATTGAAGGCTTCGGCAAAATTATGGCAGACTCCGTAACAGCATATTTCTCCTCCGAGGCGGCTGTAAGGCTTACCGAAAGCCTCAAGTCACACGGAGTCAATATGAAAAATCTTGCCGAGGTAAAGGATGAACGCTTCAAGGGCATAACCTTTGTTCTCACGGGCACCCTTTCACACTTCACAAGAGACGAGGCATCCGCAATAATCGAGCAATACGGCGGCAAGACCTCCTCCTCGGTGTCAAAGAAAACAGGCATCGTCTTAGCAGGCGAGGATGCGGGCAGTAAGCTTCAGAAGGCGGCGGCTCTCGGCATAAGGGTTATCAACGAGGACGAGTTCAGCGAAATGATAAAATAATATGTAAATTCGAAGCGCCAACAAGCAAATTCGGAGTTCGGAGAATCGCTAACCCTGACGGAAAGCAAAAATTAACCCTTTGCCTGCAAAGGACTGCTCAGAGCGATTCTGCCGAAAATTCACACAACAATCTAAATTCACAGGAGTTTTTTTTATGAAAGAGAAAATATCCGCTTACATTGATGCACAGAAAGAGGACTTTCTGAGAGACCTTAAAGGTCTCGTGGACATAAAAAGCGTCAGAGAAGCACCGCTTCCCGATATGCCCTTCGGCGAGGGGCCTGCACGTGCTCTTGATCAGGCAATAAGAATCTGCAAAAGCCACGGCTTTGACGTGATCAACTTTGATAACTTTGCGGGAGAGCTCACCTACGGAGACGATCCCGTGCTGATGCTTCTTGCTCACCTTGACGTGGTGGACGAGGGTGATTTCTGGACCTTTGAGCCCTACAATATGACAGAGCTTGACGGTAAGGTTTACGGCAGAGGCACCACCGACGATAAGGGAGCCGCCCTTTGCTGTCTGTATGCCGTGAAGGCTGTGCGAGAGCTTTTCGGAAAGCCCAAAAGAGGCGTCCGCCTTGTTATGGGCTGCGGCGAGGAAACGGGAAGTGAGGATATGGAATATTATTTCTCAAAAAGAGACTGTCTTCCCTACACTCTTTCTCCCGATGCGGACTATCCTCTCATAAATCTTGAAAAGGGCAGATACGCTCCCTCATTTACAAAAAATACAGACAATACGGGCAAAAAGAGAATACTTAAAATCGAGGGCGGCAAAACAAAGAACATAGTTCCCTGCAAAGCGCTTGCAGTTATCGGAGGAATCACGGCAGAGGAAGCAAAAAGCACCGCCCGAGCCGCAGAAAAGGAAACGGGAGTCAGCTTCTCCGTTTCGGAGGAAGAGGGCATCCTTACAATATCCGCTCTCGGTGTTTCCTCCCACGCGGCGCATCCCGAAAACGGAAACAATGCGGACACGGCTCTCATTTATCTTATAAACAGACTTCCTCTTGACGAAAACGAGACAGTGCTTTCATTGAAGACACTTGAAAAGCTCTTCCCCCACGGCGAAACGGACGGAGAGAGCGCAGGAGTTAAAATGAGCGAGGCGGTTTCAGGTGCGCTCACTCTCAACTTCGGTGTTCTCGGCTTTGAGGACGGCGTCTTTGAGTGCGGCCTTGATCTTCGCTGTCCCATAGGAGCCACCGAGGAGAACGTAAGGGCTGTAATTGAAGCAGCTCTCACGGAAAACGGCTTTGAGCTTTCGGGAGACACCGAAATGATACCCGTTCACTACGTACCCGAGGATGCCCCCTTAATAAAAACCGCCCTGAGCGTTTACGAGGAATATACGGGACTTGAGGGAAAATGCCTTTCCATAGGCGGCGGCACCTACGTGCACTCAATTGAGGGAGGCGTTGCCTTCGGCATAGAATTCCCCGGCACGGATTACCGTATACACGGTGCAGACGAATTTGCAGTTACAGACGAGCTTCTTCTTACCGCAAAAATGTATGCGGCAATAATTTACAGACTTTGCTATGAGGATTAAAAAAATGAACGTTGAACTTTTAGCCCCCGCAGGCTCCTTTGAGAGCCTTAAAACCGCACTTTACTTCGGAGCGGATGCCGTTTACTGCGGCGGACCTCTTTTACAGCTCAGAGCCTCGGGTGCGGGCTTTTCCTTTGAGTCACTGAGAGAGGCTGTGGAATATACCCACGAAAGAGGAAAAAAAATATACGTTACGGTAAACTGCTTTGCCGAAAACGAGGAGATAGATCAGCTGGGCGACTATGCAAACACCCTTTACAATATGGGCGTGGATGCAATAATCGTATCGGATCTCGGCGCAATTGCGGAAATAAAGGAAAAATGCCCCGCTCTTCCCGTACATATCTCCACTCAGGCAAACACTCAGAACTATAAGACCGTTGAGATCTATCACAAAATGGGTGCAGAGAGAGTTGTGCTGGGACGCGAAATGACAATGGAGCAGATTGAGGCTCTCAAGGGCAGAATCCCCGAGGGAATGGAAATAGAGGTTTTCGTTCACGGTGCTATGTGTATGGCATATTCGGGACGCTGTCTTTTAAGCTCATTCCTGTCCAACCGCTCGGGCAACCGCGGGGAATGCTCACAGCCCTGCCGATGGAACTATTATCTTGTAGAGGAAAAAAGACAGAATATGTTTATTCCCGTCATTGAGGAGGAGGGCGCAACGGCAGTTCTCAGCTCAACGGATCTCAAGGCAATAGAATATCTTGACAGACTTGAGGCCGCGGGAGTTGCTTCCTTTAAGATTGAGGGCAGAATGAAGTCCCCCTACTACGTTGCCACCGTGGTAAACGCATACCGTCAGTATATGGACGGCAAGGCATCCCTTGAGGACTGCGAAAAGGAGCTGGACTGCGCCTCCCACCGTCCCTTTGCGTCGGGCTTCTTCTTCGGAGAGGCAAAGGCTGATCCCAATAACGACGGACTTTACAGACAGACCTGCACGTTTATCGGCATAGTGCTTGAAGCTCTTGGTGATAACAGATATATCGTGGAGCAGCGCAACCGCTTTGACAAGGGTGACGTGCTTGAAATACTTTCTCCGTCGGCTGTGGGCAACACCTTCACGGTCACCTCCATAAAAGGAGCGGACGGCGAGGAAAGAGACAGCGCACACCTCGTTCAGGAAAAGGTCAATATATATTGCCCCCATCCTCTCAATGAGGGAGATATTCTCAGAAGAAGAATCTAAGGTCTCCCGAAAACGATATATTTATTATATTGACAAACTTCATCATATTATTTATAATAAAAGTAATTTATTTTGGTGCTCTTATACATTGTGCCGAAAAAATCAAAAAAAGGAGATCTTTCCGATGTTATTCTTCTACATAATAAACTATAACGTTATCTGGGGTTGCATTATTTCCGCAATCGTTGCAGCTGCCGCTGTTACCGCATACTTTTTGTTCTTCTACAAGGGCAAGAAAAACACAGAGGATATGAAGCCCTCCGATAAAAAAGAGATTATAATGGGATTAAACAGCAACGCTGCTCTTTTCGCTGATCTTTACGAGCCTCTCTTCGTGTTGGCTTCAGGCAAGACAGCAAGAAAGGATTGGATTCTCGATTCATGGAATATGAGAGTAAATTCTCTTGAGGGCAACGATACGTTCAAGGCCGCATTCAACAAGAAGTTCGGTGATATTGCTTCCTTCAAGGGTAAGGACAAGAACTATATAAAGTCTGCCGATAAGCTTCTCAAGTATATCTATAAGGCAGGCATTGAGCGCAGTGATGATTTCCACGTTGTTGCAGATCAGACAACTGCTGAAAAGTATGACCTTATCGGTGCAGGCTACATTGCGGCTGACGCTATGTATGACGTTTTTGTTCCCTATTGGAGCATCGACATCAAGTTCACAGACGAAACAGGTGCCGAAAAGGAAACCGAGATCATCCTTGTCAAGGGCGCAATAAGATAAAAAATCCGAATAGCATAAGGGCTGTAGAAACGAAGGTTTTTTACAGCCTTATTTTTACGGAAAAAAATTAAGGCAATATCAAAACAGGACTACCGGTGAAATCCGATAGTCCTGTTATCTTAGGGTGACGGCAATAATCCGAACCGTGTTTTTTCTCGGCTGATTTCCGCCACTTCTTCGTTAAAATCCTCGTCAATCCGAAAGGATTGACTCCGGTTTTGCCTTGAATTGCCAAAAATCCTCCCGAGAAAAAATCTTC
>JAZOOE010000139.1:0-12249 GCA_045654865.1 Acutalibacteraceae bacterium | reverse complement strand
ACAGTGATGTGTTCAGTTAAGCAGTACTAATAGGTCGAGGGCTTGACCTCTTTACTTGGTTCTTCTTCACATGCATTGTTCAGTTTTGAGGGTGTGTTTAATACTCGTACTTAAACCGTGTTATTAGCACGGTTTTTTTGTTTTATATAGTTTTTTATTATTTTATTTTTCTAAATCTGTTCCATGAGGTGATTATTTGCTTGAATTGGTAAAACTCAGTTCTGATAACTATCATCTTCTTGTTGAGATGATGGATGAATGGACTTCTGCGGAGGAAAATATCACTCCCTATGCAATAGTAAAAAATGATTATCACAATAAAGAAAAGTATATTGCTGAAATTGAGATCAAAACTGCTACAGACGATCTTATTCCTGATTCTACCTTCTTTTGTCTTGATACCGACAGAAATATTTTTGTCGGTGCCTGTAATATTCGTCATTATCTTAATAAACGTTTTGAGGAAGGTATCGGACATATCGGAGACGGTATCCGTCCTTCTGAACGTAATAAAGGCTTCGGAACAAGGCTTGTGGCGCTTGCTCTTGAAGAATGCAGAAAGCTCGGCATTGACAGTGTTCTTATGTGCTGCAAAAAATCCAATATTCCTTCTATGAAAACAATTGTTGCTAACGGCGGTGTGCTTGAAAATGAGGTTTTCTTTGAGGGTAAAGAGATGTTTCGCTTTTGTATTGAGCTTTAATTGTTAAACAGACAGCCGAATTTTTTCGGTTGTCTGATTTTATTTGTATATTTTAATTTTTTATAGTATTATAATATTAGTTATTCTTCTTATTTTTTGTTTTAATACGGGTGATATAATGTCAGGTTATAAATATCAGATGCATTGTCATACCTCTCCGTGCAGTGCCTGCGGTCGGATTACTCCTTATGAGCTTGTCCGTCGCCTGCGGGATAACAGTTATTCAGGAGCTGTTATTACTAATCATTTTTATAATGGAAACAGCGGAATAGATAAAACGCTTTCTTGGAAAAAATTTGTTAGCTTCTATGAAAAGGATTATTATGACTGCAAACGTTTTGCCGACACATTCGGTATCGACATCCTGTTCGGTATAGAAGAGCACATAGGCGGTGGTCGGGAAATTCTATGCTACGGGCTCACTCCGAGTATGCTTTATTCCCATCCGGAGCTTAAGCAGCAAAGTCTTGAGCTTTGGTATAATACTCTATCGCCGTCAGGCGTTATCATCATTCAGGCTCATCCCTTTCGGCATCGTAGCTATACTACCGCAGGAGTTCTCCCTTTAGATTTCCTTGACGGCTTAGAGGTGTTTAATTTCGGCAATTCTCCCGAGGATAATCTTGCAGCACTGGAATTTGTGCGGCAGCATCCTGAGATTATTAAAACCTGTGGAGCCGATGCTCATCTTACACATCAGATTTGCAAGGGCGGGATCATCTCTGAACAAAGAATCAGAACTGAATCTGATCTGTCCCGTATTCTGAGCAGCCGGACTTTTTCATTAATTACCGAATAACTTAATATGAAAAAGAGAAGATTCGTCTCAAATTGTCCGCGAATCTTCTCTTTTTTTATCAGAAATCTATTCTAATTTCTCCGTCCTCGGGGAATATCACAAAGCCGTTTTCAGATTCTCTGAAATATCCCTTGCCCAGAGTAAGCTCATATTCAAAATCAGCTTCCCCGTAACAACTGAATTTCATTTTTATTACTTTTTCAGTAAATCTCTTATAGGGTAGTACAGCATTTTCCGAATTTATGCAGCATAAATACCAGCCTTTTCTTTTACATCTTATATGAATATTGCTTTCCGATGCAGTAAATTTCAGCATATCATCGAGATAAATATTTGCGCTGCCGTTCTTTTCAAAGGTTCTCCAGGGCTCTGTAACCGTAAGAGGAACTCCGTCACGGTACAGATAAAGGCCTGCTCTTGTATTAATGTCACTGAAGCGGAATCCGTCAACAACCGGCAGAGTAAAGTAAGAGCAGTCAGGAGTATTCTCTCTTTCAGTTATGAATTTTTCTTTGAATAATTCATCGAAGATATAGAGATCTCTTATCCATATTTTCCCAGCTTCATAAAGGACGTTTACTCTGTAGTTGGAGCAATTGTACCATAAAGTTTTATATTTATTATCTCTTACGTCGGAATCAAACATCTGAGCCTGCGGAGGAGTTTTTCTAAAAGATTTACGGAACCACTTTCCGCTGTTTTCAAGCGTCATAATCTCAATTTTGTTTTCATTATGAAGTCTTTTCAGTATTTCAAATTGCATCGGAAGTCCCTTTGAAATGCTTTCCCAGTTCATAGAATTTTCCTGACCTGCCTGAGTATAGGAAAGAGAAATGCCCTTGCCGTTGAAATTCTCCCCAAGATACCATTCAACCCATTTTTCGTCACAGCCTGAATTTCCGTAAACCGGCTCAAGAGATGTTACATGTTGGCAAGCATTTTTTTCTCCAATATTCATATCATATTGATATATGGGGTCTGCGCCGAGCATTCTGAAAACGGGAACGTTTATCTGATTTTTCTCTGAGGAAGCGGGGCAGAGCATATTGTATTTTGACGGATAATATGCCCCGGAGTATATGCCGCCCCATATTGTATAGCCGTCAGTTCCGTATTGCTCTTTACAGTTACATGAGGCAGTGATGCCGAATTGTTCATACATATAATTAAGTGATACGGCATCTATGTGCCATGATCCGCATGATGCGGGATAATATCCGAATATTTCTTTGAATTTGTTGAATGCTTCATTAATAAGAAGCTTTCTTTCTTCAATTGTATATCCTACGAGAAAGCCTACGTCATTATGCCAATCCCATGGGTATCTTCCTCTCCACTCAATTCCCGCAGCCTCTGTCAACGGTTTTACAACCTCAAGCCATAAGCCGATTTCTGTATTTTCAGAATATTCCTTTGCAAGATCTGTATATTTTTTATCGATCAGAGCATCGTATTGTAAAAGAAGAGTTGACGGAAATTTGTATTTTGCGCATAATTTAAGCTCCTCCTTGGTGGTTGTATAAAGGAAGCTGTCATCCACGCGGCGCGGTTCGCAGGCCCTTACAAAATTTATTATGTTTACAATGTTTTTCATCTGATCACCTGTCATTTTTTTTAATAATATATCTTTTTGTTAAAAATTTCAATTGATGATTGCAATAAACTATCCTATATGTTAAAATAACCTTACCGTAATTTTATATTACGAATTTAAATGAAAGAAGAGATCAATATGAACAGAACAAAGAAAATTATTGCTGTAATTCTTAGTGTTCTTATGATGCTTTCCTGTGCATCACTTATGTCTTGCGCGGCAGAGAATAAGCAGACACTTCAGTTCGGCGATGACGGCAAATTCACTATTCTTCAGTTTGCTGATATTCAGGACGGCTATCCCATGCTTACAATTACAAAGAACCTTATCAAGGAAACTCTTGCTCAGGTTCAGCCTGACCTTGTTGTGCTTACAGGAGATAACATTTCAGGCGGCAGCACGACAACAAAGGTTATCACAAGAGCAGCTATTAACGAGTATATGAGCATCTTTGAGGCTGCAGGTGTCGCTGTTGCAGCAGTTTTCGGCAACCATGATGATGAGAGCGCTCTTGCTGATAAAGATTTCCAGATGTCAGTTTATGAGTCTTATGATTGCTTTGTAGGCTATAACGAAGGCGATATTATTCCCGGTGTCGGCACTTATAATCTTCCCATTATGTCTTCTGACGGCTCAAGAGTAGCATTCAATATCTGGATGACAGACTCCGGCACTTATAACTCTGAAAATGATCTTGGCGGCTATGCTTGTACTACTAAAGAGCAGATAGCATGGTATGTAGAAAAGTCTGAGGAGCTTAAGGCTGCTAACGGAGGCAATCCCGTACCCTCAATCAACTTCCAGCATATCATTGTTCCTGAAATCTTTGATGCACTTGTTGAGGGCGAAGCCGGTGCAGAAAATACTATTTCCTATGGCGGAAAGTATCTTACTCTTCCCGAGGGTGTAGAGGGATCTCTTCATGAGACTCCTTGTCCTCCCAACTACAATAACGGTCAGTTCGCTGCTTTTGTTCAGCAGGGCGACGTTCTTGCAACTGTTTCAGGGCACGACCATACAAACGGCTTTGTAATCGATTATAAGGGTGTTGATATCATTAATACTCCCGGTGTCGGCTTCAGCTCTTATAACGATGAAACTGTCGGCTCAAGAGTATTTGTTATTGATGAAAATGCTCCCGAGGATTATGAAACCTACGTTCTCGGATACTTTGATGTTTTCGGTGATGATGAGGTTGCGTTCTACAGATACCAGGCTTATTCCAGAACAACAGATGATATGACAAAGTTTGTTGCTTGGTTTAAGATGATCTTTGCTTCTATCAAGGCAATATTCGCATAATTAAAATTGTATATAAAAAACGGTTCAGATGAAAATCTGAGCCGTTTTTTGGTGTTATATTCCGATCGTGATTATTTCAAAGGGATTGTAGCGGACAGTATTTGTTTCATACTCAACATCCTCGAGCATATTCAGCACCTTTACGGGCTTATCAAAGGAAAGTGTACCTCTTGCACCGCTTGTCTGTGCATATCTTAACACAGTCATTTTTCCGTCTTCTGATTTTTTTGCACTCATAAGTGTCAGATTTTCATCTGCTGACCAGAAATCGGGAGCTTCCACCGATTTCGTTTTTACAAGAGGATTATTGAAAAACAGAGCTTCTTTTTCAATTTCATCGGGAGAAAAATCACCGTGCGGGAGAATAATATAGGTGAAATTATGCTGTCCGAGGTCAGACAGAGGATCAGGTCTTTCGGTTGCTCTTAAAAGAGAAAGGGATATTTCCTTGTCGGAGACACCAACGCCGTATTTGCAGTCATTGATGACTGCAATTCCGCCACCTGTTTCCGAGATATCAAACCACTTATGGTGACAGCATTCGAAGCGTGCCTGTTGCCAGGAGGTATTTTTGTGCATTTCTCTTTTTATGAAGCCTGCGGACGTATCACAGACAAGCTCACGTGTGAGAACGTTGCAGTTGAAGGCCGCCTTTACAAGCTTGTGGCTTTCGTTCCAATCTACGATATTTTCAATCTCAATTTTTTTCGATACCCTGAACAGTCTGATCTTTCTTGTCCATTCGCATTTGTCGGTTTTTTGCGTAACGCTGAATTCTGCGGCTTCGCCGTCTGCTTTTATGAACTTTATCGGGCATGAAAGCTCAAAAGAGAGCTCCTTATCCTTGTAATCGGGAAGGATGTCCCATGCATCATAAACTCCGGGACGGTCATCGTAAATTCTCAGCTTATTGAAATCGCCGTTTGTCCATTCGCGAAGCAGTGTTTTGTCAAACAAGGAGGCAAAGCTTCCGTCCTCAAAAAAGGTAGCCTTGTAAAAGGGAGTTTCAATATGGTATCCGTTTATTTTTAGCCATTCTGAAGCTGTTTCCGGCTTATTGACCGTTCCCGCGGACAATGCACGGAAATCGATTCTGCAGAAATTGCCCTTTTTGCCCTCACGGACAAAGCTTCCGTTTTCATCTTCAATAAATTCAACGCTTTGACGGGTGAAGTTAACGGGATTAAAAAGGGAATTGCCGCTTCCGATTATTTCATCAAGTCCTTTTTCTATTTCAATATAATCCTTTATGCAATCTCTGAAAACGGGAGTTATATGGCTTCCCGGGAGTATATCGTGGAATTGATTGATAAGAAACTTTTTGTAAAGCTCCTTGATAGTGTCTTGCGGATAAGCTACACCGTTTTGCTCTCTTAAAACACTGAGAAGCTCGGCGAGTCTGAATTTAGCTTCAAGGCTTCTGTTGAATTTCTTTATGTCGGCTTTTGTAGTAAACGTTCCTCGGTGCATTTCAAGATATAATTCACCGTCCCATACGTCAAAGCGGTGCTCTTCATTTAAATTTTCGTGTAAAAAGTCCCGACAGGAAACGTGTCTTGTTGCAGGCATTACGGAAAGCTTGTTAAAGCGGTGCATAAGCTCAATCATTTCCTCTGTTGCACCGGAGCCGCCGTCTCCGTAGCCGAACATTGACAGTGTTTCCGTATCTGTATTTTTGTCCTGAAATGCTTCCCAGTTTTCAACTATCTGAGACGGTTCATTCCAGGTAATAAAATGAGTAGGCGGAACACAAGCATATACCTCACTACCGTCGATACCTCGCCATATAAAGTTATTGTGCGGGAATCTGTTGGTGTCGTTCCAAGTGCTCATTTTGTTTGAAATGAAATAATTTACACCGCTTTTTTTTAATATCTGAGGCAATATCCAGCTGTTTCCGAAGACGTCGGGCAAAAAGCAGGAGTCAATTGTAAGGCCGAATTTTTCTCTGAAATAGTGCTGACCGTAAAGGCATTGGCGGATAAGGCTTTCTGCGGAAGGGATGTTACAATCCGGCTCAACGTACATTGCACCTACGATTTCAAATTGTCCGCTTGCTATTTTTTCCTTTAATTCAGAGAAAACCTCGGGATAATATTTTTCTATTGTTTCATAGGTGTATGCCTGCGTGTGCGCATATCTGAAATCGGGATATTTATCCATAAGGCGCATCTGAATCAGCACCGTTCTGAGATTTTTCTGAACAGCGTGAATTCTTCGCCAATAGTATGCTATATCAAGGTGAGAATGACTTATCAGCGCTACCTTGCCCGATGAACGGAAGGTTTTATCCGCGTAAATATTTGCTTCGATATAATCTATTGCTTTTTTTGCATCCTCGTCGGTTACGTTGTCATAGTCTATAAGATTCAGCGCCTTATCAAGTCTGTTGGTTATGATACTCACGTATTCCTCGGGAAACTGTCCTCCGGAAATTATATCGGTAAATATTTCAAGATCATAACACAGAGCCTTTATATTTTCGTTTACCGTAGTGATATAAAGACCTGAAAATTCCTGACGGCAGCCTCTTCTCGCAAGTGTTTCGGGATTTCTTTCATCATCGGGCTTTGAGCGGTTAAAGCCCTCAGCCTCAATAATGAACGTATTATCCTTAATAAAGGGCTTCATCGGAAATGCTTCTCTGTTCGGATCAACTCCGCCCGCATATTTTCCGTTGATCTTTACTATCATTTCGCTTGCTGTCTTGAAATAAAAGTAATATTCCTTATCTTTTATCTCGTCGGGGATCTGTCCCACGCAACGAAGAAAGGCACTGCCGTCGGGGGAATAGAAAACGTCCCCTATGCTAAGCTTTTTGAAGTCCTCGTCATAATATTCATATTCATTTTCGGAAATCTGATGTGCTTCTCTGACGAAAACGGGGGAGATTTCATACATTTTTTTATAGATGCATTTTTTTAGCCAACCGTATCTCAGTTCAATATATTCCTCGGGGCGCATTGATCGTCTTATAACCTTAATGTGTGCCATAATATCCCTCACTTATCCCAGAAAAAAGGCTTTTTTCTGACAGCTTCAAGAGTTACCTTTACCTGTTTATCCTTTTCTATTCTTTCCTCACACCATTCAAGGCACAAGGAAAGCTTGTGACATTTTGAGCATTCACCACGGGCAATAACCTTGATATTGTCACCGCATTGCTCAAGAAATTCAATATAGCCGCCATCTCCCTGAAGCAAGGGCGAGAGCACGTTGTTGATATAGTCCTTCATAATGAAAAATCCCTTTCATAAGATACTAAAAGTTTAACATATTTCGGGAAGATTCGCAATAAAAAAAGACGGAGATGTTAAAACAAATCCGTCCTAAAAAATTTATTCAGTAATTTTTAGTGCACCTGTGGGGCAGACCTCTGCACATTTTTTGCAATCGGCGCATATTGATTTTATATCAATATTTTTGAATTCAGGTCTGATTATCGTATCAAAGCCTCTTCCGACAAGTCCCAGAATTCCTTGCTTTGCAATATCCTCGCAGGCTCTTACGCAAAGTCCGCAAAGAATACACTTGTTCTGATCACGGAAGATTGCCTGAAGATTGTTTTCCTTGAAGCCCTTATGGAATTCGCCGGTAAACTTTTTACAGTCGATGCCGTATTCATCAGCATATTTTATCAGCTTACAATGACCGTAATCGTGACAGCCGCAGGAGAGACAGCGAGCTGCTTCTGTTCTTGCCTCTTCTTCCGAGAAGCCGTAGTTTATTTCATTGAAGTCATTTCTTCTGTCCTCGGGAGCGCGGTGGGGCATTTTGATTCTCGGGTGCTTTTCATATTCGGTAAACATATCCTCGGTTATATCAATTTCTGAAATTACGGGCTTTTTGAAGGGAATCTCGATTCCGTCAAGATATGCATCGATATATTTTGCGGCCTCGTTTGCTTCTGCAATAGCTCTTATTGCAATTGATGCACCGTCATTTGAAGTGTCACCTGCGGCAAATACACCGTCGGTGGAGGTCATATAGGTTTTTGCATCTGCAAGTATTGTTCCGCGCTTTGTTGTTTCAATTTCTTCAAAGCCATCGGGATCGTTTTTCTGACCTGCGGCTATGATGATTGAATCAAGAGGAAGTGTGATAAATTCCCCTTCAACTGCGACGGGGGAGCGTCTGCCTCTTTCGTCGGGCTCTCCGAGTGTCATAACCTGAAGCTTTACGGCGGATACCTTGCCGTCAGTACCGATAATTTCCGCAGGATTTGTAAGGAATCTGAAAACAACGCCCTCTTCCATTGCTTCCTTTATCTCAATATCTTCAGCAGGCATTTCATCTCTGGTTCTTCTGTATATGATGCTTACTTCCTCTGCACCCAGTCTTACTGCTGTTCGGCATGCATCCATAGCAGTATTTCCGCCTCCGACAACGGCAGTTTTCTTGCCTATTGCAGGTTTTTCACCGAGAGCGGCGGCTCTGAGGAAATCAATTCCTCCGAACACACCGTCAAGCTCCTCGCCGGTGCATCTTATGGAGCTGCTCTTCCATGCTCCGTTTGCAATAAGAACGGCATCGTGCTTTTCTCTGATTTCCCTGATTGTTATATCCTTTCCTATGGTGCAGCTGTTTATCATTTCTACACCGAGGGAACGGATTTCCTCTATTTCATTATCGAGCACTTTTTTGGGGAGCCTGTACTCGGGAATACCGTATCTGAGCATACCGCCCATTTTGGGCATTTTATCATAGATAGTAACAGAATGTCCCTGCTGTATCAGCTTGTAGGCGGCTGACAGACCTGCAGGACCACCGCCGATAATTCCGACGGTTTTACCGCTTGAGGCTTTCTTTTCGGGGAGAATATGCTTGCCGTTTCTGAGAACCTCGTCAGCTGCAAATGCCTTTAAGTAGGCAATTGATATGGGTTCTTCAACGTGCTGTCTTCTGCATGCAGTTTCACAGGGATGCGGACATACTCTGCCGATTGATGCAGGAAGAGAAATAACCTCTTTTATTGTTTTTACGGCACCCTCGCAGTCGCCTTCTGCTATTTGCTTTACATATTTCTGACAATCGGTATGAGCAGGGCAGTTTAGGGAACAGGGACCTATGCAGTCGCCCTTGTGATCACCCATTATGAGCTCAAGAGCAAGACGTCTTGCCTTTAATGCACGTTCACCCATGGTGTTTATAACCATTCCGTCTGCTGCTTTTTGTGAGCAGGCGCGTGCAAGCTTAGGGGAGCCCTCTATCTCAACAACGCACATTCCGCAGGCGCCGTAGGGAGACATTTCCTTTACGTAGCAAAGATTCGGAATCTCAATGCCGTTTTTCTGTGCCGCAAGAAGTATGGTATCACCGCTTTCGGCTGTAATTTCTTTTGAATCTATAGTGAGTCTTATTAATTCGGACATTGGCTTTCCCTCCTTACCTTACTTCAACTGCGCCGAACTTGCATACGTTCTTGCACTGACCGCATTTAATACATTTGTCGGTATCTATTATATGAGCTGATTTCAGCTGTCCGGATATAGCGTCTACGGGGCATTTCTTTGCGCAAAGCGTACAGCCCTTACACTTTTCGGGGATGATGTGATAGGTTCTTAATGCTGCACATTCTGATGCGGGACATCTTTTTTCATTGATATGTGCTTCGTATTCGTGTCTGAAATATTTTATTGTTGTAAGAACGGGATTGGGAGCAGTCTGTCCGAGACCGCAAAGAGCACCCGAACGTATACCATCGCAAAGCTCCTCCAAAAGCTCAATATCTCCGTCTTTTCCCTCGCCCTCGGTAATTCTTGTAAGAATTTCAAACATTCTCTTTGTTCCGATTCGGCAATGAACGCATTTGCCGCAGGATTCCTTGGTTGTGAAGTCCAGGAAAAATCGTGCCATATTGACCATACAGGTGCTTTCGTCCATAACAACCATACCGCCGGAGCCCATAATTGCGCCTGTCGCGGAAAGTGCCTTGTAATCAATTACCGTATCAAGAAGCTCCTTGGGAATACATCCGCCTGAGGGACCGCCAAGCTGAACTGCCTTGAATTCCTTGTCGTCACGGATACCGCCGCCTATATCGTAGATAACGTCTCTGAGCGTAAGTCCCATAGGAATCTCAACCAGACCGCCACGCTTGATCTTACCCGTAAGTGCAAAAACCTTGGTGCCCTTGCTGTTTTGTGTGCCCATCTGAGCAAATGCCTCACCGCCGTTGGATATGATCCAGGCAACGTTTGCAAAGGTTTCAACGTTGTTGATGTTTGACGGCTTGTTATCATAGCCCTTTTCGGCAGGGAAGGGGGGCTTAAGACGGGGCATGCCTCTTTTTCCCTCGAGGGACTCTATAAGAGCGGTTTCTTCTCCGCAGACAAAAGCACCTGCGCCTGCCTTGATTTTAAGCGTGCAGGAGAAGGAAGAGCCGCAGATGTTATTTCCGAGATAACCCTTTTCGGTTGCATCCTCAATTGCCTTTTTTAATCTGAGAATGGCAAGGGGATATTCTGCTCTTACGTATACGAATGCCTGCTTTGCTCCGATTGCATATGCGGCAATCAGCATACCCTCAATAAGAGTATGCGGATCGCTTTCGATAACGGCTCTGTCCATAAATGCTCCGGGATCTCCCTCGTCAGCATTGCATATAAGATATTTTTCCTCGCCTGACGACATTCTTGCGGCGTTCCACTTAAACCATGTGGGAAATCCTGCTCCGCCTCTGCCTGCAAGTCCCGAAATCTTGATTTCTTCAATAACCTCTTCGGGAGTCATTGATGTAAGCACCTTTTTAAGTGCCTCATATCCGCCGTCCTGAGTAAATGCATCTATGCTTTCGGGATCGATAAGTCCGCAACGTCTCAGAGCGATTCTCGTCTGCTTTTTCAAAAAGCCGTTATCTTCTTCGCTGATCTCGAATTTTTTCAGAGCCTCAAAATCCTCGTTTTTCAATGCCTCGGCAATATCGCCGACGTGCTCTTCTTTTATTCTGACAAGACGCTTGAGGAGCTTTTGGTCGTCATAAATATCAATAATAGGCTCAAGGAAGCACATACCGATACAGCCGGAAATACCGATGGGGGTATCTGTTCCCGATAATGCTGATGAAAGGGCTGTGTGTATCTTTGCGGCACCTGCAGCGATACCGCAGGAGCCCTCACCGATGACTATTCTCATTTTTCTTCCCGTCCTTTTATTTCTCTTAATATTTCAATTGTTTTTGCCGGAGTCAGGGAGCCGTAAGTCTCCTCGTTTATCATCATAACGGGAGAGAGACTGCAACAACCGAGACACGCTACCGTTTTCAGGGAGAAAAGTCCGTCCTCTGTTGTATCGCCGTCCTCGATTCCGAGCTCCTCGCAGATGGTTTTTTCAATTCCTGATGCGCCGTTAACGTGGCAGGCTGTTCCCTTGCACAGAAGTATCAGATATTTTCCTGCTTTTTTGAGTCTGAACTGTGTATAAAATGTGGCAACGCCCATTACCTTTGCGGGAGTTGCGCCTGTTTGTCTTGCAATTTCATACATAACGTCCGTGGGCAGATAACCGTAGATATCCTGAGCCTTCTGCAATATTGTTATAAGATTGTCTTTATTTGCTTTTGCTTCACAAAAAACCTCTGCAAGAAGGCTGAGATCGCTGTTACAGCAATTTTCACACATAAAAATTTCTCCTTCGTGTTCACATTTTGTATATAATAAATATTTTAACATATAGTAAGAGATATTTCCATAGGATTAAAAAATTTTTTCATTAGAATATTTATGCATAAAATTATGAATATATACAATCGGATATTCATTCTGTGTAAGAGTTGTTTTGTTGAGAATGAATATAAAATATTTATATAAAATAATTATTTTGTGAAAAACACTGTAAAATAAAAAACTTTAT
>JAZOOE010000138.1:0-15197 GCA_045654865.1 Acutalibacteraceae bacterium | reverse complement strand
AGCGGCTGCCAGAGATAGTAATGCGGTGTCAAACTTTCAGAACCTCTTTAGAGGTTAAGCCAGTAATAACCCCTTTTAGGGGTTGGTGCAAGCCACCGGTTTCACCGGTGGTTTTGACTTATTTGTGCAATAGGCTTTCGTCGAATTCGGTCTGTCTCCAAAGGCTCGTCAGAGCTTCACAGGAGCGTTTTGCTTATAAAAGGGTTTATTTATAATTTTTTACGAAATGCTTGAAGAAGCGCACCGCATCGGGGAGAGTCGCAAGGTCGAGATTTTCATCAGCCTGATGCACGAGGCTTAACTGTCTGTTGGTTATCACAAGGGGAGAGAATCTGAGATTGCAGGGACACAGCTCTCTTAAATGTCTGCAATCCGTGCCGCCCGTGGGCAGAAGATATGGCACGACGGGACAGCCGGGGAAGATATCCTCAATACAGCGCTTTGTGTATCTGAAGGCTTCCGTGTTTATATCTGCGGGCTCGTGATATTCGTTATTCTCCGATTCTGTAACGGTGATGCCGTACTCCCGTGCAAGGGCGATGAAGGCTTCCACGTCCTTTTTTAAGTCCTCAGAGGACACCGGCTGTAAATATGCCGTGGCGGCGCATTTCTTTGAAATGCTGCTGCCCTCGATTTTCGTAAAGCTGCAGGTGGTTCCGATAAGTCCCTCTGCCTGAGGGTTGAGAGAGGGCATAATTTTCTTTATAATGCCGCCGAATGCGCCGAGATGTGAAAAAATAAAGCCCAGAGGAAAGCCTAAGTGGGGAGCAATATATGTAAACATATCCTTAACCTGAGGATTGAGTCTTCTGATAAAAATATCCGAGGACTGAACCGCGGTGATGAAATCCGTCATATTTTCCACGGGATTCTTTTTTCTTGCCTTGGTTATATCGTGGTACTGTATATCCGTGGAGGCTGTGCAGTAAAGAGTGCATCTGCCCTTTTCGTGAACACCCACCATAGCGCATTTGCCTGCCTTGACTCCGTCAACGGGGGGCTCGGTTACGGCGCCGCCCTCGTCGATTACGACCTCAAAGCGGATGTCCTGCTCCTTAAAATATTCAACAGCCTTGGGAATTCCGTCTCCGAAGCGCTCCTCGTTATGGGATGAAGCAATAAATACGTTACATTCGGGAATGAAGTCCTTTGATAAAAGCTCCTCAAGAGCCTGAAACTGAGCAAAAAGAGAGGACTTTGTGTCAAAGGCACCTCTGCCCCAGAGCTTCCCGTCGTGCTCCTCAAGAGCAAAGGGGGGATAGGTCCAGCCGTCGCCCGCCTCAACCACGTCGTGATGAGACATTAAAAGAATATTTCTTTCTTTATTATTGCCTTCAATTTTATAAACCCAGCAGTCCTCGGAAAAATATCTGAGCTCAGATCTTTCGTGAATCAGAGGGAAAAGCTGTCGCATAACGCCTCTAAGCTTCATAAACTCGTCGGGGGTGAAGGAATCCTTTTTAGAAACGGTTTCGCATTCCACCATTTTTCTGAGTCTGTCTGCATAATAAGCTGCATTAAATTCTGCCATTTTCAGTCTCCTCTCTGACAAAGGACGTCAGACTGTCCGTTATAATATCGGGAAGCGTGGTGCTTTCGTCAATTTTATGTCCGCTTCTGACAAGCACGGTTTTTCCGATGCCCGCTTTTTTTCCCGCCTCAATATCCGACAGCTTATCACCTACGAGAATGCTTGCGGCAAGGTCAATTATAATGCCCTTGTCTTTGGCATCCGCCACTGCCTTTTGTATCATTCCGTCACGGGGCTTTCTGTCGGGGGAGCTTTTTTTATATTCCTCAATAACCCCATCCTCGTGACAGGGGCAATAGTAAATTCCCTCAAAGCGGGTGATTTCCTTAAGAGAATCCGTCATATACTCATGAAGCCGCCGTACGTCCTCCTCGGTGTAAAGTCCCTTTGCTACACCTGCCTGATTTGTTATCACGTAAAGAAGAAAGCCCTTTTCTCTGAGTGCTTCAAGTGCCTCGGGGACACCCTCTATAAATTCAAAATCCTCGCACCTGTAAAGGTGGTGCTTCTCCTTGCAGATAACTCCGTCACGGTCAAGAAAAGCCGCCTTGAATACGTTTTCTCCGAATAAGAGGGGAATAGCCGTGCCTGCCGTGAAATAGGCATCGGGTATACCCATATCAATAAAATAGCCGGAGCATTTAAGGGCATAAAGCCCCGTTTTCATTTTTTCAAGAACCTCTTTTTCAAAGGAGAATTTTTCCTCGGGAAAGTCCTTTAACAGATGTCTGTCAATAACGTATATACCGCCGTTGATAAAGCCTTTTTTGTTGGGGAGCTTTTCAGCAAAGCGGGTAACGGCGCCGTCCTCACCCGTTTCAAGGGTGGAATGTCTCGTGCAGTCGGGCATTTCCTTTGCCGCAAGCACAATTTTTGCATTCTTCTGTGTTGCAGTATTGTAAAGCGCGTCAAAGTCCACGTCAAAATACGTGTCGCCGTTTAATACCGTAACTCTTTCCTCTCGGGTTTTTTCCAGAGCCTTTTTTATGGCGCCGCCCGTTCCCAAGGGCTTCTCCTCTACGGAATATTCAATCTTCATTCCAAGGTATTCGTCCTTATATCTCTGCGTCAACTGCTCGTGATGATAAGAAACCGCAAGAACCACCTTGTTGAAGCCCTTTTCGGAAAGGTCTCTCAGTATATAATCCAAAAAAGGACGGCCACCCACGGGCGCCATCACTTTTTGCTTGTCTTTAACTGTTGCGGAAAGCCTTGTTCCCAGCCCTCCCGCAAGAATAATAGCTTCTTTCATTTTCTTACTCCGAAATAATATCCTTTGTTCCGTCCGCGTTTTCCACGGGAGTGGTGTAAAGTCCCACGAGATACGTGTCCTCAATATAATCAAAGGTATGGCGCACGTTTTCGGGCACCATAAACATATCTCCGTCCGTAAAGATGTATTCCTCTGTCACATCGTCAAGCTTTGCTGTGAGGCGTATTTTTCCCTTTATGATGAAAAAAAGCTCCTTGGTGTGACGGTGGTAGTGAAAATTTCCTCTCACCTTGCCGCCCTTGGTGAAAACTGCGTTCACCTGAGAATATCCCTCGTGAACTATCTGGGTAAGGGTTCCTCGGTCATCAGTAAACGTAAAGTCGGGGGAGAGTATTTTTATAAGCTGCATTTATATCACACGTTTCCGTAAATGTTATTTTTAATTATTGAATATGCCTTGATAAGCTCCCGTATACCGTCATCAAGAGTGTATTTCGGTCTCCATCCCATGCTTTCGAGTCTTTCGTTGGAAACAAGATAGTTTCTCTTGTCGGGATCAGAGCCGATGGATGCTTCAAGATATGTAAAGTCGGGCAGATGCTCCTTTATCTTTTCGCAAAGCTCAAGCTTTGAAAGATTTGCATCTGAAAGTCCGCAGTTATACTGTCTGCCCTTCATCTTTTCAAAATTCTCCATAGCGAAAATAAATGCGCCTGCCGCATCTCTTACGTGGAGATAATTTCTCATAAATCTGCCCTCAAAGACGATAACGGAGCGGTCAAACACGGCTCTGTAGGTGAAATCGTTTACAAGCAGGTCTGTTCTCATTCTCGGAGCCGCGCCGAAGAGTGTTGCAAAGCGGAAGGTAAGGGAGTTGCCGGCATTGAGCACAGCCGCCTCAGCCTCCATCTTGGTTTTTCCGTAAAGGGAAATAGGCTTAATGGGTGAATCCTCGGTGCAAAACTCTTGTCCCTGACCGAGACCGTAGCCGCTGTTGGTGCAGGGGAATATGATTCTCTGATGGGGCTCGCGAAGCTTAATAATGAGCTTTACCGCTTCAAGATTCGTTGTCGTTGCGGCAATGGGATCCTTAATACACAGGGGAAAGCCTACAAGAGCCGCAAGGGGGAAAATGTAATCCTTGCCCCTGATGTGCTTCTTTATAAGCTCCTCGTCTCTTGCATCGCCGTTTACCATAGTAAAGTCCTTGTTGTAACAGCATTCAAGAAGAGACGTCTGTTTGTAATATAAGTTGTCTATTACCGTAACCTTGTGTCCAAGGCTTAAAAGCTCAGGTACCAGCACTGAGCCGATATAGCCCGCACCGCCCGTAATAAGAATTTCTGACATAATAATCACCCGGAAGAGAATAGAGAATAATGAATAATGAATAATGAATAGTGAATAGTGAATAATATCGGAAGACACTTCGTGTCTTGATTATACTTATATTTCTGAATAGGAGGAATGTTTATCTGCCTGCGAATTCCGAATTCCGAATTTGCCGCGCATCGTTACGAATTTGCCTCGCGTTTGAGATGCACTATTTGTTATAAAGTATCGTGCTGCCCTCGTTTTCAAAGCTGAACGGGACGTACATATATTTTTCAAGGGCGCTCAGCACCTTGCTCTGATTTTTTTCGGGGACGTAAAGAAGCATAAAGCCGCCGCCTCCCGCACCGAGAAGCTTTCCGCCCAGAGCTCCGTTTTTTACAGCCGTTTCATAAAAGCTGTTTATTTCATCCGTTGCAATATTGCTTGCAAGGGTTGTTTTCATTTGCCACGAGTGGTGAAGAAGCTCGCCGAAGCTGTCAAGGGAAGCGGTTGAGGTCAGTATTCTTTCTCCCTCGTCAACCATACTCTTCATTTTATGGAGTGTGCTTAAATTGTCGGGGAGATTTTTCGTCTGCTCCTTTGCCGCTTCGCAGGAAAATCGGCTTTGTCCCGAGAAAAACAGCATAAGCCTTGAATTCAGCTGAGAAAGCCTTTCCTCGGAGATTTCAACGGGCTTTACCGAAAAGCCGCTCTTGTCGAAATCGATACGGTTGAGACCGCCGTAGGCTGCGGCAATCTGATCCTGAATACCGCCGTGCTCACGGCACAGCACTCTTTCAAGGTGTATAGCCTCGCTTGCAAGCTGCTTCTTGTCTGTATATCTGCCTCTGAGGGTATGGATGCTGTTGAGAAGTCCCACTGCAAAGGAAGAGCTTGAGCCGATACCCGATCTTGCGGGCAGATCGGCGTCATAGCTTATCTGAATTCTGTTTTCGTGGAGATATAACAGTCCCTCTCTCACAAGAGGATGCGACAGCTCCTCGGGGGAGTCAAACCGCTCTATTTTAGAATATGTAAACTGATTTTTATGCTCAAAAAAGGGAGGATAATCTCTTACTGTTACAAAGCAATACTTATCAAAGGTGGCAGATAAAACACTGCCGCCGTGGTTTTCAAAATATTCGCTGTAGTCAGTGCCGCCTCCGAAGAAGGACATTCTGAACGGAGTTTTTGAAATAACCATAATAAGTCCTCAGAAAATAAAATCAACACTCTTTTCGCCCGTAAGGTCTTTAAGCAGAGAATTATCCATCAGTATCGTATCTGCTCTTTTTTCCGTGAACACTCCCAGCTCATTTTTCGTTACGGGAAGAAGAAGATTTTTGTCGAAACCGCCGTGCTCTGCAATGGCGGAGCCGATATCATATTTTGAATATACCTTGTCACTGCATACGTTGATAATTCTCGGAAGAGCGTCAAGGCAGAAAAGACGGTAGGTAAGCTCTGCGGCGGTGCGATAGCTGAGGGTGTGTCTGTTCCAGTCCGTCAGAAGAGGGAACTGCTCCCCCTTTTCGAGTGCTGTTTTTACCGTATCGCAGAAATGCTTTTTTCTCGGAATGGGCGAGGGACCGCACATATAGGAGTATCTTGCGGCGGTATAGCCGTGGCGCAGAGTTATTTCTTCTGCCATAGCCTTTTGCTTGCCGTAGATATTTATGGGTGCGGGAGCATCCTTTTCCGAAAAAACATAGCCGTCCGTGCTTTCGCCGTACACCGTGTCAGATGAAGCGTAAATAAGCCTCTCGGGGGAAAGCTCCTTTATATTCTCAAGGAAGCTTTCGTAGCAGACGGTGTTTATATACTGTGCCCTTTCGGGATCGCGCATTACGATGTCGGGATTATGCACCGATGCGAGAAACAGTATCCTGAGTCCCTCGGCGGCAGGGAAGAGGTGCGTTACAGCCCCTTTGATGCTCTCGGTATCGCACAGCTCAAAGCTTACGTTTGTTATTCTCGGATTGTCGGGGAATACAGCGCAGGTGTGATTGAATGCGACTATTTTTTCATCCGTGCTTTTCAACAGCTGTGAAATAAAACCCGTGCCTAAAAAACCGTCAGCACCAACTACACAGTACATATATTCACCCCTATTCCTTAAAAATAATTATATATAGTTTATTATATTAAATTGTTCGGGATAAGTCAAATACAAAATATAAAAGTCGACGGTCTGTTGCTGAAATATAAAAATCGGGAGCACTTCATTACAAAGTGTCTCCCGATAATATTTTTATCTGTCCTCAGCAATTTCGCACATTTTTCCGCGAATAGCTTTTTTGTTACTGAAGAGCAGCAAAGCCGTTGAAGAAGAAGTAGTTTTCCTGAACGGTGTTGTTCTTGATCGTGGTTGTGGTTGTTGCGCTGTCAGTCTTTGTGAATGCGAGGTTAAAGTAGGTGTGCATATAGCTTGTTGTGTCCATATTGGTCACGTATCTTGCCGCAACGGGCTGGAAGGTGTCTGCAGTGAAATAATAGTCAACCGTGCAGGCGGTGGTGATCTCCATTTCCATAACGAACATACCTGCCATTTCGGGCATGGAGTTAAAGGAGTTGTCAAGAGAATTCATCTGTCCCTTGATTCCGTTGTTATAGCCTGCATTGAGTATCTTTTCAATGGGAGTTGTGGTCGTGGGGATGTTTTTTGCGGTGATCTTCTCGGGATTGAGAGTAACCGTTACTTTGTAAACGTCACCTTTGGTTGCTGCCTTTATCTGTGTAAGATCAAATACCTCACTGCTCTCGGTTGATGTAACTGAGCTCGGAAGAGCCTTTATGAAGTCAACGCCGCTCATCTTTGTCATTGTCACGGATTTGACGTCGCTGTCTGAAAGAGCACTTACGTAGGATTTGCCTGCAACGAAGAAGGTTGCGTTGTTAACGTGACGGCGCTTTGTGAAATCGGTGAAATCCGTAATTGTCTCTGCCTCAACGGAGTCGGCAAGAAGTCCCTCCATAAGCTCGGCAAGACCTAAATGCCAGGTGCTTGTTGGCTTACAGGTGGGCTTGGGAGTAGAGGAAACCGTTTTTGTGAAGCCTGAGAAATAGTTAAGAGAGCCGGGAGTCTTGAGAGCGTTTACAAGTGCATTGAATGAGGGCATAAGAGTTGCTCCGCCGCAGCTGCAATCGGGATCAATACATACGATGCCGTTTTCAACTGTAATGCTGTCATTGGCAACAAGATGACCGTTGAAATAGAGATCCTTTGTGGTAAGGGTTTCAAGTCCTACGGATGCTCTGAGGATAAGTCGGGCATCAGAGGAGGTTACAGTGCCGTCAAAGTCTACGTCGGCAGCTCTTGTTTGTGTTGCATTAAAGGTTTCAAGTCCTACTGATTTTCTCAGAGCCATACGGGCGTCTGAGGAGGTTGCCTCGCCGTCTCCGTCCACGTCACCGGGAACCGTTACTGCGGCAAAGGCTGTAAGGGGAATAAGGCAAAGAGCAAGTGCGAGAATTATGCTTAATATCTTTTTCATGGGGATTTCCTTTCTTTATATCAGCCGAAAACGCCTGAGAAGAAGTAGATTCTTGCTGTGTCGGTTGTGATAATGGGATCAAGCTCACCGTTGAGTGAGAACAGACCGATTTTGAACTTCATGGCAATAGTCTGCTCCATTCTGATGCTTGTGTTGTAAATTGCAAGAATAGGCTCGTAGGTGTCAGCCTTGAAATAGTAAACAACGGTTGCGTCGGAGGTAATCTGCTGGAGACGCATATCCATTGTGATCTCATAGCCGTCGCCCGAATCGGATTCTTGCATAATGAATTCGCCGTTTTTGTTTTTGAAGCCGTTTGCTTCCTCTCTGATGTCAAGGTTGAAAAGCTTCTGTAAGGAGGTCTTTCCGTCAAGATTCTGAACGCCGCCGAAGAACTTTTCGTCCTTAACGTCAATCGTTACCTTGATAACGTTGCCGTCAACAGTCGTGTTCTTGTAGTCTGCTACATTATAGCTCGTGTTGCCTATTGTGTAGGAATCGGGATAAGCCGAAAGAACGTCGCTGACCTTGAGTCCCGAAAGCTTTTCGATTCTGATTGAGTCGGTATCCGCAAGCTCGATTTCTGATACGTGGTTATAGGTCACGGGAAGATATGAGCGGATGTTGTAATTCTTTCTGAAATGTGAGAATTCGTCTGGAGTGTTTGCCATTTCCTTCTCATACATATTCTTAATTGAATTTGTATAAATGCCGAAGTCAAAGCGTGAATACTCTGTTTTTACAGTGGTCTTGTCAAAGAAGGAAACGGTGTTGTTCTGTGATGAAGCGTAGGGGAGCGTCTTGATAAGGTTTGTAACTCCGTTAAAGGTTTCTGCGCTGTTGTCTGCTTCCTTGCCGCATCTGTTACAGAAGAAAGCGGGAGTGTCCGCGCCGTATGCTGAAACAGCGGCGGGAATTGTGTAATCGTGGCCGAGGGCGGGAGCAGTTACGGCACCGCAGCCCTTGACTGTGCAGTAAACGGAGGTTGTGCAGGTCTGAACGCCTGTAAGCTTGTGTCCCTTTGCGGGAATTACAACGTCTGAGTCATCAACGTCATTACCGCAACGCTCACAGGTACCTGTATATGCAAGAAGACCGGGATCTGTGCAGGTTGCATCATATGATCGTGTCGAATCCAGTTGTGCCTTATGGCCGAGGGGCTCAGACACGGGATATTCTTCTATGGTTCTATAGCAACCAAACTGGCATCTTGCTTTTACGTATGCGGATGTTGTGCAGGTTGCCGGACTGGGAGGGGATACCGGGATTACATGCTCATAATCCTCTGCATTTCTTTCACTGATAATGGTGTGGCAGACTGAACAGCTTGTTACGTATTTACAAAGAGTGTTTTCTTTACCGTGAACGAAAGCGGTAACGAGTGTGCAGGGTGCAAAGGGTATTTCCTCTGTTACTTTTACGCCGCAGCCGCTGCACACACCGTCTCTTGAGCCCGTTTCCTTACAGCTTGCATCCTTTGTAACTGTCCAGCTGTACTTATGTCCTTTTTCATCAACGTAATCATACTTGATCTCGTCACCGCAGGCACATCGTTTAACTGTATAGCCTCTTTCTGTGCAAGTGGGAGGAACTGTAACGGGAGTGCCGTAGTTGTGTCCCGAGGCTGTGGCTCCCGTAGGTCTGATACTCATAGAGTCAAAATAGTCGCAGAACTTACACTCGTCTCTTGTATATCCGTCCTCTGTGCAGGAGGGGGGGAGGGTTACGTTTTCAACAGAGTGTACGTTTTCATTCACGGGAGTTGCGGTGCCGCTTTCGGTCACTGTGCCGCAGACATCACACTTATAGTCACCCGTATAGCCTGCTTCACCGCAGTTTGCCGTCTTTACGGTAGCGGCATCCAGAGAGCTGTGAAGATGTCCCGTTGCGGGGATTGACTCTGTATAGAAGTCACCGCAGGAGCAGCTGTAGGTTCTTACACCGTTTTCGGTGCAGGATGCAGCCTTTGTGACCGAGGGAGCATAGCTGTGAGAATGAAGATCCTCAAGTCCTACGGATGCGCGGAGAATGAGTCTTGCATCCGATGAGGTGACGGTGCTGTCAAGGTCAACGTCCGCCGCCTTGAGCTGCTCGGCGTTGAGCTCCTCAAGGTGAACTGAGTATCTCAGAGCAAGTCGGGCGTCCGAGGAAGTAGGCTCACCGTCGCCGTCCACGTCACCGAGAACAAAGGCGAATGCCGTGGATACGGGCAGAGCGGAGAGCATCATAAGCGCCGCGAGTATGACAGGTAAAATTCTTTTTTTCATTTTTGTACCTCCAGTTCCGCAAGGACAGCCTTTTGCCCTTACGGGGTAAAATGGGTAAAAGCCCACATATAAAGAATTATACTATAAGGCGCAACTTATATCAATATTTTTATAGAAAAAAGGTCTTGAACTTTTTGCCAAAGTTCAGGACCTTAAAATGTGAAAAATTTATGAATTTATCCGTTGCTTTTTACGCTTATGCGTTTTGTCGCCAGATACTCAAGAGAAAAGCTGTCGTGGGTGATAAGCACTGCTGTTTTTCCCGAGATCTCCTCCTTTATGAGGTCGGCGGCGGCTTTCAGCGTTTCGGTGTCAAGCTCTCTCAAGGGCTCGTCGAGAAAAAATATTTCTCCGCCGTAAGCCAGCGCCCTTGCGATTGCAAGCCGTCTTTTCATTCCGCCGCTGAGCTCGCCCGCCTTTTTGTCGGCATCCTCTATGAGAAAAAGGCGCTCAAGATAATAAAGTGCCTTGGCTTTATCGGGCGCCACTGTGAGAACGTTGTCCAGAACGCTCTTGTTTTTAAGAAGTCTGTTTTCCTGAAAAACAAATGTTTTTCTGACGTCCTCCGAGAAGCTCACCGTGCCCGAATCTGCACTCTCAAGCCCCGCAATTATTCTTAAAAGGGTTGTTTTTCCCGCTCCCGATTCACCCGTGAGAGCAACACATTCCCCCTTTTTAACCCGAAAGGAAACGTTTTTCAATACCTCTTTGCCGTTGAATGACTTTGAAATATTTTCAATGCTTATCATATACGCTTTCCTTTCCCGCCGAGAATAAGCCTGATAAGCCTTTCAAGGGCGAAGCTGAGAATTATGACGGTGACAGTCCACGCAAAAAGCGAGGGAGTTTCAAGATAGATTTTTGCGTTCTGTATGCCTGCTCCTATGGTATCCGAGGGAGTACATATAACCTCTGCGGCAATTCCCGCCTTCCATGCAAGTCCCATAGTGGTGCTTGCGGCGGCAGAGAAATAGGGGAGCACGGCAGGAACGTAAATATCCCGTATTTTATTTTTTTTGCTCATTCTGAAGAATTCAGCCATTTCAAGAAGCTTTTTGTCGGGAGAGGAAATTCCCTCCGATACGTTTGCCCATATAACGGGAATGGTAATCAGAGTGCAGGTGAATGCGGGAACTCTTTTTGAGGACATCAGCACGAGCGCCAGCACTATAAAGGATGCCACGGGTGTTGCCTTTATCATCTGCAGAACGGGCTCACACAGTGCCTTTATTATACTGCTGAGGCTTGTCAGAATTCCGAGAAGCGTTCCGACGGCTATTCCCGCTCCCCAGCCGGCAAGCACTCTCACAAGGGAGTTAAGACAGGATATATAGAATTCCTTTTCCCTTGCAAGAGCAAGGAATGCTTCAAGCGTTGCCTCGGGAGACGGGAACAGAAGCTCAAGTCCCATTATTTCGGATATTCCCATCCATACAGCAAGCCAGAATATGATGATAAGCGGTATCCTGATAAGCCTTTTCAGACGGCTGCTTATGAGCTTCATTTTATTCTGTAATGCAGTAGAAGGCTTCAGAGGGAAGCTGTCCGCCTACGGACTGAGGATTTGAGGAGTGAAGCACACCAAGATATGCCGATACGTTGGTCTTCATTTCCTCACCTGTCATAAGCACGATGTTACAGCCGGGGATTGCCTTTGATGCAATTGCGGCAGCGGCAATATCGAATTTTTCGATAATTGCTCCTGCGGCTTCGGGATCGCCCGTAACCTGTGTCACGGAATCCTTATAGTCAGCAAGGAAGGCTGTTACAGCCGCGGGGTTATTTTCCGCAAATTCCGTTCTGATTGCAATGCAGCCCATTGTAAGCTCTCCGCCGCCGAGAGCCTTCCACTCTGCCGTAAGGTCAATTGCAACGGCGAAGCCGGCATCCTTTGACTTCATCTGTGTTACAAAGGGCTCGGGAAGAAGCACAACGTCATAGCCGCCTGCAACTGCCTTTGTGATAACCTCAGCGTGCTCGGATGCGTATTCAACGGTAACGTCCGTAAGTCCGTTTTCTGCAAGAATATAGTTGAGCACGTATTCGGTTGTTGTGCCCTGACCTGCGGAAAGAATGGTCTTGCCGCTGAGATCAGAGAGAGTCTTAACGCTTTCGTCGTTGCTCATAAGATAGATAACACCGAGGGTGTTTACTGCAAGAATCTGAACCTTGCCCTCTGTCTTCTTGTTGAGAACGGCGGCAACGTTCGTGGGGAGAGCCGCAATATCAAGCTCACCGTTGATGAGAGCCGCCTGAAGCACGTCGGGAGCGCCTGCAAGTGTCAGATTATAGTCGGCTCTTGCAGTGCCGAGCTCATCGTTTTCAAGAAGAACAGCCGCACCCATTCCCGTGGGGCCCTTGAGAAGACCGATGTTGATAACGGACTTTTCGGCGGCCTCGGTGGTCTGCTCGTCTGCCGTGGTTTCCTCAGCGGGAGCCGTACATGCAGTGAACATAAGTGCAAAGCAAAGAAGAAGAGAAAGAGCTGATAAGATTTTTTTCATTTTTTTCATATCCTTTCGGTTATTGTGATTTGTTTTCCGTTTTTTTCTATGAAGCCCTCCTCGATAAGCTTATCGAAGGCTCTGTATACGGAGGTTCTTCCGATGCCGAGAATGCCGGAGAGCTTTTGTGTTGAAACTGAAAGGGAAAAGCTGTCGGTTCCCAGACGTCGGGCGGTGTCGGTGAGATACAGCCTTAACGCTGCCGCGGCATCGGGTGCGGAAATGCTTTCAATTTTTTCATTGAGAAAGTGTATTTTTTTGCTGAGAATACCGAGATAATTTTCCAGAACCTGAGGGAAAAGGCGGAAAAGCTCCGTCAGCTGCTCCTTCGTAATAAAGAGCACCCGCGTGCTTTCGCCTGCTTTTATTCTCGTGGGAAAAGTCTCGCCGTCAAAGAAAATACAGGACATTCCGAAGACGCTCCCCTGATAGAGACTGCTCATAAAAAGAGTTCCTCCCTGAGTGCTTTTTGAAACGTCCGCACTGCCCTTGAGGATCACTCCGAGGCTTTTTTCAAAGCTTTCGGGACAGAATATATCCTCTCCCTTTGAGTAGGCTCTTATCTCATATTTTTTCGAGCCGAGAAGCTCGTCGATAAGCTCTTTTTCCGTACCCAGGAATACTGCGCATTTCTCCAAGGCAAGAATATCGTTTTTTTTCATCTGACAGCACCTTTCAATAAAAAAACTTCAAAAAGTGTTCCTTGTGGAACATTATAACAGTAAAAAAATACTTTGTCAATACTTTAACAAGCTTTCGCCCAAAACGCTTCAGTGTTAATATAGGGGTAACGCGACGGTAATATTATGTAAAATCAAAAAATTCTTGAATTATCGGATTTTTTAATGTATAATCTTTTTAATAAATGCCTTTTTATCGATTCGGAGGTTTCAAAATGAAAAACAAAACCTTAAAAAAGCTTCTTTGCATCATCCTTTCAGCCGTCACGGTGCTGGCTGTGCCCCTTGGTGCCGTTGCAGCTCAGTTCAGCGGGGTGCCCCTCATTTATGTCGGCGAAATATCGGATAATGCACTTTACGTGAACCCCAATAAAAACGGCTCAAGCGTTGCCTTTGATATGAAGTCCTCTGACTTTACGGGTGATATCACAAGCATTGTTGCAGGTGTTGCGCTCACGTCCTTTACGGGTGAATCCGCAAGCGGTGTAACTCCCGTTGTAAACGGTATCAAGGGAATGATGGACGGCATCCTCTGTAACGAGGAGGGCGAGTCCGCTAACGAAAAAGTCGGCGTATGGCAGTATAACGAGCCCATTTCCCAGTATAAGGCTGATTCTGTTTATTCTGCAAACATTCAGTCAATTGCGGCTGCGGCGGCAGGTCATATATCTGAGAACGAGATATATTTCTTCTCCTATGACTGGAGACTTGATCCTCTTGAGTCCGCAAAGGCTCTTCGTGAGTTTATCGACCACGTAAAGGCTGAGTGCTCAAGCGCAAAGGTTTCTCTTCTCGGTGTGGGCTACGGCGGTATCGTTATCAACTCATATCTTTATACGAATGCGGCACACGCAAAGGCCAGCGTTTCATCCACGGTATTTTACAATTGCCCCATTCTCGGTAACGCCGTTATCGGTGACTTTATGAAGGGCAGAATCGCAAGAATCATTGCTGATGAGGACACTCTTACGGGCATCATCGGAACAATCGACGGTACTCAGAGAGGTGAGGCATTCTTCCAGTATATCGAGGATGACGCACTCGGTATGATTAACGGTATTTTCAATAATCTTCTCGGCGAAAGTGATATCACGGCTCTTTTCGGAAAGCTGTTTATGATGCTCATCACCACCATCGTTGAGGGTGAGGACGGACACAAGACTCTCGGTAAGGCTTATAACAACTTCGCTCTTAATACTGATGACACAATCTATGATGATTTCCTCAGAGAATATCTGAGAAATATGCCCGGCCTCTGGGCTATGGTTCCCGAAAAGGACTATGAAGAGGCAATGGAATTCTTGTTCGAGGATACGATAATCAATCCCTCTCTTTATTCAAAGATTGACGGCTATCGTGACGTTCTCGGCGCAACGGCAAAGACTCTCAGAACAGCTCAGGCAAACGGCATCAACGTGTGCGTTGTTGCAGGCTACGGCTTCCAGCTTCTCCCCGTTACCATAAGCCTTAACGATATGTCCGACAGCGTTGAATCCGTAAAATACGCTTCCGCAGGTGCAGTTACACTTGATAACAGCACAGAAGCAAATCAGTATCCAAATTGTATCTATCCCGAAACTCACAATCACGTTTCACCCGATAAGGACATTGATGCATCCTATTGTATACTGCCCGAAAACACATGGTTTATAAACGGACTTCCTCACGGCGATCTTACGAATGCAACCGTTGCAGATTTCGTTGTATGGCTTATATTCAGCTTCAGCCAGAGAAACGTAAGAGAAAATTCAAGCTACACGCAGTATATGAAATATTCGGTTTATACCAAGAAGATCGCTCCCTACACCACTCCCGGCGAGGGCAACGAAACTCCTCTCGGTGACATCGACTATTCAGGTACCATTGATTCAAACGATGCAAGACTTGCTCTGAGAATCTCAGTAGGACTTGATATGGCAAGCAAGGAAACAAAGTTAGTAGCCGACGTGGATAATGACGGCAAGGTGTCATCAAACGATGCCCGCCTTATTCTTCGTTATTCAGTAGGACTTGAAACAAAGTTCTGATAATAAAAAAGCCTCTTGTTCCGTCTTGAACAAGTCCGTTAAAAACGGACAATAGAAAAAAGCCACCCCTTTATGGTAGAATGAAATAAACTACCATAAAGGGGATTTTTGTATGCCAAAAGGATATAGACATATAAAACAATATGAAAGAGAGATAATAGAATTAA
>JAZOOE010000137.1:0-7629 GCA_045654865.1 Acutalibacteraceae bacterium | reverse complement strand
CGTTACAACGACGGGCATATCAAAGGATGCTGCCTTTTCAAGCACCATTGCGATTCCCTTTTCCCTTGCAACCGAGCCGCCGTTATCGAGGTGAGTGTTTATGTGGGCATATTGCTCACCTGTTTCGAGATTTTCAAGCACAACCCAGGTGCAGGTACGCGGGTAATTTGCATCCCAGCCCTTTGAAACGATAAAGGGTGTTTCCGACAGCCAGAAGGTACCGCTGTCGACAAGCTTATATTTGTCATTTCTGAACATAATGGCAGTAGATTCACCGATAAGGGGGACACCCGTCCATCTTCCGACACCGACAATCGTATAATCGGGAAGATAGGTCTGAAGAGTGAGATACCAGGTGCCTTCGCACTCCTGAAGACCTACGGAATCGGGCATATAGTCTGCAACAACCTGAGGCACGATTTCTTCTCTGTCGAATTCTCCGTCTCTGACGTTAAATGACATAATTCTTACGGAATTCTCATACTGAGAGCCGTTTGCTCCCGGCTGAGGCAGTCCTATTCCCGCCCAGGGCAGAAAGAGGGCAAATAAAGCACAGATAATTTGCTTGGCAAGTGTGAGTAAATTTTCAACTGACATAATTTTCTCCTCCCCGATAAAATAGAATCAGTTTTAATTAAGCTCTGTTTTTACGCACTCGTAGCCTGCGAGACGGCAGCTGACGTTGTCGGGCTGATGGCCGCCCGCAAAGAGAGTGATCTTGCCGTCGGGAGCTACTCTTGAGCCATCCTCAAGCACTGCGCTGAGCCAGTATTTGTCTGCCTCAAAGACTGCTGTTCGGGTTTCTCCCGCCTTAATGAACAATGCATTTATGCCGCAAAGCTGATAGTGAGGTGTTGTGGTTCGTGAATCGGTATAGGAAGCGTAAAGCTGAGCCTTTTCCATAGCATCCACCTTGCCTGTATTTGTAATGCTTACGCTGACCTTTACTGTCTTGTCTGTATTTTCAAGCACCTTGAGATCGGAATAGCTGAAGCTTGAGTAGGAAAGTCCGAAGCCGAAGGGATAAAGGGCATCTCCTTCAATGAAGCGGTACGTTCTGCCCTTCATTGAATAATCCTCAAAGGCGGGGATTGCGTGCTCGTTTGAGAACACGGTTACGGGAAGTCTGCCTGAGGGGGAAGTCTTGCCCGAAAGGATATTGCCTACTGCCATACCGCCCTGAGAGCCGGGATACCAGGCATGAAGAATAGCCTTTGCATGGCGGTTTACCTTTTCTCCCAGATCAACCGCACTTCCGCAGAGGATAACCACAACAACGTTTTCGCAAACATCGCAGACAGCCTCGGCAAGCTTTATCTGAGTTTTGGGAAGATTTACATATCTTCTGTCGCCCTTCATAAAGAAATCATCGCTGAAGTTGGACATTTCCTCGCCCTCAACGGAGCAGTCAAGTCCCAGAACAAGAACGGCGATGTCAGCCGTGCTTGCCGCAGCAAGACCGTCGGAAAGAAGGTAGCCGTGACCGTCGTGATAAAGTGTCTTTTCAAAGTAGTAGTTTGAGCCCTTGACAACTGCAATGTCAGCCTCGGGGAATGCTCTTCTGATACCGTCGGCAACGGTTACGTATTCGGATGCGTGTCCGAAATAGTTACCCTCAAGAGCAGTTTTTGAAAGAGAATTGGGACCTATAACGGCAATTCTCTTGCTTGTATTCTTGTCTATGGGAAGGAAGCCGTCGTTTTTCATCATAACAACACATTCCTCAGCCGCCTTGAGATTGAATTCTCTGTGCTCCTTGCAGTCAACCCTTGTGAAGGGAATATCGCTATAGGGACGCACTTCCTCAAATTCGCCCAAAAGATGACGGATTGTAAACGCTCTTTCACAGCAGACTGTGATGTCCTCATCGGTAACGAGATCCTGCTCATAGGCGTCAACAAGTGCGGTATAGGTTTCACCGCAGTTAATGTCGCAGGTGCTCTTGAGAGCAAGTGCGGCAGCCTCAGCTTTTGTTTCAACTATGTGGTGATCGCCGCATATATCGGCAATTGCCCAGCAGTCGGATACTACGTAGCCGTCGAAGCTCCAGTCCTTTCTCAGTACCTTGTTAAGGAGGTAGGAGTGTGCACAGCAGGCTTCTCCGTTTGTTCTGTTGTATGCGCCCATAACACCCGTAACGCCGTTTTTGACGGTGTGCTCGAATGCGGGAAGATAGGTTTCGTGAAGATCCTTCATAGAGATTTTTGCATCAAAGCCGTGTCTCATTCCCTCGGGGCCCGAGTGTCCTGCATAGTGCTTAGAACAGGCAGATGCCTTAAGGAATTCTCCGTCGCCCTGCATACCCTTTATAAGTGCGCTTGCAAGAGTTGCCGTAAGGAACGGATCCTCTCCGTAGGTCTCCTGACCTCTGCCCCAACGGGGATCTCTGAAAATGTTGATGTTGGGAGTCCAGTAGGTAAGCCCCTTGAATATATCGTAATCGCCGAATTCAATGCTCTTGTTGTATTTTGCACGGGCTTCAGTGGAGATCACGTCGCCGATTTTGTTGACGGTTTCGGGATTAAAGGTTGCCGCCATTGCAATAGCGTGAGGGAATACGGTTGCCGTGCCTGCACGTGCGACACCGTGAGCCGCCTCGTTCCACCAGTTATATTCCTTAATCCCAAGTCTCTCAATAGCAGGGGAGTTATATAAAAGCTGTGTCATCTTTTCTTCTGTTGTCATTTTAGCCACGAGCTGCTTTGCCCGAAGCTTTGCGGTAGTTTTGTCCATTCGGTTTTTCCTTTCCTTTGGCTTTTTTGTTAATTGCCATACCATTTTATTATACAATAATTTGGAAAATTGACAAGATATTTTTAACAATTACCACAAAAGTATTTTGTAGAAAATAGGGATTGTTAAAAATTCCCGATTCTGTTATACTCAGAGATGAAATAAGGAGGACGGATATATGAAAAAATTACTTTCTGTTATTCTTTCTGTAATATTAATGCTTTCGTGTTTTTCTCTTTTTGCAACCGCAGAGGAGGAGCTTCCCGAAAGCGAGCATAATTATGCCGATAATTTTTACGGTGAATGGTTCTATCAGGGCGAAGAGGCCGCCAAGGGACTTCTTGTTACGTTTTCATCTGATACGTACGTTGAATTTTCCTTCACGACAGACGTTATTTTCCCGGCAAATAAGGGCGGCAGCATTACCGTCGGTGACGTTGTAAACAGCTCTTATTGGGACAAACGCGGTGACTTTATAGGAATTTATGACGGCTACGGAGAGCTTGTCGGCATATATTCCGGCTATTCACTTGCAGGAAAAACCGTTTTTGTGGGCGGCAATAATTTTACGATAGTTCTTTCCTCCGATGAGGAGTATAATTTTTACGGCTTCAGAGTTGCCGACGTTGCTCCTTGCTATGAGGATCAGGTTTCGGAGATAACCTATTCTTCCGGTCTTGACGGGGTTCCCGATATAACAAGAGCATATCAGAGAGGCTCCGAGGTAGAGCTTATAAAGAGCTTTAAGGATAAGAACGGCTTTCTGACTCCCGAAAACGTTGCTCTTATCGGTTGGTCTTTCGAGTCTGACGGTGCTGTAGCTTATGCCTCAGATGCCACAGTAACCGCAGATTTTTCACAGCTGACGCTTTATGCGAAATGGGTAACGGTTGCTCTTTCGCCTGACGAGGTATTCAGCTTCAGAAATTCATCAAGATATTTTGTTATAGACGATCAGGACAGATACGTAATGACTTCAGAGGATTTCATAATGCTTCAGCTGAATCTCTATAAGACCTTCGGCCCCGGTCCTCTTCCCAATCCCGCACTTTCAATAGTTCTTGCAACGTTCCCGCAGTGGCCCTGGCAGGGCTCCTGCTACGGTATTGCCGCAGTTACGGCTCTTGATCATTTCGGTATAATCGACGTAAAGGCAACACAGGGTGCTGACAGGCTTATTGATATGCAGATAGACGAAGAGCTTATCAGCTACATAAATTATTATCAGGCTGTTGTTACGGGCTCATTCCTTATAGAGGATAAGGCATTTGTGCCCGGAAACGCTCTGTATTCCGACTGCCTTGAAAATATGTTTGAAAGCGTGGAAGACGGCAATATCGTTATATTTACGTTCTATGAGGGTGCCGCATTTTTTACCTTCGGTCATACCGTATTGTTTACGGGGGCATATACCGATGAGAACGGAAATCACGTGCTGATAGCCTATGATTGTAATTATCCCATGGAGTATTACGACGGAGAGTTTACCTCAAGATTTATAATTTCTCCCGATTTCTCCGAAATCAGCTACGAGCACGCTGATTCTATCGGTGCCGTAAACTGGACGGATGATTTTTCTCAGTTCAGAGCATTTGATATTGACGGCAACACAGATACCGTAGTATGGTATCGGGCATTCTTTAATCATATTTCGGAAATGTTCAATAATTTCTTTGATATGCTCAGAATGCTTCTTGTATTCTGATAATCGGCGGCTTCCGTGACGGTGCGGAAGCTGCTTTTTTCATCATTTCTTTGAGCGAAGCCTTATCTGAGGAAGATAAATATTGAATGTTTGAAGCCGTTGTGGTAAAATATTTGAAAAAATGCAGGTGGATAAATGAAAAGTATAAAGCAAGGACGAGGAAATGCCTTTGTCGGCGGTATCGTAGGTATTTTTGCCGCTTTGTTCGGCTTGTTCTGGTCAATAACCGTTTTCAAAAGCGGCGGAGGTATGTTCGGTATTTTCGGACTTTTTTTCGTGGCTATCGGAATATTCAATGCCGCAAGAAGCTTTGCTAATGCCTTCGGAAAAAACCGTCATTCGGAATTTGATATAGTTGACGAGACAGAAGAGCCCGATCCATGGAACAGACGCTTCGGTACCGATACAACGCAGTCGGACAAGGAGTATTACAGTGTGGGAAATTCCTATTGTCCCTATTGCGGAAATCAGCTTCAGAGGGACTTTAAGTTCTGCAATAACTGCGGAAAGAGGCTTCCTGATTGATATGAACGACGTAAAAAAAGAAATCAGACGCGCATTAAAAGAAACCGTGCCGGTGTTTTCAGGATATATAGTTCTCGGCTTCGGCTTCGGAATCGTGCTTAATTCAAAGGGATTCGGAGTGTTATGGGCATTTTGTATGAGTCTCTTTATATATGCAGGCTCTATGCAATACGTTGCAATTGATCTTTTGTCGGGCGGCGCGTCGCTTATCACAATGGCTGTCACTACAGTGCTTGTTAATGCAAGGCATCTGTTTTACGGAATATCGATGATAGACAAATATAAGGATGCGGGAAAGCTGAAGCCTTATCTTATATTTGCTCTGACGGATGAGACATATTCTCTTGTCTGCACAGAAAAAGAGGAGGGCACTCATCGTTATCATTTTCTTGTATCGCTGTTCAATCATTGTTATTGGGTTGCGGGAAGCACACTCGGTGCCATTGTCGGCTCAGCCTTTGATTTTGCTCCCAAGGGAATCGATTTTGCGCTGACCGCTTTGTTTGTGACCGTGTTTACGGAGCAATGGCTGTCATCAAAGGATCACAGTGCCGCACTTATCGGAGTCACAGCCTCCGTTTTGTGTCTTGTGATTTTCGGAGCGGACAGCTTTCTTATTCCCGCTATGCTTATTATCACGGCGGCTCTTTCGGTGCTTCGCTTTGTAAGACGAAGAAAGGGGGAGTCTGCTGATGCCTGATATTCATGCGGCCTTACTTATAGGTGTTGCGGCTGTTGTTACTGCAGTATTAAGATTTTTACCCTTTCTGATTTTCGGGAAAAACAAAAAAACTCCCGAATTCGTGTCCTTTCTCGGAAAGGCTCTGCCCTTTGCCATTATGGGAATGCTCGTTGTGTTCTGCCTGAAGGGAGTTTCGCTTGCCGAGGCGCCTCACGGAATACCTGAGCTTATAAGCATCGTATTGGTTGTCGTGCTTCATATATGGAAAAGGAACACTCTGCTTAGTATCGTTTGCGGCACGGTGTGCTATATTTTACTTGTAAACTTTATTTTTGTTTAAGGAGAAATTACTATGAAACTTATGATTGCATCAGATATTCACGGCTCGTATTTTTATTGTATGAAAATGCTTGAGGCGTTTGAAAAGGAGCAGGCTGACAGACTTTTGCTTTTAGGTGATATTCTTTATCACGGACCGAGAAACGATCTTCCCTTTGAATATGCTCCAAAAAAGGTAATTGAGGCTCTTAATGCTGTAAAGGATAAGCTTCTTTGCGTCAGAGGAAACTGTGATACAGAGGTAGATCAGATGGTGCTTGAATTTCCCATTCTTGCCGATTATGCAATAATTCAGTGCGGAAGCAAGACTGTTTATGCAACTCACGGACATAAATTCAACGAGACCTGTCCTCCTCCCATGCCCGAGAACTCCGTGCTTCTTTGTGGTCATACCCACGTTCCCAAATATGAGGACTACGGTAAATTTATATATATAAATCCCGGTTCTGTTTCAATTCCCAAGGAGGGCTCATCTCACGGCTATATCATTTACGAGAATGATAAGTTTATAAGAAAAGCATTCTGATTTTCCAAAAATATATATGGGGAGGTAAAAAACTTTCGTTTATTACCGCCCCGAGCTTATTATACCGTTATATTCTCGGGTGTGATTATATCACCTGAGAATTTTTTTGTTGAATTACGGTTATTCCGTTTTCTGTAATTACTGCATCCATAAATATATCGTTTTCATCAGTAGGGATATTTTCGCTTAAAAGCTCTGCAAAGCAAAGACATATTTTTTCTGTGTCGGCAGCTTTAAGGAAAATATCGTAAAAAGCGGCACCGTGTCCGAGCCTTTCTCCTCTGAGGCTTGCGCTGACACAGGGAATTATGCAAAGATCGATTTTTTTTGGATGGGAAGCTTTTTCGCCGCTCTCGGGCTCGGATATGCCCATATAACCCTTTACGTATTCGGTATCGGGCGTTACTCTCACTGCATCCATAATGCCCTTGGTAATACACCGAGGAACGTATACTTTTTTATTGGCGGCAAATGCGGCATTTATGATTTCAGCCGTATTCGGCTCATCGGGAGATGATATATATACGAAAACCGAACGGGCGCGGATAAAGCTGTCCGAAAAAATCAGATGCTCTGCAATTGCCTTGCTGCTTGAGCTTTTATATTTCTCGGAAAGCGCATCACGCTTTTTTCTGATTAATGTTCTTAAATCCTTTTTATCCTGCATACGTTCCCTTACCTCGTTAAAATAAAAAATCAGAAAAGCCGCAGAAGGACAATTCTGATTTTTATTATATCATATATCTGTTTTATTCGCTACCGTCTGATGACATTTTATTTTTTTGGTTTACATAATACGATGCCGCTTTTATTGTATAACAGCCTGCGTCCTTTTCTTTTGACTTTAGAATATGGAAATCTATGAGCTGTCTGTGAAGCGGATGCTCTGCTTCAAGTCCGGAATATTCTTTTATAAGCTCATCAAAAAGTCCTGCTCGGCGCATAATGTCGGCTCTTTCAAGCAAAAGATTGATATTTGTTTCTTCGCCGACGGGCTTCATACAATCAAGAGCGGCAAGTCGGCAACGCACGGCATTTTCAGTATCAAGTCTGTCATCGCAAGCCCAGGCCGCACGAAGAGCAAAGGCTTTTGCTTTTTCGGGACGGTTTGCTTCAAGG
>JAZOOE010000136.1:0-21231 GCA_045654865.1 Acutalibacteraceae bacterium | reverse complement strand
TTTTATCCCGTGCTATACTGTCACTCGTAAGACACCCCCCATTACAGCAATCTTCTTTGGATCAAACGTCTAATTTGAATTCCTACGGGTGTCTTGTTAAAACCGCAGATGTTTTCCAAAAAAGACACGTCAACTGCAAACGTTCAAAACAATTGGATGTTTTTGTGTCTTGTTCAAAGGGAAATATCTGCGGCATTTTTTTATTGCTTATTACATCTTACTTATTACTTCATCTTACCCCACGGTGTTACTCATCCCCGACAGCCGACAGATATTCAGCCCTGCCTTTTTACTTTACTTATTACATATTACTTCTTACCTCTTCCCTCAAAAAATCTCCCCCTTAAAACACTCCCGGAAAAACGTCGTATAATCCAAACTGTAAGGCACCTTACTGCAAATAAACATCATACGGTAAATGCGGCGAAAGCCGAGGTGCCTTGAGAAAGGAAATAAAAAATGTTAGATTATCTTAAGAACGAAATGAACAAGACCTACACCGAAAACGGAGCCGTAACTCATTACTCCTCGCTTTCAAGCTGTGTTGACTTATTCGGCACAATCGGAGCAATAAGAAGAAATGAGGAAGCCGACATAATCAACAGATTTATGCGTGCATTCGCTGAGAATCCCGATATGGCCATGAAGATTCTTTTCTACGCCCGTGACATAAGAGGCGGACTCGGTGAAAGACGAGTATTCAGAACAATACTCAACTATCTTTGCAACCATCGTGTCGAAACAGCCCGCAAGAATCTTGAGCTTGTTGCAGAATACGGCAGATTTGATGATTTACTTGTTGCCATCGGTACACCCTGCGAAAACGATGTAATCGAGATTATTAAGAATCAGCTTGAAAAGGATATTGAGGATGACCGTAACGGCAAGACAATATCACTTCTCGCAAAGTGGTTACCCTCTGTCAACACATCCAATCCCACAGCCTGCGCTATGGGCAGATATATTGCAAAGAAGCTTGGTATGACCGAGGCTCAGTACAGAAAGACTCTTTCGGGACTTCGCAGAAATATAAAGATCATAGAAAATGATCTTCGCGAAAGAAACTACACCTTTGATTACTCTCAGGTGCCCTCCAGAGCTCTCGACAAGTATGAAAATGCCTTCTTAAGAAATGACAAGGAGCGTTACAATCAGTTTCTTGCTGACGTAAATGAAGGTAATGCAACAATGCACACCTCAGGTATTATGCCCTATGAGCTTATCAGATCTGTTTTGCGCGAATATAATCTTTCAGATGAAAAGATTGATTCAATCAATACAAAATGGAATGCTCTTGAGGATTTCACAGCAGGTGAAAATGCTATTGCAGTTATTGACGGCTCCCGCTCAATGTATGACTACAACTGCTTACCCATTTTAGTTGCTTTATCCTTGGGCATTTACTTCGCCGAGCGCAACGAGGGTGCTTTCAAGGACCACTTTATCACATTCTCGAGCAATCCCCGTCTTATAGAGATCAAGGGTGACAACATCGCCGAAAAGGTTTCGTACTGCGCTCGCTATAACGAAATAGCCAACACCAACATTCAGAAGGTATTTGAGCTTATCTTGTCAACTGCTCTCAAGTATAACGTGAAGCAGGAGGAGTTGCCCTCCAAGGTTTACATAATTTCAGATATGGAATTCGACTACTGCACAAATGATGCATCCTTGACAAACTTCGAATATGCAAAGCAGCTCTTCGAGTCTCACGGCTACAAGCTTCCCTCTCTTGTTTTCTGGAATGTAGCTTCATCAAAGCAGCAGGTGCCCGTAACCGCTCACGAAACAGGCACAATGCTTGTTTCAGGATGCACACCCCGTATCTTCGCTATGGCTACAAGCCCCGATATGAACCCCGAAACATTTATGCTCTCTGTTATAAACACTGAGCGTTACGAAAAAATATCCGCATAAAAGGAGGAATAACAAAAGAATAACCAAAAAACCTGAAAAAAAGGGAAACGAAAGGCGCCGGTCACTCGTTTCCCTTTTATTACAATTACGGAGATGAAATTTATGCTTGATTTTACAACAAAGCCCTTGATCGCGATGCTTCACCTTAAGGGCAGCTCTCAAAATGATATGCTTGAACGAGTAAAGCGTGAAGCCGAAATCTATTTTTCCTGCGGCTTGGATGCAGTTCTTGTTGAAAACTATTTCGGAAGCGAAAGAGACTGCATAAAAGCACTGGAATATATAGCAAAAAGCTATCCCGACAAGCCCTACGGAGTAAATATTCTGGGAAACATTCCCCTTGCCTTTGAGCTTGCAGAATATTACAAAGCGGATTTTTTGCAGATAGATTCCGTATGCGGTCATCTGTCCCCCGCAGAGGACAGACTTTTCGGAGAAAAGCTGGCTTCGCTCAGACAGAATACGGACTGTCAGATCCTCGGAGGACTTCGCTTCAAATATCAGCCCGTTCTCAGCGGCAGAAGCCTTGAGGAGGATGCGGAAATTGCCAAAGGACGGTGTGACGCCGTTGTCACCACGGGAGAAGCAACCGCGGCAGATTGTCCCACGGAAAAGCTTCACCGTCTGAAAGGAATTCTCGGCAGATTTCCTCTTATCACGGGGGCAGGAGTAACAGCCTCAACCGTAGCGGAAAAGCTGATTTTCTCTGACGGCGTTATCGTCGGAAGCTGGCTTAAGGACTTCCACAAAGCAGAGGGTGAGGTAAACGAGGAATACGTCCGTCAGCTTGTAAATAACGCCGACCGAGTAAGATTCAGGCCGCATCCTTGAACGTATTCAAGTAAATTTATAACCAAAAAATATGAAGGAGACACAAAAAAGTTAATATTTTCCTTGTTAAGACAGTTCAAGAGGTTAGCGCAAAAATAATCTGCGCTAACCTCTTGATTTGTTTTATTTAACTGTTATATAGTTTACTGCTTCATCGGTGAAGTAGCTCATCTTATTGGAGTCAACAACCTTTACGTCGCCGCAGGTAATATTTTCAAAGGTTACGTTTGTGATACTGCCCGTGCCGGAGTAGGTTACGATTCTGTTTTCAACAGAATTTGACTGATAGGAAATATTCTTGAAGAGAACGTTATCAATAATAAAGTTATTACCTATCTGATTAAAGATAAGCACGTTAGCCGCTGCCGCCTTATTTCTTGAAATCTCAATGTTTTCAAAGGTGATATCCCGGAAGGTTATGGTTCCGTTGTTTATATCGGCAACCTCAGCAACAATACCGATAGCGGGAATTCTGTTTTCATCCCAGGTTGCATCGTGCATAAGAACGTAGCTGTCCTTGAATGTAACTGAGTAGATAGAACGGTTACTTTCACCGAAGATACCGAAGGCTCTTGCCTTTGCAGCCCACGCATAGCAGTTTACAAAGGTAACGTTTTCCGCAATTGCATCTGCCTCACCGCCGAGAGCCTTAACAGCAAAGAGGTCGTCACCGGATCTTGCGAAGCAGCCTTCAACCGTTACGTTCTTAGAGTTACAGATATCGAATGCATCAGAGTTTGTACGATAACCGAATACGTCAACGTCCTTGACAGTAAGACCTTCACATCTGTAGGCTACAAATGACCATTCGGGAGCGTTGATGATCTTGAGACCTCTTACCTCGATATCGCGTGCATAAGTGATTGCGATACCTCTTCTCTCACCACGGTCGAGGTCGGTAAGATCAAGTACACCGTAGCCGAGAATCTTTATATCTGCGGTATTATCTATGCCGATAAAGGGGAATCTGTTAAGTCCGATACCGTTGAACTGTGAAGCCGGCTTTCCGTCATCAGTATATTCGGGAGTGCCCTGATTGTCCGCGTCACTGTTGATTTCAAACTTATGATTTGCCGTTACGTAGGCACCCTTCTTAAGGTATATTACCTGCTTGCTTGTCTCCTGACCGTGGAAGCAGGTGTAATCGTGAGTAAGATAGCCTTCAACAACAGTTACCGTATAGCCCTGAGCTCTGAGCTCGGCAATTTCCGCATCCTCATCAATTTCCTCACGGACGAAAACGGTATAAGCATAAGACTGATCCTCGCCGTTGAAGAGGAAGGTGTGAGCACCGAAGCCTGAAAGGATAGCTCTTGCCTTGCCGTTGGAAACAACAACCGTCTCACCGTAGGACTCGGGAAGCACTACTGCATCTGTAATCTTAAGTGAAGCCGAGCTGATTTCAATTTCAAAGGTACAATATTCGCCCTTTTCAACGTAAATCTCCGAATATGAGTGAAGAGTACCCTTGCCTGTTGTTCCGCTGTAGGTTACGGCACCGTAAACGGGAACAGCTTTTCCGTCAATCTTTGCCGTGTAGTAGGGAGAAGCGATAACGCCGTTTGCATCAACGTAGCCCTGATTTGCCTCATAGATGTTGTCGTTCTTGTCGGCTCTTGCTGTTATGGCATCAACCGTAAGTAACCAGTCAGAAGCTTCCTTTACAGCCTCGGGAGGATAAACAAGGTGAGTAAACTCCATATTAAGCTCCTCGCCGCCTACGTCGCAAAGCTTGTCCTTATTTTCATCCGCATGAGGAAGCATTGAGCCGATATCCACCAGCGTGCTTGTAAGTCCGCAGCCGTTATCGCAATATGCCGTCTTTGTGCCGTCATACTTGCAGTTTGCGTTATTATCGGAAACGTAATTTGTAAAGCTGTGTCCGGTAGGATCAACGTAATCCTTCACAAATGAATCACCGCAGCCGGGACAGGTATAAGTAGTAAAGCCCTGATTCTTACACGTGGGAAGAGTAACCGAGGGAATGTAATTATGTCCGAGGGCAACATCCGTCTCCTCGTCATACGAATCTCCGCAGTTGTTGCAGGTATAGGTAACGAAACCGACGTTTACACAGTCAGGCAAGCTCTCACTTGTTACCTGATAATCGTGTCCGATAGCGGGAATCTCGTTTTCACCGTAGCTGTCACCGCAGTTTTCACAGACGAATACTGTTCTGCCGTTCTGTGTGCAGGTAGGCTCGATAACTCTGCTCTTATAATCGTGACCGAGAGCCGCAACCTCATCACCAACGTAGCCGTCGCCGCATACAGAGCAGACGTACGTGGTATATCCGCTGTCAATACAGGTTGCGGGAGTTATTTTCTTTGTATATTTGTGAGTACCGCCGTCACCGTATGCCTCACCGCAAAGCTCGCAGATGGCCTTATGTGAGCAGTTTGATTCCCCGCCCGCGTGTCTGCAGGAAAGATCAAGAGTAACGTCTTCAATCTCAGTGGTGGTTTCTATAACTATTTCGCCGGTTGTTTCCTCGGGAACCTCTGTTTCTCCAAAATCAAAATAAGGGAAAAGAAACTGAAGTATCGAAATAATAATCAACATCAGCCGTGTCGCAAATTCCATAATATTACCTCCGAATATGCAATTACAGTTAGTTTATCATATATAAATATCTTAGTCAACAGCAATCCGACTAAATCGCCCTTTGATTTTGATGAGATAAGAGTGTATAATATGCATATAAAGCGCGGCAAAAGAAAAATCCCCCTCTTATGCAAGTATCTCAGGTCTGCTTTAAAATATGAGCGTACAAAAAAGAAAGGATTTGATATTATGTTTGAAATCAAAGGAAAATACAATACTGCTGTTTGCTTTACTGACATCGTTGAAAACGATGCCGTCAGCCAGATACTCACCGTTTGCAACGAAGAGGCTTTTGCTGACTCAAAAATCAGAATTATGCCCGACGTTCACGCAGGCGTGGGCTGTACCATCGGAACAACAATGACTATTACCGACAAGGCTGTTCCCAATATGGTCGGAGTAGATATAGGCTGCGGAATGTATACCGTTGAGCTTGGCAAGGTAAGCATTGACCTTGAGGAGCTTGACAAGGCTGCTCACTTCATTCCCTCGGGAACAAACGTATGGGACCATCCGGCAGAAGCTTTTAATCTTTCTGCACTTCGTTGCTTCAAGCACCTTACCGACGTCGACAGACTTGAAAGAAGCCTCGGTACTCTCGGCGGCGGCAACCATTTTATTGAGGTTGACGAGGATGACGAGGGAAATCGTTATCTTGTAATTCACTCGGGCAGCCGAAATCTCGGCGTTCAGGTGGCAAAATTCTATCAGAATATTGCAATAAGCACAAATTGCGGTCTCGACAACGAGTTTGCAAAAAGAAAACTTGCTCTTATTGAGGAATACAAGGAAAACGGTATTGCACACAAGCTTCAGAAGGCTCTTGAGGAGCTTGTAAAGCAGCATGACAGCGAAAAGCCGAAAATGCCCCGTGAGCTTTGCTATGTTACCGGCTCACATCTTGACGACTATCTTCACGATATAGAAATCTGTCAGCAGTTCGCCTCATCAAGCCGAAAGAAGATGGCTGAGATCCTTTTAGACAGAACAGGACTTTGCTCCGTGGGAGAATTTCAGACCATTCATAACTATATAGACGTAGATGCAAGAGTTCTCAGAAAGGGCTCAGTATCTGCAAAGGAGGGAGAAAAGCTCCTCATCCCCATCAATATGCGCGACGGAAGCCTTATCTGCATCGGAAAGGGAAATCCCGACTGGAACTTCTCCGCTCCTCACGGTGCCGGCCGTCTGCTTTCAAGATCTATGGCAAAGCAGCTTCTCACAATGGAGGAATACCGCAAGCAGATGGAGGGAATCTACACAACCTGTATAAGCACTGCAACCCTTGACGAAGCTCCCATGGCTTATAAGGATATGAACGAAATATTGGAAAACATCCGCCCTACCGCCCACGTGGAAAGAAGAATAAAGCCCATTTATAATTTCAAGGCTTCGGAATAAAATAAAACACAAAGGAGAAATACTATGCTGTCCATCGGAACAAAAGCACCGCAGTTTACACTGACCGACAAAAACTCAAATGAGGTTTCCCTCTCCGACTTCCTCGGAAAAAAGGTGGTATTATACTTCTATCCCAAGGATAATACTCCCGGATGCACCCGTCAGGCGTGCGCCTTTGCGGGACTCTATAATCAGTTCAGAGAAAAAAACGTTGAGGTCATAGGCATAAGCCGTGACAGCGTGGCTTCACATCAGAAATTTGCAGAAAAGCACTCCTTGCCCTTTGTTCTGCTGTCCGATCCCTCGCTCGAGACTATCAAGGCCTATGACGTGTGGCAGGAAAAGAAATGCTGCGGTAAGGTGTCAATGGGCGTGGTCAGAACCACGTTCATAATAGATGAAAACGGTATAATTGAAAAGATAATGCCCAAGGTAAAGCCCGATCTGAATGCCGCAGAAATTCTTTCAGAGCTTTAAGACGAAAAATCATACACTGACGAGGTGATACAATGCCTTTTGAAATAGTAAGAAATGATATAACAAAAATGCAGGTGGATGCCGTTGTCAATGCCGCAAGGCCCTCTCTTCTCGGCGGCGGCGGTGTTGACGGAGCAATTCACGCCGCGGCAGGTAAAGAGCTTTTAGAGGAATGTAAGACTCTCGGCGGTTGTAAAACAGGTCAGGCAAAGATAACAAAGGGATATAAGCTTCCCGCAAAATACGTAATTCACACAGTAGGCCCCGTTTATCGCGACGGCTGTCACGGAGAAAAGCAGCTGCTTGAAAGCTGTTATCTCACGTCCCTTGCACTTGCCAAGGAATACGGCTGTGAAACTGTGGCATTTCCGCTTATCTCCTCGGGGGCCTACGGCTATCCCAAGGCAGAGGCTCTGCGTGTGGCAATAGATACAATTGTAAGCTTTCTGCAGGAAAACGAAATGACGGTTTATCTTGTCATTTTCGACAAGTCATCCTTTGACATAAGCTCAAAGGTATTTTCGGATATAAAAGAATTTATTGACGACAATTATGTATCAGAGCACAATTTTTTCAGATTCAGACGGGAAACGGCCGAGGAGTGCCGCCGATATGAAGCAGATGCATCATATCCTTGTGTCTGCGCCGACTCATCTCATACACAGCTGTCTGATGCTCTGAAAAATCTCGACGAAAGCTTTTCACAAATGCTTTTGAGAAAAATAGACGAAAAGGGCATAACGGATGCACTGTGCTACAAAAGGGCAAACGTAGACAGAAAGCTGTTTTCAAAAATACGAAATGATGTCCTCTACAGACCGAGCAAGCCCACGGCAATAGCCTTTGCAATAGCCCTTGAGCTTTCTCTTGATGAAACTCAGGAGCTGCTGGGAAAGGCAGGCTTCACACTGTCACACAGCAACAAATTCGACATAATAATCGAATTTTTCATCCGTCAGGGCAATTACAATATTTTTGATATAAACGAGGCTCTGTTTGCTTTCGATCAGAGCTTGTTGGGAGCGTAAGAAAATGATTACCTTTATCTGTTACCCTAAATGTACCACCTGCGTGAGAGCCAAAAAATGGCTGGACGAAAACGGTATTGAATATGAGCTCAGAGACATAAAAGCCTTTAACCCCACCGCCCGTGAGCTTAGTCTCTGGCACAAAGAAAGCGGCTTGCCGCTGAAAAAATTTTTCAACACAAGCGGGCTTCTCTATAAATCCCTTGAGCTTAAAAATAAGCTTCCCGATATGACCGAGGACGAAATGCTGCGGCTTCTTGCAAGCGACGGAATGCTTGTCAAGCGCCCGTTGGTTATTGGCGATGGCTTTGTGCTCGCAGGCTTCAGAGAGGATGAATGGAGAGCCGCCCTGTATAAATAATTGTCGCATACGAAGCGACCAAATCTCTCTTTCTTCAGTGTAGAATAGGATCAACAAATGAAAGAGAGGCTATAATATGAAAAATAACATCACAGAATTAGTTTTTATCTTAGACCGCAGCGGCTCAATGTCAGGACTTGAGGCAGACACAATAGGCGGCTTCAACTCTATGCTCAGAAAGCAGAAGGACACACAGGGAATCTGCTACGTTTCCACCGTCCTTTTTGACAACGAAAGCTTCGTTCTCCACGACAGAATAAAGCTTGAAAACGTCCCCGAGATGACACAAAAGGATTATACTGCCCGCGGCACCACGGCTCTTATTGATGCATTGGGTTCAGCAATCCGTCATATCGGAAACATTCACAAATATGCACGCCCCGAGGACGTCCCCGAGCACACTCTGTTCGTTATCACAACAGACGGTCAGGAAAATGCAAGTCACCGCTATACAGCCGAAAAGGTCAGAGCTATGATAAAGCGTCAGGAGGAGGAATACGGCTGGGAATTTCTTTTCATCGGCGCTAATATTGATGCGGTTGAAACAGCCGCTCAATACGGTATTCCCAAGGAAAGAGCCGTAAACTATCACGCTGACCGCCGAGGCTCGAAAATTATGTATGACTCCATTTCCCGTGCAGTATGCAGTCTGAGAGAAGACTCAGAAATAACCGCCGATTGGAGCGCGGAGCTCAGCAACGACTTCAACGGCAGAAAGAAAACATAAAAAGGAGAAAAAAATGTCTCTTATTGATACAAGCGTATTTATTTCGAAGATCTTAAGACATAAGCCCGAGATTATCGGCATCACCCTTGATGAGCACGGCTGGGCAAACGTAGATCAGTTAATTGAGGGGGTTTCCGCTTCCCGCCCCTTTTCAATGGAATTGCTGGAGCTTATTGTGGACACCGACGACAAGAAGAGGTATACCTTTAACGAGGACAAAACTCTGATCCGCGCAAATCAGGGCCACTCTGTCTCGGTAGACGTGGAATTGCCCGTAAAAACTCCTCCCGATATTCTTTATCACGGCACGGGTGAAAAATCAACGGCTTCAATTGAAAAGGAGGGCTTGCTTCACCGCTCCCGTCTTCACGTGCATATGTCCTCAGATATTGACACCGCCATTGACTCCGGTGCCCGACACGGAAGACCTGTGGTTTACAGCATTGACACAAAAAAAATGACAGAGGACGGATATGTCTTTTATTGTTCCCTGAACGAGGTATGGCTGACGGACTTCGTTCCGCCCGAATATCTGATAAAAAAAGACGCCTTCGATCCGCCTGTCAAAAAGAAGCATTAATTTTTCACCGCAAAAATCAATAATCCCCCCCAAAAAAAAGAGCGCACCTGCTCCACCCGGTAACGAGAACAGCAGGTGTGCTTTTTTCTTTTTCCCAAGACATCTTGTTTGTTCAGTTGAGAAAATCACCCCTTTGTGCACAGAATTCTGATGTTGTGTATAATACCAAACCGAACGAACGGTATTGACATGATTCGTTACGATTTATAAAATGAAAGAAGGAGGCTTGTCACTGTAAATATAATTATACTTCGCACATCTTTAAAAATCCGATGTCAAAAAAATTTCATTATATAGGAGACTTAATATGGCTGATCTAACCCCCCAAGAAATTGCAACACGTTCAAAAAACAATTTAATAACTTTTGCTAAAAACTACAAAATATTCATAGATACATGTAGCTTACTGTCACCTTATGCGGAAGATTTCTGGAACAATATTATCCCGGTTCTGGAAAGTGAAAATACAAATATTGTTGTTCCTCACAGAGTTTATCAGGAGGTAGATAAATTTGCCTCAAATCCTACTCTGTGCCAACAAAAAAATCCGGATAATCCTGACTTTAACAATTTAGCAAAAAAAGCAAAGCAAAGAATTCTGAATCTGCAATCGCGAGGCTTAATAAGAATTCTCGGTGATAAAACAGATAATTTTGCAGATAATGTCTTTCAGACTGTTTTCACTCAATACCGCATGAAATACAATCTGCTCCTAATAACTCAGGACAAAAATCTGAGTGAGGACATTCTGAGAATCAAAGAAAGCAAGGCCGTTACGGTCAATAATAAGTTAGAAGTAAAAAGAATAAATAAATACGGCTATCTCAGCAATTTTGATTTTCCGCAGGCGGAAACCAAAAAGAACACTGAAAAGCCGCAGAGTAAAGTTAACATAAATAAAAAAGAAGAACAAGAAGAGGTTATACAGATTCCGGAGGAAGAAATGTTTGCCCTTGCCGACCATATAACACAAACCTCAGGCACGGTGCATGTTTCTTATTATCCGCAGGAAAATGATTCGGTTTTTGCAGTACGTGATGACAAAAAAGAAAGGATTACGTTATTATCTAAAATAAGTGCCGGCGGAGAAGGCACCATTTATACAACAAATATAACAAATACTGTTGCAAAAATATACAAACCCGGAAAAATTGATAAGGCAAAATATGAAAAGCTCAAGCTTATGATATCAAAAAATATCTTCTGCGAAGGTGTATGCCTCCCCTTTGCTCTTATCTACAATGAAAAAAATGAATTTGTCGGATATTTAATGCACAAGGCACGGGGTATTGTTCTGCAAAAAAGCGTATTCATTCCTATGCTGCTGAAAAAATATTTTCCTGACTGGAAGAAAAAGGATACGGTTCAGTTATGCATAACAATACTGGAAAAGCTGAAATATCTTCACGACAGAAACATAATATTAGGAGACATCAACCCGCAGAACATTCTCGTTGTATCACCTACCGAGGTTTATTTTGTGGATACCGACAGCTATCAGATAGAAGGTTATCCTTGTCCTGTAGGAACAATCAACTTTACAGCGCCCGAAATTCAACGAAAGAAATATGACACATTCCTCAGAACCATGGGAAATGAGCAATTCGCAGTTGCAACTCTCCTGTTTATGATAATGCTTCCCGGTAAACCCCCATACTCATTACAAGGCGGAGAAAATCAGATCGACAACATAATCAACGGCGATTTTGCTTATGCTTCCGGAGAAAGAACCAACGGTAAGGCACCTGAAGGCTTATGGCGATATATCTGGAGCCACCTTCCCCGTTATCTTAAGGATGATTTTTATGAAACATTCAAAAAAGGCGGTCGTCAGAACACTGAGGATACAAGATTTTCCGATAGAGACTGGCTTATAAAATTCAGACATTATGCGACTATTCTTGAGGATGAAAACGGACAATTCCTTTCCAATGACATAATGTCCTCGGAGTTATTCCCCACCAGATTGAAAAAGGATATCAAAACCGTATATATACAGTGTAATCTTTGCGGCCGTGATGTCGACCAGGAACGAACCGAGCAGGGCTATTGCCGCGAATGTCTGAATGACGGCGAGCACTACAGCTGCACAAGATGCGGCAACGAAATGGTATACACAAATTATCAGAAGCTTATCAGACATTCCCGCAAATTTGATACATGCCGTACCTGTAACGATGCTCTGAATTCAATATACAGAAAATATCCTTGTGCCTGCTGCGGCACTGATATTGAAATAACATATCGTAAAAAGGAAATTTTAGCAGGCAAGAACAAGTCCTTACCAACCGTTCACGATTTCTGCCGTGATGCTGCTTTTTCAACTGTATCCTGCGCAAATCCTTATTGCAGCAACAAATTTACCATAAGCTATGGTGAAAAGGAATATTTCGAAAGCAAGGGCTTTGATCTTCCGAAAAAATGCTCCTCCTGCCGAGGAACAAAAACACCGTACGTCCCCACCTACACAGCTCCTCGCAATACTCAGCGACCTGTGGTATCTACGCACAATTCCGCAGCATCTTCTCCCGGAAAGAAAAAATCAACCCTCTGCTTTATTACAACAGCTGTCTGCAAATATTTCAACAAGCCCGATGATTGCTATGAGCTGACAACGCTTCGCCGCTTCCGCGATACATGGCTTGCACTGCAAAACAACGGAGAAGATCTGATAAAGGAATATTACCGCATCGCGCCCTCAATCGTTACCGCTATTGATTCATCTGAAAACACCGATGAAATTTATATACACATCTGGAATGACTATATACAGCCTTGTATCAAGCTTATAGAGCTGTCTGCATATGAGGAATGCCGAGATCTGTATATGCGTATGGTTAATGAGTTAAAGGATCAATATTCAAAAACAGAAGTCTCCGAAGACAAAAACTGACAAAACTATGCTGCAGTCGAAGACTCAGCTGCAGCAATATAAAAAAGCTTTTATCTAATTATTATGAAAGGATTTATTTAATGAGTAATTATATAATTCAAAAAAGCGATACTCTCGATACAAGCAATCCCTCCACCCGAGTTCCGGTATGTATTTGTCTTGATACAAGCGGCTCTATGGGTAGCGGCTCAAGCGAATTTGCAGACACGCCCATTGATGAATTGAATAAGGGCGTAAGGCTCTTTTATGACTCGATAAAGGCAGACGAAACAGCGTCATTTGCGGCAGATATATGTCTGGTTACCTTTGGCGGTTATGCAAAGCTTGCGGAGAATTTTTCATCAATAGATCAGACAGCACAGCCTCCCGTATTTTCTGCTTATGGCGGCACACCTATGGGAGAGGCAGTCAATATGGCTCTTGACTGTCTTGAGCAAAGAAAACAAGAATACAAAAAAAACGGCATTGACTATTATCAGCCCTGGCTTGTCCTTATGACAGACGGTGAGCCGAACGGTGACGAACAAGAGCTTTCAGGAAGCATTCAGCGTGTTAAGGATATGGTTTCCGGCGGAAAGCTTACCGTTTTCCCTATCGGTATAGGTAACGACGCAAATATGGATGTGCTCAAGGACTTTTCGCCAAAACGTCCTCCGCTGAAATTAAAGGGCCTGAATTTTTCAGAATTCTTTACTTGGTTAAGCCAAAGCATATCTCAGACTTCAATATCAACACCCGGTGAAAGTGTACCCCTGGGCAGCGTAGAAGGCTGGGCAACATTATAAAAATCAAAAGGAGAACTACAATGAACAATAGTATTTTACATCTTGATGATCTTGTCAACAATCCGACACCCCGTGTTCCCGTGTGCCTTTGCCTGGATACCAGCGGCTCTATGGGCAGAGTTGTGCGAGGTGAAACCCAAGACACCGGAAGAAAAATATTCAAGGACGGCAAGGAATGGAATATTGTTACGGGCGGCGTCAGTGCAATAGACGATCTTAATGAAGGCATAAATCAATTCTTTGAAGCCATCAAAACAGACGAGGTAGCGGTTTATTCTGCAGAAATATGCATAATTACCTTCGGCGGCGATAAAGCACAGGTTGTATCGGACTTTACAACGGTAGACAAGCAGACAGAGAATATTGAGCTTTATGCTGAGGGTGATACCTATATGGGCGAAGCCGTAAACCTTGCTCTTGACCGTCTGGAAAAGCGCAAGCAGGAATATAAGGACAAGGGCGTAGACTATTTCCAGCCCTGGCTCGTCATTATGACGGACGGAACCCCCAACGGCTCTGCAAGTGAACTGGAAACAGCAATTTCAAGAACACAAAAGCTGGTTAATGAACGAAAGCTGTCTGTTTTCCCGTTGGGTGTCGGCCCGGAGGCAGATATGAGCGTATTAGGCAAGTTTTCACCGAGACGCTCTGCTTTAAAAATAAGGGAAACAAAATATAAGGAATTTTTTGAATGGCTGAGCCAAAGCGTTGTAACAACTTCAATGTCAATGCCCGGTGAATCTCAGACCCTTGATGAAAAGGGAATTCTGGGCTGGAGCGAGCTATAAGCATCAAAAAAACAACCTGAAACAAAGGAGCTCCATATTATGTGGAAAATGTCTAGCTGTGAGGTTCAGGGACGAGGACATTTAAAAGCCCTGATACCTTGCCAGGATAAAACAAAAACAAGCTGCAAAAACAACACTTTTGTTATCAGTCTCTCTGATGGCGCCGGTTCCGCAAGGCTGTCTCACTACGGGGCCGAGTGTGTTGTTAACAGCATAACTGAATTGCTGACAAGCAGCTTTGATTCAATATATTCCGAAGAGGACGGAAGAAAGGTAAAATTGCAGATAATCGAAACCTTACTCTGCGATCTTCAAAAAATTGCGAATTCCCTGAGCTGCAGCCTGAAGGAGCTTGCAGCAACACTGCTTGTCGTTGCAGTCAAGGATGAAAGATTTATCATAGCGCATATCGGCGACGGAGTGATCGGTTATCTGGATGATGTCGGCTTGAAGATTGCTTCTGCTCCCAACAACGGAGAGCATGCAAACGAAACATACTTTGTCACGTCAAGCGATGCGGTCTCGGTAATGAAGCTCTTTAAGGGAAATTGTTCCAATAAAAGCAGCTTTGTCCTTATGTCAGACGGAACAGAACAGAGTCTTTACAACAAGCAGCAAAACTCCTTAAGCAGAGCTGTTTTCAAGCTGATGCAAAGAAATGCGCTGATTGATTCTGAGGTTATGAATTTCCAGCTGCAGGAGACATTCAGAAGCCTCATTTCAGCCAACACAACAGATGATTGCAGTATTGCCATTTTGTCAAGGGAAAGCGGATTAATCCGTTCTATGAATAATCTTTCCTTTTCTGAAAAATGTGCAGTTTATCATATCAGCACAAAGGATAAGCTTTGCAGAAAACGAGTTGAAAGATATGATATGATTCTTGAATTTGCTAACACTCCTGCTTCCTGCAATACAATTGCAAAATACATACATTTATGTCCGAAACATACAAAAAAGCAATTGAAGAAAATGGTAGAGTACGGTTTGTTGCAAACAAAAAACGGATTATATCATACCTGACATAAAAACCGTCAACAACAAAATATCCGAAAAGAGGAAAAAAAGCAAAGGACGGATAAAATACCGAAAACAATCGGTGAGAGCGCAAAAAAGAATTACCATTGTATAAGAGAGAGCTGTAAAAAACAAAAGTTTTTTACACCTCTTTTTATATTTCGGCTTTTCGGACAAACATAAGCCTTTTTCGGCATTTCCTTCTTCAACCGTGCGATCGGGGTAATATTAAAAAAAGCGAGAAAATCACCCCCGTTCTCCCATATTTTTATACTCTGCTATCATAGGCTTACCCGGGCACAAAAAATCCTTCATTGTGATACAAACAAAATTTATAAAAAAAGGCGGTGCTTTTATGAAGGACAATAAGACAAGTGTAATTATAAAAGAATTTTTTAACATCATTTCACCTTTTCTCACATTTACGGCCGATGAAAGAATCGCCGAAATTGAGAAAAACATTTTATTTCTGCTTTGCGAAAGCAAAGACTCAGGTGAATTATTTGAGGAATGCAAGGCTTTGATTGACGAAACAGTATGTCTGCAATCCTTTTCCGATGCAAATCTGTTGCTTGCAACGGACGCATCCCGAAAAAATATTGCTTATGACACAAAAATGAACGTTCTTTCAGCCTGCAAAATCAACACCCTCAAAAGCTTTGACGAGGTCAGCTTTACGGAAGAATTAAAAAATGCAGCTGCTGTCGGCAACAAGAATGCATGCAAGCTGCTGGCATTTTTGAGCTGGCTCGGAATCATCACTCCTCAGAACAGAACCACAGCACAAAATATCTGGTCAACTCTGGCAATGAGCGGTGACATTCCGTCAATAGAAATGCTCATCTATTCATTTGAAAAAACCAATCAGACCGATTCTTTAAAAAAATGGAGCAATATCCACCAAATACTGAAAAACGAGCTTGAATCATTTTCCGCAGTTGCCTTATATTCGACTTATCCCGAATACACGGAAGAGGAAATTCAGACGGCAAATATTATAATGTTCATTCATCAGGCGTATGCCGCCAAAGAAAATATTTATCGTCCGATGCTTTATTACGTACTGAACAGTAAGGATGATTACGATACAAAAATGAACAGACTGTCCGCTGAAACGAACTTTTATATTGCCCTTCATAACGAGGACAAGCTACAAAAGAAGCACTGCGGCTTCCTGGCTCCCGGTCTTGAGTAACTTTCTGCCGTTTTTTCCGTTTTGAATTCTGACAAAATACAAGGCTTATCGGAAAAAGATAAGCCGTAAAAGAGGTAAATATTATGAGTACACTCAGAGAAAAAATTATAGAAGAATATATAGACAAATCCTATCCTAATGCAAAAATTACAAATTTTGATGACAGTGACAGCGGTCTGACCTTTTACAGAGCCGACGAATTGCAGAATGTGGACGAGGACTGGTTTCCCTTGTGCTGCTATAAGGACGAGGAAACGGGACAAGCCGTGTACGGCGGCAGAAAGGATGTATACCATACATATACAGAGGGTGAAACAGGTGCCGGCAAAACAACGAGATTTGTTATGCAGGCAATCTATTCCCTTGCCGCCTTAAAGGTCAAGCCAAGCTTTATTATTGTGGATATGCACGGCGAGATAATTGAAAACGAGTATAAGCATCTCAAGGAAAACGGCTATAACGTAATAATTATCAACTGCGACAATCCTGCAAGGTCACATACCTATAATCCGCTCAGCGGACTTGCAAAGGAATGCTGCAGGACAAAACAAATCAGCTATGAGACCGAAAACGCCCTCAGAAGAATTGCTGAGATCATTCAGCCCGTTAAAAGTATGTCGGATCCTATATGGGATCAGGGCGCCCGTTCATACACAAACGGAGCCATTCTCGACAAATTTGAGGATCTGCTCAACGGTGATATTCCTCCCTCAAGCGTTAATTTGTATAACATTCTGCAAAATCATTACCGTCTGAGAAAGCGTCTCGAGAGTAACCACTACAGTCCGTCAAATCTGCTTATGATTGAGCCCTATGACAAAAAGGGCATGGAGGCTCTGTCTGTTCAGAAAATGGTCAGCGTAACCAACAATGCGGAAAAAACCCGAGCATCCTATTTCGGTGTTGTTGAGAATCATTACGATGTATTCGGACAGTCCTCTCTTTACAGCTTATCCTCAACCAATTCCGTTGACATTGACGAGTTTATAGATAAGCCCACCGCAATTGTTATTCAAGCAGGCAGCACTCAGGTGGGCGAGCATCTTATTTCACTGCTTATGAATGACATCTATACTGCTACCGTAAGACGAGGCAGAGAAAGCAAATTGAAAAGACTTCCCCGAAATATACACTGCTTTCTGGATGAATTTGCAAACTGCAATATTGCCGACGGCCCCGAATTTATAAAAATGCTTACAACCTCAAGAAAATTCGGAATGTTCTGGCACATGTTTTTACAGTGCGACTCTCAGCTTGACAGAAAATACGATGCCGATATCGGACGAATTATCCGCGCCAACTGCACCGAAATTTTTATGGGCTCTCACGACTATAATACGATGCAGCGCTTTGCACACTCCTGCGGCAAAAAAACAATTGAAACCCTTGCAAGCCAGATTGAACAACAGACTCCACGTTTTGAAACGGTGGATCTTATCACCACGGACAGCCTGAATCTTATGCCTAAGGGCTTCGCCTATGTCAAAGCAAACAGACATTCTCTGTTGAAAACATATATCGAGCCTTTTTATACCTGCGACGAATTTGAACCTATTGACGATATTGACTCTGTTTATCCGCACAACGACTGTGATTACCGTAAAACCGCATTCTTCTACGAGGATATTCCCCCCGAAATTTCACGTCAGGAATACGACATACTGAGATTTATAGCTGATGCCGGCGAAACAGAGTTTAATACGGTAATAAATCATTTTCCTTTGGCAGATATAGCGGATATTCTGATTTCACTGATAAACGAAAAAATCATCAGCACCTCACGCGAACAGAAGATAAGCATAACAATTACCGAGCAGCAGATGAGTCTCTATGATTACAGAGCACAAAACGGTTTACTCAGCGGAGCTCCCGCTACCCTTTCGGAAAACGAAAAAACTCCTGAGCAAAACCATTCAGCCCACCCCACCCCCTCAGGTAAAAAAAGTGAAAAGAAAAGCAGAGGCTCTGATAAAAAAGAAAAAAGAGCGCCGCGGAATGATTCCGTTACGATTGACGAAGTAAGACAGCATCTCAAGGGCATCGAAATCCATCCGCTGTTGAAAAAAATCAAGAATATTACGTCAATCCCCGACGTATTATTTAATTATCTGCATATTATTTCCTTGCCTCGGCCCATGAATAAGGACTACGAGTCCGAGCCTCTTCCCGTTGAGGAGATTACGTTTGAGATAATAGAGGCACTTATCCGAAACAACAACTTCAAAACAAAGACTGAATGGGAGAACAAGCTGAAAAAGGAATATAAATTTTTGTCCGAAGAAAACATATTCCCCGAGTCTATAATGAATGCATACAAAGCCGCAGTGGATTTAATTATGGATATTCCTTTGTCAGATATAGAGCTTATAAAAAAGAACTCTTCAAATTAAAGCCGCTTATATGTCTGAGCGTCTTTGATATCCGACAAAAATCACGCAGAAATGGAGATGAAAAACAAAACCGCACAATGAAACGAAAAACCGTGAAGAAGCAGACAGACCGTCTGCTCTGACCGCTTGAACGGGGCTGTGAAAGTGAAAGCTTTTTTACAGCCCCATAAGCTTTTCTCCCGTCGGAAAGGATTGAAAAGAAAAAGACTACGTGCTATAATAAACGAACGTCTGTTATTATCCGAAGTAAATATTACAATAAAAGGAATGAAAACAAATGAAGCTTACAGAGGTTGTAGCCGCTCTTATATGGGATGAGAATAAATTTATGATCTGTCAGCGTCCCGCACACAAAACGAGAGGGCTTTTATGGGAATTCGTCGGCGGAAAGGTAGAGGCGGGAGAGACAAAGGAAGCAGCTCTCATTCGTGAATGTCGGGAGGAGCTTGACGTTACAATAACTGTGCGTGACACGTTTATGGACGTTATCCACGAATACCCCGATATTACGGTGCATCTGACCTTGTTCAATGCCGAAATTTCCGAGGGTGAGCCAAAAAAGCTTGAGCACAACGACATCAGGTGGATCACTCCACATGAGATCCCGTGCTTTGAATTCTGCCCCGCAGACGAGGAAATACTTACAAAAATCCGCAACACTTATATAAAATAGGTCCTTTCAGAAAAAATCCGCAAAAAAATTTCTGTCAATCATGCCTTAGGAGGAACTAAAAATGTCTATTCTTTTTATCAATGCGTGTGTACGCGAAAGCTCACGTACCCTTGTTCTGGCAAAAAGCCTTATGGAAAATATGTCCGATGAAATAACACAGGTAAATTTAAACTGCGAGGCAATTGAGCCCCTGAGCACGTCCCTTCTGGAAAGAAGAGAAAAATTAATTCTTGACGGATGCCTTGAGGATCCGATGTTCCGCTATGCAAAACAATTTTCCGAGGCAGACGAGATCGTTATTGCCGCACCATTCTGGGATCTGTCATTCCCGTCAATACTGAAAATATATCTTGAGCAGATCACGGTTTCGGGAATAACCTTCAAATACAACAACGGCAGACCGCAGGGACTTTGCAAAACTAAGCGTCTGACCTACGTTACCACCTCCGGCGGTCCCATATTCGAGGATTTCGGCTATACCTACGTCAAGTCACTTGCAAAAAATTTCTACGGAATCAAAGAAACGAAGGCATTTCGTGCAATGAATCTGGACGTGGAAATGATTTCAGCCGATGAGCTTCTGAGCCGTGCAGAAATATCCGAAATCGAATAATTAAGCATCAAAAAAGACATCAGGCGTTGTACCCGTAAGGATACAACGCCGAATTTTTCACCATACGTCGAGTTTTTCTGCTTCACAGTTTTCTTGTGCTTCGCACGGTGTTATTCGCCTCGCGAGCTCTAATGCGCAAAGAATACCTCTGAATCCGCAGAATTTAATACCCCTGTCGTCACAAGACAACAATACTGCTTTGGTCGCAGGATGTCAAAAGAGGAAGTCCGACCTTTGCCGAACTTCCCCCATCTGGTCGGAGTGAAGAGACTCGAACTCCCGACATCCTGCTCCCAAAGGCTTTTGAACTCCTTGTTTCTACTGCTTTCGCATCATTTCTAATGCGTTCTAATTATTTTTAAGCCCTCTCCAGACCTCCCGTGCCCACTGTTTCCGTGTACTCCGTGCGTGGAAGAGGGATAAACTGTGGTCAACAAAATGCTCCCCCGAGATGAAAATCATCTCGGGGGCGCTTTGCGTTTGTATGTTAACTCTGAATCAGGAGTTTGTCAAGGCCTTTAAAGAATTATATGAATATCAACGATTGCTCTGCAGTCGACAAAGAAAAGGCAACAGCGCGTTGCTTGTTATTTCCCTTATGATCTGCTATAATAGAACCATAGAAAACAAAGCCGGTGGCACTATGGAAACGAAAGATATTATCCTTGAACTCAGAACAAAGCACGGGCTCTCTCAGGATGAGCTTGCCGAAAAAGTATTCGTCACCCGTCAGGCGGTCAGCCGTTGGGAGAATGGAGATACAATCCCCAATACAGAAACGTTGAAGCTACTCTCAAAGCTGTTTGATGTTTCGATCAACACACTTCTCGGCTCACCGAGAAAGCTGATCTGTCAATGCTGCGGTATGCCTCTGGAGGACGAAAATATCAGCAAGGAAACCGATGGCTTCTTCAACGAGGAATACTGCAAGTGGTGCTATGCCGACGGAGA